>JARLIN010000545.1 GCA_031291715.1 Rhodopila sp. | reverse complement strand
AGCTGAGGCCCAACCACCCCCATTTCCCAATCCCGCGGGCCCCGCCCCCGCCGCGCCAAGCGCCCGGGCCGGGGGCCGGCCCCCGCCGCCCGGCCCCCCCCGGGGCCATGACGGTGCGGGAGAAGGCCATGACGGTGCGGGAGAGGCAACGCGTTATTCCCCACAGCCTCCTACACTTTCAAATAATGATCTTTGTAGCGCGTCCGAAGGCTCGTCTTCAGCAGCTTGCCGGTCGCGGTGTGCGGCAGTTCCGGCACGACCACCACCTCATCCGGCAGCCACCATTTCGCGACCTTGCCCTCATATAGTGCCAGCACCGAGGCCGGATCGACCGTATGCCCCGGCCGCGGCACCACCAGCAGGAGCGGCCGCTCATCCCATTTCGGATGGGTCGCGGCGATCACCGCGGCCTCGGCCACGTCGGGGTGGGAGACGGCGATGTTCTCCAGGGTGATGGAGCTGATCCATTCGCCGCCCGACTTGATCACGTCCTTGGACCGGTCGGTGATCTCCATGAAACCGTCCGGGTCGATCGTGGCGACGTCGCCGGTGGCGAACCAGCCGTCCTTATCCACCGCGCTGCCGGGCTGATCGCCATAGTATGCGCTGGCGATCCACGGCCCGCGCACCATCAGGTCGCCGAACGCGACTCCGTCCCACGGCAGTTCCTTGCCTTCGCCATCGACGATCTTCATGTCGATCCCCGGCAGGATGCGGCCCTGCTTCAGCATATGCTCCGCCGCCTGGTCCTTCGTCAGCTTCGCCTGTGCTGGTTTCGGCGCGTTGTAGGTGCCGACGGGGCTGAGCTCGGTCATGCCCCAGCCATGCGCGACCGCCACGCCGTATTCGTCGCGGAATGCCTCGATCAGGAGGGGCGGCGCGGCCGAGCCGCCGGTCATGATGCGCTGCACGGTCTCCAGCCGCTGCCCGCTGGAGCGGAGGTGTTGCAGCAGCCCGAGCCACACGGTGGGAACACCGGCGGTGAAAGTGACGCGCTCCTTGTTCAGCAGATCGGCCATGCTGGCGCCGTCGAGGTGCCGGCCCGGCAACACCATGGAGGCGCCGGTCAGCGCCGCCGCATAGGGCATGCCCCAGGCGTTGACGTGGAACATCGGCACGACCGGCAGCACGCGGCTGCTCGCCCGGATGTCCAGCACATCCGGCAATGCGGTGGCAAAGGCATGCACCCAGGTCGAGCGGTGGCTGTAGAGTACGCCCTTCGGCTTGCCCGTGGTGCCCGAGGTGTAACACAGCGCGCTGGCCGTGTTCTCGTCGAACGTCGGCCAGGCATAGTCGTCGTCCACCGTCTCCATGAGCTGGTCGTAGCAGACGAGCGTCATGCCGGGTGCGAGTGTCACCTCCGGCATGTTCGCCGGGTCGGTCAACATGACGACGGTCTTCACGCTGCCGGCGATCTTCGGCGCGATGGCGGTGATCAGGGAGGCGAAGCTGCTATCGACGAACAGGACTTTGTCCTGCGCATGATTGATGATGTAGGCGATGTCGTCGGGGTGCAGGCGCGGGTTGATGGTGTGGCAGATCGCCTCCATGCCCGGGGCCGCGTAATACACTTCCAGGTGCCGGTAGCCGTTCCAGGCCAGGGTGCCGACGCGGTCCGCGGAGCCGATCCCGAGCTTTTGCAGCACCCGCACCAGCCGGCGCGACCGGGCTTCCACGTCTCGCCAGGTGTAGCGGTGGGTGGTGTTCTCGTGCGTGCGGGACACCACTTCGCCCGACGCGTGATGCCGTGCGGCATGGGTCAGGATCGAGGAAATCATCAGCCCTTGCGACTGCATCAAACCGAGCACGGCCGTCACCTCCAGTTTGTTTGTTCGTCCGAGCATGATCGTGCACGCGCGCCGCCGGCGGGCGTAGATCATGCTCTTCCGCGTTATCGTGCGATGATACGGGAATGAACGGGCAAAAGAAGGGGGAAAGCGCGATGCAAGACGTGATGATCGTGACGGGAGGCAGCCAGGGGATCGGCGAGGCGGTGGCGAGGCTGGCCGCTTCGCGCGGCTACGCGGTGGCACTGACCTATCAGTCGAACCAGGCGCTGGCCGAGGCCGTGGTGGCCGATATCGTCGCCGCCGGCGGGAAAGCCATCGCGGTGCGGGCGGAAATGGCCGACGAGGCCTCGATCCTGGACCTTTACCGTACCGTCGATGCGCAGCTTGGCCCGGTCACCGCCCTGGTCAACAACGCCGGCACGCCGGGTCCGATGGGCAAGATCGACACGGTGACGACGCAGACTCTGGACACGGTTTTGGCGGTGAACGTCCGCGCGCCGTTCCTGATGATCCGCGAGGCGGTCGCCCGGATGGCCACCGATCGTGGTGGGGCCGGGGGTGCGATCGTCAACATTTCCTCGCGAGCGGCCGAGCTGGGCGGGGCGGGCGAGTGGATTCACTACGCGGCCTCAAAAGGTGCGCTGGACAGCCTGACCATCGGCGCGTCCAAGGAACTCGCGATGCGCGGGATCAGGGTGAACGCGGTCAGCCCCGGCCTGATCCAGACCGACCTGCACGCCCGCGCCGGGTTGCCGGACCGTCTGACCCGCATGGTCGGCGGCGTGCCGATGGGGCGTGTCGGGAGCACCGAAGAGGTCGCCACCGCCGTGCTATGGCTGCTTTCGCCGGAAGCGTCTTATATTACGGGCGTCATAGTGCCGATCTCCGGAGGGCGTTGAAATGGAATTGAAAACCGCATTGATCGTTGGCGTTGGGCCGGGTCTGAGTGCCTCATTGGCGCGGCTGTTCGCCAAACAGGGTTTGCAGGTGGCGATGGCGTCGCGCGATCCCGACAAGCTGGCGAAACTGGCCGAGGAGACTGCCGGCGTTACCTTCGCCTGCGAGGCCACCGAACCCGAGGAAGTCGCCGCCCTGTTCGACGTGGTCATCGCCACCCAGGGCGTGCCGGATATCGTCGTCTACAACGCCAGCGCCCGTGCGCACGGCCCGGTGATGGATTTGGACCCGGCGGAGGTCGCGCGGGCGATCTCGGTCAGTGCGTATGGCGGGTTCCTGGTGGCACAGCAGGCCGCGCGGCATATGGTCGCGCGCGGATCGGGGGCGATCCTGCTGACCGGGGCTTCCGCCAGCGTGAAGGGGTATCCGAACTCCTCGGCGTTCGCGATGGGCAAGTTCGCCCTGCGCGGCCTGGCGTCCAGCCTGGCGCGGGAGTTGTCGCCGAAGGGGGTGCATGTCGCGCATTTCGTGATCGACGGCGGGATACGCAGCGCGAGCCGGCGCGATCCGAACGACAATCCGGACAGTTTCCTGGACCCGGATGCGATCGCCGAGACGTACTGGCACGTAGCGAACCAGCCCCGGAGCGCGTGGACGTGGGAGGTGGAACTGCGGCCGTGGGTGGAGAAATTCTGAGGGCAGAGGCCGGAGGGGGTTCTTTCATGGCGCCGGGCCGTGACGGGGCGCGCCGGGATCATGCCGACCGGATAGGCCGGCGGCACCGGCTCGCTTCCGGCAACACCTGCGCGTGCCAGCGGCTGCCGGGCACGATCACGCCTCGGTTTCGCCCATTGACGAAACCGTCCTTTTAGGGGAGCACTCGACACACACACCGACGCCCAGGAAACGAAGCGTCCCCGATCCCAATCCGGCTGCCGAGTCCTGTCGAAGGGCGCCGGGTTCCGTCTGGCAGGCGGAAGGATCGCATCCATGCCTGTTCTGTGGGTATCCATGCTCATCAAGGCCGTCTCGACGGCATTGGTTGTCGTGTTCGCTTCTGTCCTGGCCGAAGCCATGGGGCCGCTCTGGGGCGCCTTGATCGCCAGCCTGCCGGTTTCGACGGGGCCCGCCTACGTCTTCCTGGCGATGCAGCATGACGGTGACTTTGTCGCCGCAAGTGCCCTGAGCAGCTTTGCAGCGAACGCCGCAACCGGCGTGTTCCTGATTGTTTACGCCCTGGGCGCCAAGCGGCCGTCCTCGTGGCGGGGGCTTGCTGTTGCCCTGGCGATCTGGCTCGCCGCGAGTCTTTTGGTCCGCCAGATCGTATGGACGCCAGTGACGGCGACGCTGCTGAATCTGATCGTGTACGGCTCGGGTGTCATGGT
>JARLIN010000544.1 GCA_031291715.1 Rhodopila sp. | reverse complement strand
GGCGCCGGCGGCATCCCCCTTGGTCATTGCGATCGGCGGGCTGCAAGGCACGGGCAAATCGACCCTCGCCCGCGCCCTGGCGCCCGACCTGGGCGCCGCCCCCGGCGCATTGGTGCTGCGCAGTGACGAAATCCGCAAACGTCTGCACGCCATGGCACCCGAGGCGCGCCTGCCGCCCGAGGCCTATTCCGAAGCCGCCAATATCGCGACCAACAATACCTTGATCGAACAAGTCCGGACGGCCGCGGTTGCTGGTCACACCACGATCGTTGACGCAACGTTTCTTGATATCAACATACGTGCGAGGCTGGCCGCGGCCGTCCGAGAAACCGGGGTTCCGTTCCTCGGCGTCTGGCTGCATGCGCCCCTGCCATTACTTGAACAGCGAGTCGGATCCCGTGAAGGCGATGCCTCCGACGCCACGGTGGCGGTGCTGCGCCGTGCGGCGGACAACGATCCAGGAGCGGGTGACTGGATGCCGGTGGACGCCAGTGAGGGCGGCCAGGCGCTGGCGATCGTTCGTCAAGCAGCCTCCAGGGCATGGTCGCGCCTCTAATCCCGGAGTGTGATCACCCGCGGCAATTTTCCGACTGTCGCATCCGCCGGTACCGACGACATCGACCACACACCGACCGCTGGCTGGACAGTCACACCGATCGGAATCACCCGCCACCGCGGCTGGTCAGCCTCGGCCATCGGCGGCTCGGCCTTCCAATGCGCCATTACGCGCTCGCGATATGCGGTTTCCAACGGCTCTGTCGCGGAATGATACGCGCCGACGGCCCGGTTCCAGTCACCGAACCTCTCCCGCAAGTCGCGTAGGAACCGCGCCGCGTAACGGGCATTCGCCACCGGATCGAGCGCATCGGCGATCGTCGCGAAAGCCGTCGGATGATAATGTAGGCTGATCTGGAAGCATCCGACGTCGATGTCGGTCGGTCGCGGCGCCCGAACCCGCGTCAAGGCATCAATTGCCTCGGCTTTCGATCCATATATTTCGGCCGAACCATCGATGTTGGCTGTCCAAGGCCAGGGAACCAATCGGCCCGGACTATCGCGCCAGCGGCCGCTTTCCACTTTGCCGATCGCCAGCAGCATTCCGGCCGGCAATCCAAATTCATTCTCGGCATCCTGAGCCGCCCGTTCACAGGCGATATTCTCGTCGATACCCGGCTGCGCCCATACAGGCGTCCATGGCTGCAGGAATACAACAACACATAGCCAGCCAAAGCGACCTAGGGTTCGGCGCGGCATGCCAAGCTCTACGCGGTCGAACTAAGCCGGCACCAATCGCCCCCGCCGTACCGCCGCCGGCATACGGTTCGCGGCATGGTCCCCATCCAAATTCTTCAGTTTGTAACCATACCCCCAGACGCTCTCGATCATGTCGGATAGCCCGTATGGCGCCAGCCTCTTGCGCAGGCGGCACAGCACCACGTCGATCGTCTTTGCCTCGGGATAGTCATCCGTTCCGTACAGGTGGGTCATGCACGCCGTCTTGCTCACGGCCGAACCGTGCTTCAGGATCAGCAATTCCAGCAGCAGATACTCCTTCGGCCCCAGACGCAGCGGCGCATCGTCGATCCTGGCTTCACGCCCGACCAGGTTCAGGTCCAGGCGGCCACACCGCAGTGTGGAATCCGAGTGCCCGAAGCGGCGGCGCACGACGGCACGAATGCGCGCCAGGGTCTCATCGATACAGCACAACTGTGTAAGCACATCGTCCGCGCCCAGATCGAGGGCGGTAATTTTTGCTCGCGGATCAGGAGATGTCGTAATCCCGATGATTGGGACACGGGAGACCGCCCGAATCTCGCGAATTATATCGACACCCGGCGTTTTACGCAGGTCTAAATCCGCGAGAACAACGTCGAAATCGTATAGTTCTATGAACGAAATCGCCTCTTCGAGCGTATCGGTACGTTCTCGATGGAATCCCTGCCGTTCCAAATCTGTTGAATCTTGGCTACGCCGCAAAGGCCGTTCACCAATCTGCAAGATGAGCATCTTTCACCCCTTTTTCGTATGTATATTTACACTTCCTTAACCAATGGTTGAAACTGGCCAGGTGGCTAAAGGCGAACGCGTGTGGTCCTCCATGTGGCCAGTTGTATTCGGACTCATAATGTGATCTATTCCGCAATCAATGGAAAAGCAGTGTCAATGGCGGAACGCATGAGACACGCAGAAAATCCGCCGTTTGATCCAGTCATTTTTGCACCACGAGAGGCGATGGCAAGATTTCACCTTGACAGACGCGGCACTGTTGCAGTTCTCGTCGGATTGACCGCACCGGTACTCGCGATGGGGCTTGCGCTCGGTATCGAAGTGAATGGGTGGAGTGTTACGCAACAAAAACTGCAACGGGCCGCCGATATGGCGGCGATCGCCGGGGCGCAAGCCTATAGCAACGGCTCAAACGCCCAGATGGCGGCCATCGCGGCTACTTATGTCGCGGAAATCAACGGCGGTCTCGGCGCGACGACCCGGAGCTGGAATGCGACCACGCGGACCCTGTCCGACAATATGATCACGATCCAGATTACGAGCGGCGTGAAAAGCAGTAGCGACACCGCGTTCGCCGTGACAATCCAAACGACGGCGCCGTTGCTGTTCTCCGCAATCGCGCTCAAGGGCCCGAATAAAACACTTAGTGCCAGCGCAACGGCCGAGATTGTGACGACGCAAACCGGTCCTCAACCCTGCCTCGTGACGTTGGGGGGAGACACCACCGGTGTAGATACCGGGACCGACATCACCCTGTCGGGCAATGCCACCATAAACGCCAATAGTTGTTCGTTACGCTCAGATGCTGGCATCACCCTTAGTGGGAACGCGACCATAACCGTGGCAGCGCTTTATGCCTCGGGCACCATCACAACCAGCGGCAATGCCCAGGTGACCGCAACCGGCGGCAAATTCATCAATCAGGCCCAGATCTCGGACCCTTACGCGAGTTGGGCGCCGGTGCAGAACGCCCTGCAATCCGCCGCCTCCTGCTCCGGCGGTCCTATCATCGATGCCAAGCACCCCCCGCAGTCCGGCATAACCTGCTACAGCGGGATCAATCTATCCGGGGGCCAGACAACTCTTAGCTCGGGCGTATTCTATGTGAATGGCTCAATCAGTCTGAGTGGGGGTGCAAGTCTGACCGGCTCCGGAGTCACGATCGTCAGCACCGGAACCTTCAGTGAGTCCGGCAACGTGACGTTTTCTGTTACGGCGCCCACCAGCGGGCCCACTGCCGGAATCGTCTATGCCAGCACTAGCACGAGTGGCAGTTCGTTCAGTGGCAATGGAAACTCGACATTCTCCGGCTTGATCTACTACCCAAACGGTCAGTTGAGCTTCAGCGGTAACGCCGTAGACGGCTCCACCGGATGCGCCGAAGTCGTTGCAAGCACCGTCACCCTGAGTGGTAACGCGAATCTAGCCGCCAATTGCAGCCAGTACGGACTCCCGACCTATGGAAGCCTGACCACCAGCTCGGTGGCGTTGGTTCAATGAGAACGATGAAGGGATTTGCCCTTTTCCGCCGTTGCCGTCGCGCTGCCGGCGCGCGGGACGCTCGTGCGGTCGCCGCGGTGGAATTTGCGATCGCCGCTCCGCTTCTGGCGCTGGTCTTGGCAGGCGCCACCGACTTCGGCCTTGCAATGTGGAGCCGAAGCTGCCTGGCAAACGCAGTCGCGCAAGGGGCCTATTATGCTTTCCTGACCGGCACCAGCGTGACTCTGGCAAACGTCCAGGCGATGGTGCAGAACGCATCGTCCCTGTCCGGGGTAAATGTCACCGCGAGCACTGCCCCAGTCTGCAATTGTCCCTCCGGTTCGCCCACCACGCTCGGCTCGCCGAAGGTCGCTTGCAGCTCGATCTGCACCTCCGGCACCACCGGGCCGGGGGAATATCTTACTATAACCGCAACCTACAAACTGACTTCATTCCTTCCCTTGAACAGCGGGCTCGGCAACCGGACGGTCACCGATACGGTCACGGTGCATTTGCAATGAACCGGATGGCCCGGCAGTCGCTGGCCCGGAGTATCAAAGGAGCAGCGGCGCTTGAGTTCGCTCTGGTATCGGGCGTCCTGATGGCGATGCTTCTCGGCGGATTTGAACTGGGACTGATGATGTGGACCCGTGGGACGCTTCAAGCCGTCGCCGCCCAGACGGCACGCTGCGTGGCGATCGGGTCCTCAGCCTGCACGACCTCCAAGAGCCCCCAGCAATATGCGGTCGATCTGGCGACAACCAAGCTCGGATCGGCGATGATCACCAAAGCCAACGTCACCGTCACGGCGGCAACGACCTGCAAGAGTGCATCCGGCAGCTTCGAGGTGGTGACGATCAGCGCCTCGCCCTGGGTTGGCTCGATCGTTTATCCCTTTACTGGCCCCACCCAGACCCTGACGGCTTGCTATCCACATTAGTTACGATATGTTTCAATACGTTAATGGCACGTC
>JARLIN010000543.1 GCA_031291715.1 Rhodopila sp. | reverse complement strand
CCGCTGTCCCGTCGTCGTCATGGCCGGACTTTATCCGGCCAACCATGCCGGACCGATTCATTTATTAAAAGCCACTTAATGAGATGCAACTTGTGGCTCTGAGATGCAACTTGTGGTCGGATCAAGTCCGGCCATGACGGGGAGGAAGGCGGCGAGAAGAGTCGTCAACGTGACCTGATCGAAGATTCAGCCTTCCCCAGCCAAAGGCTGCCACAGGCGCGGGTCAAAGCGGAAAGCTTCGATTTCCCGAATTTCTGCCTGGACCACATCGGGATGACGCGGGTTCAATAAAACGTTCCATGAGTGCGGGACCAGCACCGACGGCACCCGCAACACCGCCGAGCGCGCCTCCGTCAGCCAGGCATCGCCCATCGCGACGGTGCCCTCGTGCGCTGCGAATATGGTGTTCGGTTCATCGGGCACCACGACGTGCATAAGCACGAAAACCGCCGGCAGAAGCTCGAACGGCAAATCGAGGTGAACGCGCAGCTCCAGCGCCGCCAGTGCCGGGTGCTCCGCCAGATACACGACAGGCCGTCCGGGGCTGTTCCAACGTCCTCCGAAGAGGCGGGCGCCTTCGCCGGTCAGATCTGCATGCGGGCGGCGGCACAGCCGCCACGCATCCATCAGGCGGCAAGCCCGTGCGCTATGCGACCCAGGATCGCTTCGACCTGCCGCGTGCCGATATCGGTGTCGAGTCGATCGACCGGGGCTTCGCCGTCCAGCAGCGTTGTCGGCCGGCGCAGCCATGTGTGCGCCTTGGCCGGATCGCCGAACGTGGCTTCCGCTTCCTCGATGATGCGCAGCAGGCGGCTGAACCGGTCGGACTGATCCGGGGTTAGTGAGCCCAGACTGCGCCGGTGCGCCAGGGTCTTGCGCGACAGAGCGAGCCGGTCAAGTTCGGCCAGCGAGATCCGCCCATCTGCCAGGGCCCGGTCCACAACCGCGAGCGACAGCCCCTCCCGCACGTAGGGCAGCCAGGTTGCTGGCGCTTCAGCGAAGCCGGTCGTTTTTGGCGATATCCCAACCATGATGGTGCATATTGCCACCACGAACCATGGTGTCAAGGTCTATCCTGATTGACGGCCCGTCGCGCCACGGCGCGCTAAATCACCAGCGCCAGGGCGTGCTAGAGCAGCAGTGCGGCGCGTTCTCCGGCGGCACGGACCCAGGCGGCTTCCATGTCCTCGTCGAACAGTTCGGTCAGCTTCTTCATCATTGTGCCGCCCAACTCCTCGGCATCGACAATCGTCACCGCGCGGCGGTAGTACCGCGTGACGTCGTGGCCGATACCGATGGCGATCAGCTCCACCTGGTCGCGGGCCTCGATGTCGCGGATCACCTCCCGCAGGTGCTTTTCCAGGTAATTCCCCGGGTTCACCGACAGGGTCGAATCATCCACGGGCGCACCGTCGGAGATCACCATCAGGATCCGCCGGTGCTCCGGCCGGACCAGCAGGCGGCGATACGCCCACAGCAGCGCCTCACCGTCGATATTCTCCTTCAGCAGGCCCTCGCGCAGCATCAGCCCCAGGTTCTTGCGCGCCCGCCGCCACGGCGAATCAGCCGCCTTGTAGATGATGTGCCGCAGGTCGTTCAGCCGGCCCGGATTCCGGGGCTTGCCATCCTGCACCCACTTCTCGCGGCTCTGCCCGCCTTTCCAGGCGCGCGTCGTGAAGCCGAGGACCTCGACCTTCACCGCGCAGCGTTCCAGCGTGCGCGCCAGAATATCGCCGCACATCGCCGCCACCGTGATCGGCCGCCCGCGCATGGACCCCGAGTTGTCGATCAGCAGGCTGACGACCGTATCGCGGAACTCAGTATCCAGCTCCCGCTTGTAGGACAGCGCCTGCATCGGGTTGATGACCACCCGCGCCAGCCGCCCGGCATCCAGCATGCCCTCATCCAGGTCGAACTCCCAGGACCGTGTCTGCTGTGCCAGCAAGCGTCGCTGCAGCCGGTTCGCCAGCTTGGAGATAACCCCCTGCATATGCTGCAACTGCTGATCAAGCTGCTGCCGCAAGCGGGTCAGCTCATCCGCATCGCAGAGGTCCTCCGCCTCGACCTCCTCGTCGAACGACCGCGTATAGGCCCTATACACGGCGTCACTGTCGGGGTTCGGACGTTCGCGCCGTGGCTGCGGTCCACCGGGCCGGTCGTCACCCTCGGCCACCGCGGCCTCTTCCTCGGATTCCGAGCCGTCATCGTCGGCGGCCTCGCCTTCCATCTCCTCGGGCTGGGCGCCGAGCATGGATTCCTGATCGGATTCCGACTGGCCTTCCCCGTCCTGGGAATTGTCCTGTGAGCCGGACTGCTCCCCGCCGTCTTCGCCATCCTCGGAATTATCGTCCGGTTCGGCATCGACTTCGGCTTCCGCCAGGTCCAGCGCGGCCAGCAGTTTCCTTGCGGCCCGCGCGAACGCCGTCTGGTCGTCCTGCGCGCTTGTCATTTCCGACAGCGCCTGTTCGGCCGAGTCACCCAGTGTGTCGCGCCAGAGGTCCAGCACGCGCTGGGCGGCCGCGGGCGGCGCCTCCCCGGACAGCCGCTCGCGCGCCAGCAGGGCGAGCGCCTTGTCGATCGGCAGCTGATCCTTGCGGGTCATGCGGTCGTAGCCTTCGGACTCGCATTCCTCGGCCAGCTTGGCACGCAGATTGGCGTTGACGCCGTTCATGAAGCGCGACCCGACAACCTCCACGCGCACCTGTTCCAGTGCGTCGTAGGCGTCCTTCGCTTCGCGCCGCGTCGGCATGCGCTGGGCATGCACGGCATCGTCGTGATGACGCAGGCGCAATGCGATCGCGTCGGACTGTCCCCGCAGCTTCGCCATCTCGGCCGGGGGCAGCGCGCGGGTCGGCAGCGGCAGGCGGGCGCGCTTTCCGGAAACGCCCGACGGCCCAGGCTGGAACGCGACCTGGACATCCGGCTGTTCGGCGATTGCCCGCAACACGCCCGCCGTGGCGCGCTTGAACTCCTCGGCGCGCGCGTTGTCTTTCGTGGTCCCGCTCATAACCCGCTCCGTTTGCCCCAAGCCGGGTCGCCGTTAGGCACCGTGGGGAAAGATCAAATCGTCAGCCGCGACGTGTTAGCCCCTCATCGTCATGGCCCGGCCCATCCGGGCCATCCGAATTGGCTTACCGTCGCGATAGATGGCCCGGACAAGCCGGGCCATGACGACAGCCGAATCCTTAGGCGAACTTCCGCGTGGTGAAGCCGCCGGTGGGAATGTCCTCGTTGAAGCAGCGCTGGTAGTACTCGGCGACGGTGGAGCGTTCCGCCTCGTCGCACTTGTTCATGAACGTCACCCGGAAGGCGAAGCCGACATCGCCGAAAATGCGGGCGTTTTCCGCCCAGGTGATGACGGTTCGCGGCGACATGACGGTGGAGATATCGCCGTTGATGAAGCCCGCCCGCGTCAGGTCGGCCAGAGCCACCATGCTTTCGACACGCTTCTTGGCAACGCCGTCCTTGGACCCATCGACGCCCATCTTCGCCAGCACAATGCCGGTTTCCGTGGCATGCGGCAGGTAGTTCAGCGTGGCGACGATGTTCCAGCGGTCCATCTGGCCCTGATTGATCTGCTGCGTGCCGTGATACAGGCCGGTCGTGTCGCCTAGGCCCACCGTGTTGGCGGTGGAGAACAGGCGGAACGACGGATGCGGCCGGATCACGCGGTTCTGGTCGAGCAGGGTCAGCTTGCCTTCGACCTCCAGCACGCGCTGGATCACGAACATCACGTCCGGGCGGCCGGCGTCATACTCGTCGAACACCAGGGCGCAGGCATGCTGCAGCGCCCAGGGCAGGATGCCTTCGCGGAACTCGGTGATCTGCTTGCCGTCCTTAAGGACGATCGCATCCTTGCCGATCAGGTCGATGCGGCTGATGTGGCTGTCGAGGTTGACGCGGATGCAGGGCCAGTTGAGGCGCGCGGCCACCTGCTCGATATGCGTGGACTTTCCGGTGCCGTGATAGCCCTGGATCATCACGCGACGATTGTACGCAAACCCCGCCAGGATCGCCAACGTGGTTTCCCGGTCGAACTTGTAGGCCGTATCGATGTCGGGGACATGCTCGGTTCGGAGCGAGAAGGCAGGCACGTCCATGTCGATATCGATGCCGAAGACCTCTCTTGCCGACACCTTGGTATCCGGCAGGTTGATCTCGGAGGTCGGGCGGGGCAGGGCGACGTCTACAGCCGTGTTCATAGTCCAGCGTTTCCTGTTGCAATTCCTGGAAAGTCTAACCGTGACGGCGCGCGGCGCAAGGGCAGCAGGTAAGACAAATTTTCCTGGCTACCCCGTCGCGGCCACCCGGACCTCATTGCCGAGCCGGGAGCGGAGGGCTGCGTAGGCTAGGTTGATGGTCTTCAACCGCTCCTCGGCGTCGCGGCTGCCGCCGTTGGCATCGGGGTGGTGCCGCTTCGCGAGTTCCTTATAGCGCGTTTTCACAGCATCCAAAGTGGTTGGCCATGACAAACCCAAAGTCGCCAGCGGTCCGCGCAGTTCCGCCGGCGTCTGGTGCGGGTCCGGCCGTTGCGTCCCCTTCATCCGGGCCGCGGCCAGGATGTGCAGCGGGTCGCGCAAGACATCTTCATCCCACGCCGTATGCCCGAGACTGCCAATCGGCCAGGTCGGACGCTGCCAGGAGGTGTCGGCGCGCAACTGAGCTTCGACCTCGGCGGGCGACATGCCTTTGTAGAAATCCCAGCCGGCGTTGTAGGCGCGAACGTGTTCCAGGCAGAACCAGTGGTAGTCGTTGAGGCTCGTGCGAGACTTCGGCGCACGGTACTCGCCGGCTTCGTGGCAGCCAGGCATGTCGCATGGCCGGCCCGGGGGCGCAGCCGGGTCGGGTGCGTAGGCCCGGGGGCGCGTGGGGCGTCGCATCATCATGGCCTTTATGTGCGCCGGGGCGGGCTGTTGGCAATGGTCGTTGGGCGGGTTGAGGGATCGTTTTTGGAAACGGGTGCGGCTTGCGGGCCCAGGCCGGCGGCCGGCTATTCGTGAAGGCTGTCGTTATCCGTGGTTCACGAATTCTTTCGCCCTGGCGATCGCTGGGTGCGGCGGGAAGGCACGATATTTGGAACCGCGGATGAACGCAGATGCACGCGGATGTTTGCGGACCAGCCCACGTGACGGGGACAGGTCCTGCATGCGAGTGAACGCGCCGGTGGGAACAACGGAGACGCGGATATCACTCTCTTTTCAGCGCAGCGCCGAACGGATGGTCAGGGTCCCGCTTCGCGGAAAAGCCGGCCGAAGCCGGTGACGGGCTGTTCGACCCCGAGCCTGCGTAGCGCGTACCACGCCAGCACCTGGTTGCTGGTGATCACGGGCATCCCGAGCGATGCCTCCAGATCCTGGATCAATCCAGCCGATCGGATCGCGGTGCAACTGACGAAGCAGGCATCCGCCGAAACGTCCGATGCGGCGGCGCGTGCCTGGGCGGCGATCGCATCGGGCGTGATGTGGGCCATTTCGGTGTTGGTATCGATGCCCAGCCAACTGCCGCCGGTCATTGTCAGCCCGTGTGCGGAAAGGAACGCGATTTCCCGCTGATGCACGGGCTCAATATAGGGCGTGACCAGCAGGACGCGCCGCGTGTTCAGGACGCGGAACGCCGCGAGGATCGCGTCCGCGGTCGCCAGTGCGGGCCGTCCCGTCGCGGCGGTGATGCGGTCCCGGATCTCGCCCGCCAGATGCGGCGCGAACGTCGAAACCGCCGTGCAATGAAACGCGATCGCATCGGGTTCCGCGTCCCCCAGCAGCCGGGCGGCACCTTCCAAATCCGCCAGCATTGCCAGCAACTCGGCTTCCGAACTGCCGCGCAGCGCCAGCCGTGTGGACAGCATTGTTACAGAATCCGGCAGCATCGCCCGCAGCTCGGTTTCCGCGACGTTGTTGCCGGATGGCACCAGGACGCCGAGCCGGGCGACGCCGTAGGTGATGCGTGTCATTTGAATGCGGCGCTGATCGCACCCAGGGCGTTCAACGCCGGCGGGAAACCAGTGTAAGGCGCGGTCTGGATGATCGCCTCGATCACCTCCGTCCGCGTCAGCCCGACGTTCAGCGCGGACTGGCCAAATTTCGCCACCTGCTCGGGCAAACGTAGAGCGGTAAAGGCGGCGATCGCGACCAGCGCCCGCTGCCGATGCGCCAGCCCCGGGCGCGACCAGATCTCGCCATAGCCGTAACGGATCGCCGCCGGATACAGCGCGCCGGTCACCGGGTTGTCCGGCGATGCATATCCCTGCGTTGCTCGGCTGCCATGCAGCGACGCCATCAGGGCCGCGCCGCGCCGGTCGAGTTCCTCCAGCGAGGCGTCCTCCGGCGGATCGGCCGGAAACTGGATGCCGCGGTCGGCGAAGACCTCGCCAGCCAGGGCCAGCGTTTCCTCGGCGGCCGAAAACCCGGAATACAGCGAGGCCTGCACGAGGATTTCCCGGATCACCTCGGCGGACAGTCCGTGATCCAGCCCGGCGCCGAGATGCCGGCGCAGCGCCTTCAACCTCGGTCCGACCCCCAGTGCCGCGATCGTGCAAATCAGGCGGTCCTGCACCGAAAGGCCGGGGCGCGTCCAAATCCCGCCATAGGCGGCTTCGGTCAGCAGGTTGGCCAGGCCGGCCGGTTGGGCGACTGACCCGAACAACGTCTTCAGCATGGCTTCGCCCTGATGGCGCAGGTCTTGACGGTTCATTTTGTGTCCCCCTGTCAGAGTGCTCTACTGTTTCTCCCAACCCGTCCGAGAGTCCACCCGCCCATGAAGCCACGCATCCTCCTTTGGAGCCCGCACGACGATTACCTGGCCGATCTGCTCGGGGCCCTGCCGGCGATCAGCTTCGCGCGTGTCCGTTCCATGGCGGAACTGGCGGAGGCGCTGCCGGACGCCGATGGCATCGTGATGTTGGGGCACCTCTATACCGCCGAGACGGCCGTGCTGGTGCGGGAGAAGGGCAGGCGGCTGCGCTGGATCCAGCTCACGACCGCCGGCTATGACGGCATCACCTTTAACGGCGTGCCGGAGACCGTTTCGGTGACCAACGCCGGCCACAGCCACGCGCCGATGGTGGCGGAGCACGCGATCACCCTGCTGACGGCGCTGACGCGGCGGCTGCATCTGTACGCCGAACCGCAATCACGCCATGTGTTCGACCGCGACATCGCGCTGCCGCTGGCGACTCTGGAGGATTCCACCGTCGCCATCCTCGGTTACGGTGGGATCGGTCGCGAAACGGCGCGGCGCGCGAAGGCGTTTGGCGCCAAAGTGATCGCGATCGCCCGCACAGGGCGCGACGACGAACTCGCCGATGCGGTGGTTCCGTCGTCGCGGTTGCTTACCGTGCTGGCGGAGGCCGACTCTCTGGTGGTGACGGCGGCGCTGACTGAGCAAACCAGGGGTATGATCGGCGCCCGCGCTTTCGCGGCCCTGAAGCCGAATGCGGTGCTGGTGAACATCGCGCGCGGCGCCATCGTCGATACGCCGGCGTTGATCGAGGCGCTGAACAGCGGCCGCCTTGCTGGCGCGGGACTGGACGTCACCGACCCGGAGCCGCCGCCGCCGGATCATCCGCTGTGGTCGTGCCCAAACCTGATCGTTACGCCGCATGTCTCCGGCATGGGAAGCGCCAGCGTGCGCCGGCGCATCGGCGCGCTGGTGGTCGCGAATGTCGGCCGCTTCGTCGCGGGGGAGAAGCTGTTGCACCGGGTGGCGTAAGGACCACCCGGTGCGTTACAAAAGCTCGCGCGAAGACTGATACTCCGGCCGCTGTCCCATGGTCGTCATGCTGGACTTGATCCGGCCATCCGTGCCGGGCCACCTCATTGATGAATAAGCACTTACCGAGGTGCAACGGATGCCCGGATTAAGTCCGGGCATGACGTCGAGGGAAGCGGCGGAGAGTCAGTGTCAACGGGACCACGTATCAGCATCAGCGCCCGTTGATATTACACCGATCCAAACAGCCGCTGTCCGATGAACTCACCCTCGCGCACGCCGCCTGGGCAGGCGAAAATGCCGCTGCCAGTATGCGTGACGAACTGATTCAGCATGTCGAACTTCGCCATTTTTTCGAAGAGCTTGATGAAACCGGTCCGCGGATCGTTCTGATAGCATACGAAGAACAAACCGGCGTCATACTCCATGCCCTGCCGCCACGGCGGCCAGCGCTCCGCCGTGAAATTCACCCCATCATTGTAGGAGTATCCGCGGCGCAGGATTTCGGCCGTTTCATTAGCCGCCGCATTGGCAAGACGCACATGCGCGTTTTCCGGAATGATCGGGTTCTCGTCGGAATCATTCCGGTCCAGGCGGAGCGGCTCGAACTCGTTTTTCAGACCAAGCGGCGCGCCCGAATACTTGTGGCGGCCCATGGTCTGTTCCTGGAAGGAAACCTTGGTGCGGTCCCAGTGTTCCAATGCCATGCGGATACGGCGCACGACGAGGTAGCTGCCGCCCTGCATCCAGCCCGGCCCGTCGTTGCCGACCCAAACCGCTTTGTCCACGTTTTCCGGGCTCTGGGTGCCGTCCTTGAAGCCCATGAGGTTGCGCGGCGTCGAGCCGTCCGCCGGCCGCGACAAAAACCCTGTCTGCGCCCATCGAAGTTCGGCCGCGTCGTAGGCCAGGCGCGCCAACTGGCGGACAGCATGAAACGCGACCTGCGGATCGTCCGCGCAGGCCTGGATCGAGAGATCGCCGCCGGTCTTCTCCGGCGCCAATTGGTCGCCATTGAAGCGCGGCAGATCGACCAGGGCTTCCGGCCGGGCATTCGCGAGGCCGTAACGATCCTTGCCGTCCTTGATAAACAACCCCGGACCGAAGCCGAACGTCAGCGTCAGCCGGGCAGGCGGCAGGCCGACGGCCTCGGCGGAGTCCGAAGCAGGTGCATCCAGATCCTTTCCCAGCGGTTCGGCGGTCTGGCCGCTGGTCAGCCGGGCGGCGGCGGTCGTCCAGGTGCGCAGAAGATTGATCACATCATCGCGTTTGTCCGTGGTCAGATCGAACGAAGCGAAAAAGCAATGAGACTGTTGCCGGGTCACGATGCCCGCTTGATGGGCGCCCCAAAAGTCCTCGGTT
>JARLIN010000542.1 GCA_031291715.1 Rhodopila sp. | reverse complement strand
TACGGCGCGCTGCTGATCCTGGACGAGGTGATGTGCGGCATGGGCCGCACCGGCACGATGCACGCATGGGAACAGGAAGGCGTTACGCCTGACATTCAGGTGATCGCCAAGGGTCTTGGCGGCGGGTACCAGCCGATCGGCGGTATCCTGATCACGGAACGGATCGTGCGGGCGCTGGCCGAGGGCTCCGGTGGGTTCCTGCATGGCCAGACCTATCAGGCTCATCCCGTCGCCTGCGCCGCAGCGCTGGAGGTGCAGCGAATCATTCGAGAGGACGATCTGGTCGCCAACGTCCGGGCCATGGGAAACCGGCTGGAAACCGCGTTGCAGGAGCGTTTCGGCAATCACCGCCATGTCGGCGATATCCGTGGGCGCGGACTGTTCTGGGCGCTGGAATTCGTCGCCGATCGCGCCTCGAAACAGGTCTTCGACCCGGCGCTCAAGCTGAACGAGCGCATCAAGGCAGAAGGGATCGCTCGCGGCCTCGCGACTTATCCCATGGGCGGCACGATCGACGGCAAGCAGGGCGACCACGTGATCGTCGCGCCGCCCTACATCGCCACCGCTGCCGATATCGACACGATTGTCGAGCGATTGGGGGACGCCGTGGAAGCTGCGCTGGAACGTCCCTGAGAAGCATTCGCATCATTACGCTCCCCACTTGACGACACCGGCATCTCGGCCACATTCCGCGCCATGCGCAATTTCTCAGACCTGACCGAACGCGAGATCCTCGCCCTGGCCATCGCCAATGAGGAAGAAGACGGCCGTATCTACCTGGACATCGCCGAAGGGCTCCGCGCCGATTACCCCGGCAGCGCCAAGGTGTTCTCCGAAATGGCGGGCGAGGAAGGCGAGCACCGCCGCCGGCTGCTGGACGTGTACCGAAGCAAGTTCGGCGAGCATATTCCGCTGATCCGCCGCCAGGATGTGCGTGGCTTCATCCAGCATAAGCCCGTCTGGCAGATGGTGCCGCTGAACCTGAACGCGGTCCGCAACCTCGCCGAGAGCATGGAGACCGAAACCCAGGGTTTCTATCGCCGCGCCGCCGCCCGCAGCGAAGACGTGACGATTCGCAAGTTGCTCGGTGATCTCGCCGATGCCGAGGTCGAACACGAACACCGCGCCGATCAGCTGGTCGAGGAGAACCTGCCGGCCAACGTGCGTCATGATGAGGACGTGCATGCGCGCCAGTCCTTTATCCTGCGGGTGATCCAGCCTGGTCTGGCCGGGCTGATGGACGGCTCGGTCTCCACGCTGGCACCGGTGTTCGCGGCCGCGTTCGCCTCCAACAACACCTGGGAGACGTTCCTGGTGGGTTTGGCTGCGTCGGTTGGCGCTGGAATCTCGATGGGGTTCGCCGAGGCCCTGTCAGACAACGGCAGCCTGACCGGGCGGGGTGCGCCTTTGATTCGCGGCGGTATTTGCGGATTGATGACGACAGCGGGCGGGATCGGGCACACGCTGCCGTTCCTCATCCCGTTTTTCTGGACGGCGATGGCGGTGGCGATCGGCGTGGTCGTGGTCGAGCTGGCGGTGATTTCCTGGATACGCTGGAAATACATGGACACCCCGCCGCTTTCGGCGACACTTCAGGTCGCCTTCGGCGGGGCTTTGGTCTTCGGGGTCGGGATACTGATCGGAAGTAGTTGACCCCGGATCAGTGCAGCGCCCGACGCGCCAGCACGGCCGGAGTCATCGGTTCGGCACGAAGGATGGGCAGCTTCGGCTTTGTTTCGACCGGCACCAGCGTAGCCATGTACGCCGCCAGCTTCGCGTTCGCGTCGGCCAACTTCTCGAACGCCTGGTTGATCGCCCGCTGGAAGGCGCCCTCGTCCCACCTCGTGTTCTCGGGCGTCATGGCCTGCGGGTTCTTCGCCCTTTCCTTCCGGCGAGCCTCCAGCGCCTTGGTTGCCTTCTGAGAGGAACGGTCGAGTGCGATGGCACTGTCCTGCAGGTTCAGCACGTCGTCGATCGACAGGTTCTTCGCCGCGACCGCGGTACGCAGGCAGGCCAGCGAGGCCCAGCCGAACGCGACGATCTGGGTTGAGAGCTGGAGTTCTTTGGGGGTAGCGGCGTTGTATCCGTCCAGGAGGCCCTCGGCGGCGAGGCGGGCGGCCTTCGGATCGCTGGCCGGGCCGTCCAGGAAGAACGGGACGAGCGCGGCGATCGCCTGGTCGCGCAGGCGCTCGGGGGATTGGATCAAAGGCGTGGCGTCGCTCATGGGCATCCGTGTTCTGTGTTTGTTCGGGTGATTTCTACGCCAGGTTGTAGGTTGAACGCAAGCGAAAAA
The DNA here is from genome assembly GCA_031291715.1 of Rhodopila sp. Taxonomy (GTDB): domain Bacteria; phylum Pseudomonadota; class Alphaproteobacteria; order Acetobacterales; family Acetobacteraceae; genus Rhodopila. Next base: position 16,774 of record JARLIN010000542.1, on the reverse strand, counting down.
CACTCTGCCCAAGACGCGGGTGCTACCGCATAGTGGTGTCCGACGAAGCAACGGGATGCACGGATAATGACCTGGCCGACGCAGCAAGGCATCTATGACGCTGGCGAGATCAACCTGCAATCTGGCGCTCGTCTTCCGTCCGCTCGCCTGTCGTGGAAGGCGCATGGCACGCTCTCGCCACAGCGGGACAACGTCATCGTTTATCCCACCAGCTATGGCGCCCAGCATCCCGAGCTGGAGTGGTTGATCGGGCCGGACAAGGTCCTCGATCCGACGCGTTGGTTCATCGTCATCCCCGACATGTTCGGCAACGGCCTGTCGTCCTCCCCCGCCGGGACGCCCGACTACCCGACGCTGGTGACCATCCATGACAATGTGCAGGTGCAGCGGCGGGCCCTGCTCGACCTGTTCGGGATCGATCGGGTCGCCTGCGTCTATGGCTGGTCGATGGGTGCGCTTCAGGCCTACCACTGGGCGGCGCTTTTCCCGACCGCGGTGGAGCGGATCGTCGTGAACTGCGGCGTCGCGCGCACGGCGGTGCATAATCAGGTTTTCCTGCGCTCTATGATGGCCACGTTGGAGGCCGCGCCGCAGCACCTCGGAAATGGCCGGTTCTCGGCCGAACCGCGCGCGGCGAAGCGGGCTTTCGGGCGGATCTACGCGGGCTGGGCACTCAGTCAGGACTTCTACCGCGCCGGGTTGCATCTGGCGGACGGACCAACGCCAAATCTGGGGGCACCGGACCTGGAAACCTTCCTGAAAACGGATTGGGAGGACCGGTTCGGCGCCCGCCCGGCCGCCAACCTGTATGCCCAGCTTCGCACCTGGGATGCCGCCGACATCAGCGCCAACGATCTGTACGATGGCGACCTGCAAGCGGCGCTGCGCGCGATCCAGGCGCGCGTGCTGCTGATGCCCGGCGCCACAGATCTGTATTTCCGGGTTGCCGACAACGAGGCTGAACTGCCGCACCTGGCGACCGCCTCATTACAGCCGATCCCAAGCATTTGGGGCCACCGCGCCGGCAACCCCGTTGCCAATCCCGCTGATATGCTGTTCATCAGGAACCAAGTGCGGGCTTGGCTCGCACAATAACAACGGAGGCTATGTCATGACTGCCGAAGTCACTCGCAGCAATCCGCCGGCGGTGCGCGCGCCGACCGGCTATACACACGCGATCCAAATCACCGGCGACTATCGCCGGCTGATCATCTCCGGACAGGTCGGCATGGCGGTTGACGGCAGCGTGCCGGCCACCGGCGACGGTCAGATCGCCCAGGCGTTTGCCAATCTGCGCGCGGTGCTGACCGCCAACGGCATGACGGTGGGGAACATCGTCAAGACCACCGCTTTCCTGACCGACCGCGAGTTGCTGGCCGCGTACCGCCAGGCGCGCGGCGCGGTGTTCGGCGACCATGCGCCGGCATCCACCCTGCTGTTCGTCGCGGGGCTGGCGGACCCGAGATGGATGGTGGAAATCGAAGCTGAAGCGGTGGCGTGAGATGGACCTGATCCGTCGCAACACCGTCAGCGACGCGGTCCGCCGGGCAGCCCGTTTGTTTCGTGACCGATCGGCGTTGGTGTTCGGGGACCGCGACTGGTCCTTCAACGCCCTCAATCGCGCCGCGGACCGGCTGGCCCGGCATTTCGCCGATCGGGGGTTGCGTCAGGGCGACCGGATCGCCGCCTATGGGCGGAACTCCGACGCGTATTTCATCGCGTGGCTGGGGTGCGTGCGCGGCGGTTTCGTGCATGTGCCGGTGAACTACGCGCTGACCGGCGAGGAACTGTCCTACATCGTGCGCCAGTCCGGTTCCCGGCTGGTGCTGGCGGGCGCGGCGCTGGAGGGCAACCTGGCGGGGATAGACGTGGCCTCCCGCAGGTTGGAGGACCTGATCTCGGTCGCGCTGGATGCGGATGGACCGGCAGGGACGGAGCCGGACCTCGAAGACGACACCCTGGGGCAAATCGTCTATACATCCGGCACGACAGCAGCACCCAAGGGTGCGATGATGACGTACAAAGCGATGATGTCGCAGTATTACTCCGTCATCCACAATATGGACTTCGCCGCGTCCGACCGCGCGCTGGCGGCGCTCCCTTTGTATCACACGGCACAGACTCACGCCTTCACCATGCCGCAGCTTCTGGTTGGCGCGCGCACCATCCTGATCGAGGCACCGGCGCCGGATCTTGTGCTGCGGCTGATCGAGCAGGAACGCATCACCTCTTTCTTCGCGCCGCCCACCGTTTGGATCAGCCTGCTGCGGCACCCGGATTTCGCGGCGCGCGATCTGTCCTCGCTGGAAAAGGTCTATTACGGCGCGTCGATCATGCCCGTTCCGGTGCTGCACGAACTGCGGGAGCGGTTGCCGCGCGCCCGCCCCTACAATTGTTATGGCCAGACCGAGATCGCGCCCCTCGCCACCGTCTTGCGTCCCGAGGAACACGATGCCCGGCCGGCGTCCTGTGGGCGGCCATGCCTGAACGTGGAAACGCGCGTTGTGGACGTGGACATGAATGATGTGCCGCCCGGCACCCACGGAGAGATCGTGCACCGGTCGCCGCATCTGATGACCGGCTATTGGGAGAAGCCAGCGGAAACGGCGGAGGCCTTCGCTGGCGGATGGTTTCATTCCGGTGACGTCGGGTATTTCGACGAGGACGGATACCTTTACATCGTCGATCGCATCCGCGACGTGATCAACACCGGCGGCGTGCTGGTGGCGAGCCGGGAGGTGGAGGAGGTGCTGTTCACGCACCCGGCGGTGTCGGAAGTCGCGGTGGTGGGCCTGCCGGACGACAAATGGATTGAGGCGGTGACAGCGTTCGTGGTCTTGCGGCCGGAACATGAGGCGGACGAGGCCACACTGCAGGGCCTCGCCCGGGAACATTTGGCACCGTACAAGCTGCCGAAGAAGGTCGTGTTCGTGGACCACCTGCCGCGCAATACGGCGGGTAAATTGCTAAAGCGCGAACTGCGCAAGCAATACAGTTAGACCAGCGGCCCACAGCCCCTGCCCTCCCGCAACGGCAACGACGCTCAGAAACTCAGAGGCTGATCCACCACTGGTGTCCAACGCTTATTCTTGACCACTGACAGGAATGACTGGCTGGACGCGTGATGATTGGTCGGACTCAGCGACAGCGCCGGGCCACCGAAGATATCGCGCCAATTCTTCATGCTCTCCATCGCGCCGATGAAGCTGTCGACGGTCAGGTCCGGGCCGGCCTTCTCCAGCGCCGCGATGGTGAAAGTGGCGCAGGTATAGCCCGCCTCGCCCAGGTAGTTTACATCTATGCCGTAGGTCTTGCGGTATTTCGCCGTGAAGGCCTGCACCGCCGGGTTAGGATCGTCCGGATAGCGATAGAGCGCCGGGGCCATCGAGTAAAATCCCTCCGCCGGTTCGCCGGGGGCTTCCGCCACGGCGGTGGAGTAGCTGGCAAACTGGCCGCAGAACTCGACATTCCAGCCCATCTTGCGTGCGGTCTGCAGGATGATCGTGGTATCCTTGACGATGGTGCCCATGCAGACCAGGTCGCAGCCGGCGTCGTGCTGGCGGGCCAAAGCCGCGTTGAAATCGGTATCTGTCGGCCGATGCGCCGTCTCGGCGGCCAGCTTCAGTCCCATTGCCTGGAGCTGCGCCACCACGCCGGCGTGAACGTCCCTGCCGAAGTCAGTGTCCTGGTACATCGAGCCGACGATCTTCTTGCCGCGCTGTTCCACGAAGTATTTCACGCCGGCGCGCATCTGGTCGTAATAGGAAGAGAACTGGCCGAATTTCAGCCGGTTGAACGGCTCGTACATTGAACGGGCGCAGGTCAGCGGAAAGACGTTCGGGACGTTCTTCTCGAACATGGACGGCATGACCGCGTCGTTGTGCGGCGTGCCCCCATTGCCGATCGCGAAGAAGATGTCGTCGCGGTTGAGCAGCTTGTTCATCGCCTGCACCGCCTTGGGGACGATGTACTCCATGTCCTCGACGATCCAGCGGACCTTGCGGCCATGGATGCCGCCGCGCGCGTTCGCCTCATCGAATGCCAGGCGCATGGCGTTGGCGTTGTTGACGCCCTGCACGGCGGTAACGCCCGAGAGGTCGGTCATCGTGCCGATGACGATCTCGGTGCCGGTCACACCGCGGGTGGCGGCGGCCGCCCGTCCGATGACGGCCGGTGATGCCAAAAGGCCGGCGGTACCCGCCAGCACAGAACGGCGCGTGAATGCGCGTGTTGGTTTCATGGCGTGATCTCCCTGGCGCGGCCGGATGGTTCTCCGGCCGTCTTGTTGGTCCGGACACCGCACCCGGTGGCACGGCACCGTAAGGCACCCAGCACACGTGCTTGTCGAAAGACCGTGTTCGGCAACTCGGCGGCGCGCCCGTCACTGGCATTCAGCACGTTCCGCACCCCTGACAGGAAGGGCTGGCTGGAACTATAGCGACCGATCGGTATGGTGTGTCTTGACGATCAGGGGAGCGACGTCACGGCACTTTGCCGTCAGGTTTATTTTTTCAGCAGACAAAGAAGGAAACAACCAATGCTGTTGTTCGACTCGATCGGACCCAACCCAAAAGTCGTTCGGATGTTCATGGCGGAACGCGGGATCTCCGGCATCCCGGTGCAGACGGTCGACCTGATGCGTGGCGAAAATCGGCGGGAACCATATCTGTCCAAGAACCCCACCGGGCAGTTGCCGGCGCTGCAGCTCGATGACGGCAGCTATCTGACCGAGATCACCGCGATCTGCGAATACCTCGATGAGATCGCCTCGGCGGGCCCCAGCCTGATCGGCGCCACGCCACAGGAACGCGCCGAGACACGGATGTGGACGCGACGGATCGACCTGGGGATCATCGAGCCGTTGACGGCGGGGTTCCGCTACGCGGAAGGCCTGAAATTGTTCTCCAACCGGATGCGCTGCATCCCGCAGGCGGCTGACGACCTGAAGGCGATCGCCAGGGAGAAACTGGCATGGCTGGATGGGCAGATCGCCGGCCGGCCGTTCATTTGCGGCGAGCGGCTGACCCTGGCGGATATCCTGCTGTTCGCGTTTCTGCAATTCGCTGGGACGGTGCGACAGCCGCTTGATCCGGCGAATAGCAATCTGACGGCTTGGTACGACCGTATGGCGACGCGGCCCAGTGCGGCCGTTTAAATGCTGCCTCGCCTCATGACCGGCGGGCCAAAGGCATCAGGATAAGCGGCCAGCCGGACCATGGCCTTCTCCCGCACCGTCATGGAGAAGGCGGGGCCAGGACGATCACGGAGAAGCCATTGTTCCATACGCATCCTTATCCTGATGCGTATGGGGCCGAACCTGGCCATGACACAACGACAGGCTTCTACCTCGGCTTGCTGGCCTCATCGATCTTCTGGATCGACTCCGCATCAAGCTCGATCTCCGCGGCCTCGACCAGTTCCGCGAGCTGCTCCAGATTCGTCGCACTCGCGATTGGCGCCGTGACGCTGGGACGCGCGATCAGCCACGCGAGCGCGATCTGGCCAGGCTTGGCTTCATAGCGCTTCGCCACCTCATCCAGCGCTTTGAGGACCCCAAACCCGTAATCATTCAGATATTTCTCGACGCGCGGCCCACGGGTGCGCCCCTCCATATCGGCACGCGAGCGATATTTTCCGGTCAGGAACCCACTCGCCAGCGAATAGAAGCCGATTACGCCCACCTTTTCCTTCAGGCAAAGATCTTCCAGCGGCCCTTCGAACTCCGCACGCTCCACCAGGCTGTACAGGGGCTGGAGGCTCTGGTAGCGCGGCAGGCCCTTCTCGGTGCTGATCTTCAGTGACTCCGCCAGCCGGGCGGCGGAGAAGTTGGACGCCCCGATCTCCCGCACCTTCCCTTGCTTGATGAGATCGCCATAGGAGGAAAGCGTCTCCTCGATCGGCGTTTCCGGGTCGTCGCGATGCGATTGGTACAGGTCGATGTAATCGGTCTGCAGCCGGCGCAGCGAGTCCTCCACCGCCTGCTGCATGTAGGCCCGGGAAAGCCCCATCTTCCCAGGCCCCATCTCGATGCCCAGCTTGGTCGCCACCACCACCTTGTCGCGATTGCCGCGCGCCTTCATCCATTTACCGATGATGGCTTCGGATTCACCGCCGCTGTTGCCGGGATGCCAGCGCGAATACACATCGGCGGTATCGAGAAAATTGAACCCGGCATCCAGCCAGGCATCCAGCAGGGCGAAAGAGGTCTTCTCATCGACCGTCCACCCGAACACATTGCAGCCGAACGTGATCGGCGGCACTTCCAAGGATGATTGACCGAGCCTGCGCTTTTCCATCTTCCGTCCTCTGCTTGGCAAAAAAGGAAATGGGCGGCGCCGACGGCACCGCCCACCCCGCCGATCGATATAGCCTAAACGGCGGATGCGCGCACCAGACGCCCTGGCGTGGCCCCCGTATATACGCCATTCTCGAACGTGGACACGCCCGACATGAATGTGTTCCGATACCCATCAACCCGCTGCACCAGCCGCCTTCCGTTCATCGGCAGGTCGTAGCGGACCTCCGGGATATGCAGGCGCAGCGCTTCGTAATCGATCACGTTGACGTCCGCCTTCTTGCCGACCGCCAGCCGGCCGCGGTCACGGAAGCCGAAGAAATCCGCCGTCTCACTGGTCTGCCGCTTCACCATCAGTTCCAGCGGCAGCCTTGGCCCCCGAGTCCGATCCCGCGCCCAGTGGATCAGCATCCAGCTCGGCACGCTGGCATCGACGATAGATGAACAATGCGCCCCGCCGTCCGACAGACCCAGGATCGTCGCATCATCCGTCAACATCGTGTGGATGACATCCAGGTTGTCTTCATTGTAACCAACGATCGGGAAGAACAGGAACCGTTCAGCCCCTGCGGCGAGGTAATCGTATGCGACCTCATCCGGCGTGTGGTTTGACCTTGCCGCGATGGCGGCGATGCTGTCCTTTTCCTCCGGCTCGTAGTTCGGGGGATCGGCCATTGGGAACATGCGGTTCCAACGCGTCACAATGTGCTGGCGGAACTGCGACAGGCGGTTCAGCAACTGCGGCGACGGTGCCTCCGACAGGATTTGCGCACGCATCGCCGGGTCCTGCATCCGCTTGATCCGTTCCGCCACCGGTAGCGCCAGCAGCGCCTGGTAACTTGGCCGGATGGAGAATGGGTTCAGTGCCGTATCGATCCCCAGCATTACGCCAACGGGCCGGCCGGCGACCTGGGCGGTGACCATCGCACCCTCGGCCCGCGCCTTATGCACGCCTTCCATCAGCCGCTTCCAACGGATCTTGTCGGTTGGGCGATCGGTCAACAGGAACCACACCGGACGGCCGGTGTCCTGTCCGAATTTGGTCATCCATTTCAGCTCTTCGGTTTCGTCGTCGAAGTCGCTGTTCACGCCGAACGCGCCGTATCCCAATCCCTTGAATGCCGACCCGATACCAAGCAGCTCATCAACCTCGGAGTAACGGCCCGGAACCATGTCGCCGGTTGGCGTCTTGTGCGAATTGGTACGCGATGTCGTGAAGCCGAATGCGCCGGCCTGAAGGCCCTGCCTCACCGCATCGCGCATCGCCGCGATGTCGTCGGCTGTCGCCGGCTCCCGGTTGATCGCGCGGTCACCCATCACATAGACCCGCAGCGGATGGTGCGGGATTTGCGCGGCGATATCGATCGCACGCGGCATTTGGTCCAGCGCATCGAGGTATTGCGGGAAAGTCTCCCAGTTCCACTTCAACCCGTCGGCCAGCGCGATACCCGGAATTTCCTCGATCGATTCCATCATGCCGATCAGGGCGGAGTGGTCCTCGTTCCGCACCGGCGCGAAGCCGACGCCGCAATTGCCGAACAGGATGGTGGTGACGCCGTGCCAGGAAGACGGCGCGAGCACGGGGTCCCAGGTCGCCTGACCGTCGTAGTGGGTATGGACATCGACCCAGCCGGGCGTCACCAGCAGGCCGTTGGCGTCGATCTCCCGCTTGCCGGGGCCAGCCTTGTCGCCCACCTGGGCGATCTTGTCGCCGTCCAGCGCGACATCGCCCGTGTAAGCCGCTTTCCCGGTCCCATCGACGATAGTGCCGCCTCGGATCACCGTATCGTGCATGACTAGCTTCCTCTCTTGTTCTTCTAGGATCGCATGGGAAACCTGTGTGCGCCCACGGTCAAGTTTTCGGCGGCCGGGCAACATGTTGCGGCGGACACGTTTGGGTCGTAGCAAAGCAACGCCGTCAATGAAGCGGCCGAAAAGAACGGGAGGTATTTGTCCATGCGTGTCGCCGCCGCGCTCATCGCCGCCGCCGTCTTTGCCGTGCCAATGGCACATGCCCAGGCCCCGACTGCCCCGGCCCCCACCGCCCCACCCGCTGTGCCCGAGGTGATGCCATTCGACATCCCCTATGGCACGCCGATCAATCTGGACCAGGCGCAGAAGGCGATCATGGCCGCCGCGGCCGAGGCGAAAAAACATAACTGGAAGATGTCGATCTCCGTCGTCGATCCAGCCGGCAATCTGGTCGCACACGCGACGATGGACGGAACCCAGTACGCATCGATCGCGATTTCCCAGGCCAAGGCGCGCACCGCCGCGCTGTTCCGTCGGCCCTCGGGTCTGTTCCAGACCGCGGTGAACACCGGCGGTTCTCCCGCGACCCTGAGCCTGCTGGCGTTGAGCGGCGGTGCGCCCAGTGAGGGCGGGTTCCCGATCGTGGTGGATGGCAAGCTGATCGGCGCGATCGGCGCCAGCGGCGGAATCTTCACCCAGGACGCCGCTACCGCCAGAGCGGGACTGGAAACGCTTGGCATCCATTGATTTCGATGCCGCTTGTCCATCCCCGTACTGGGCGTTACGCAGGCGCCCAGTACGGATGCAGGCGAAAAGGTAGAAACGAATGACGACCCGACCGGTGATGCTGGTGATTCTCGACGGCTTCGGCTGGCGGGAGGAAACGGCGGATAACGCCGTCCGCCTGGCGAAGACGCCGATCTTCTCAGGCCTTTGGGCGTCGTGCCCGCATGCGCTGCTGCATCCCTCGGGCCGCGATGTCGGTTTGCCGGACGGGCAGATGGGCAACTCCGAGGTCGGGCACCTGAACATCGGCGCCGGCCGCGTGGTAAAACAGGAGTTGGTGCGGATCGGCGACGCGGTGGCGGACGGCAGCATTGCCAAAGCCCCAGCGTTCATCGCGCTGGTGGAGGCGCTGAAGCGGTCTGGCGGGACGTGCCATCTGATCGGGTTGGTGTCGCCCGGCGGCGTTCACTCGCACCAGGATCACGGCGCCGCGCTGGCGGGATACCTGCACCAGGCCGGGATCAAGACCGTCGTGCACGCGATCACAGATGGCCGCGACACGCCGCCCCAGTCCGCCGGCGAAGACCTCGCCCGGTTGCAAGCCGCTCTCCCGAAGGGGGTGCCGGTCGCCACGGTCATCGGCCGTTACTTCGCGATGGACCGTGACAAGCGCTGGGATCGCGTCTCCCAAGCCTACGGTGCCATCGCGGAAGCCGAGGGCGTCAAGGTTCCCACGCCGGAGGCCGCCATAAAGGCCGCCTATGCCGCCGGGAAGTTCGATGAGTTCGTGCCGGCCTCGGTCATCGGCGATTACGCCGGGATGAAGGATGGCGATGCCATCCTGTGCTTCAACTTCCGTGCCGACCGGGTGCGGGAGATCCTGGCGGCGCTGCTCGACCCCGCCTTCGATGGCTTCCCCCGCAAGCGCGTCCTGAAATTCGCCGCCGCCGTCGGGATGACTCGTTACTCCGATGCACTGGCGCCCTTCCTGGGCGTGCTGTTCGCCCCCGACACGCTGCACAACATTCTTGGCGAGGTCGTCGCCAATGCGGGCAAGACCCAGCTTCGGATGGCGGAAACCGAGAAGTATCCTCACGTCACCTACTTCCTGAACGGCGGGCGGGAAACGCCCTATCCCGGCGAGGACCGGATCATGGTGGCCTCGCCCAAGGTCGCGACCTACGATTTGCAGCCGGAGATGTCGGCGCCGGAGCTGGCCGAAAAGGCGGTGGCGGCGATCGACAGCAGGAAATACGACCTGATCGTGCTGAACTTCGCCAATCCGGACATGGTCGGTCATACCGGCAGCCTGCCAGCGGCGATCAAGGCGGTGGAGACGGTCGATACCGGTCTCGGCCGCATCGCCGCGGCGATCAAAAACCAGGGCGGCGCGCTGCTGGTGACCGCCGACCACGGCAATTGCGAGCTGATGAAGGACCCCGAAACCGGTGGCCCGCACACGGCGCACACGACGAATCCGGTGCCGGTGGTGCTGATGGGCGGCGGTGCGCAGGCGATCCAGGAGGGACGCCTGGCGGATCTCGCGCCGACTTTGCTGGACCTGATGGGCATTGCTCAGCCGAAAGAGATGACCGGACATTCCATCATCCGCCACCAGGACGCCCGCGCGGCGGAGTAGGAGGTAACGATGTCGACCGACCGGCCGCCGCTGCCCCCGTTCACGCGGGAAACCGCCATCCGGAAGGTCCGCGCCGCCGAGGATGGCTGGAACAGCCGTGACCCGGAACGTGTGTCGTTGGCCTATACCGAGGACAGCATCTGGCGGAACCGCAGCGAGTTCCTCCAGGGGCGCCCGGCGATCGTCGCGTTCCTGACGCGGAAGTGGAACCGGGAGCTGGACTATCGCCTGATCAAGGAAATCTGGGCATTCACCGACAACCGGATCGCCGTGCGGTTCGCGTATGAATACCACGACGACTCAGGCAACTGGTTCCGCGCCTACGGCAACGAGAACTGGGAATTCGACTCGCACGGCCTGATGCGCAGCCGCCACGCCAGCATCAACGACCTGCCGATCAATGAAGCCGCGCGGCTGTTTCGCTGGGACGCGACCGCCCCCCGACCGGCGAACCATCCTGGCCTGACCGAATTGGGATTGTGATACCGACGGGTATTGAGCCTGACCCTCTCCCCGTCAGGCCATCGCCACGGTATCCGCGGCCGACAAAACCGGAAAGCGCAGCGTCCAGGCCGTCCCGGCATCGCCGACCACATCGAGCGTGCCGTCCACCTGCTGCATGAGCCGGCGCGCCAAACCCACGCCGTGACGCCGCGTTTCGGCCGCAGGCGCGTACCCGATACCGTCGTCGGCGATCGTGATGACACCCCGATCGGCCTGTTCATCCCGCCCGAAGCGGACGTTGATCGTCCCACCGCGGCCCGGAAACGCGTGCTCGTAGCTGTTTGATATGAGCTCTGTCAGAACGAGACCCAGCGCCGTAGCCGCGGACAGGTTCACCAACAACGTCACCGGCTCGCAATGCAGCACGATTGGGAATGCAGGTGTCGGCTGAAGATCGGGCAGGTTCGCGCATAGGGCGACGGCATAAGCGCCAATATTGATTTGCCCATTCATCCCGACGCCGAGCAGATGCTCGTAAACCTCGGCGAGGCTCATGACCCGTTTGATGATCCCGCGCAGGCCGGTGCGGCCGCCATCGTCCGAGGTTTCCCGGAGCTGGTCGCTCAACATATTATTGACCAGCTGCAGGTTATTCCGAACGCGATGCTGCAATTCCAACGCGAGAAGATTTCTTTCGTCCAGTAAACGATCCTTTTCGGCGATCGCCTCTTTCATGCTGGCAAGCGTGGCCTGCAACACCTCGTTCCGGTGGCTGGTGGCGACCGCTTCCGCAAGCACATTCGCGAAGCCGGTGAGGAAGTCGATGTCATGCTCATCGTATGTATGCTGCGCCGTGCTATCGACCTCCAACACGCCGAAAGGGGCACCTGCGTGCGCCTTGATGAGCACATCGACCGTCGAGACGATGCCGTGATCCGCATAGAAGTCAGGCGGCTCGTAGCCGTTCGCTTCCTGCAAGTTCTGGACGATGACCGGCTCCCCGGTCACGAATGCGCGACCTTGCGGAGAGCTTTCGTCGGCCGCCGACACAACTTTTCCTACCACGCCCGCTTTCCATCCGAAGCCGGCCTCGATGAGCAGGTCGTTCTCAGCGGGACGGTAGCGACATACCTTACAATGCCGGACCCCGAGGGAGCCGGCACAAATCCGCGCTGCTTCCCCGAGTATCTTGATCAGGTCCGTTTCCTGGAAGGCGAAGGATCCAAAAGCGGCCAAGGCGGCCTGCTGCCGGAGAAGGCTTGCGATATCTCTCGCCATTGCGAATCCTCGTGGCGCTGAGCCGGCGGCGCCTGCATTGACATATAGAAGAAAAGCCTTCTGCCTGCAAAAAAACACTGTCTTCTCGCATCATGTCGTGGTTATTAGCTTTTGCAGCTCTGTGCTGACCGAATATCAGCCAGTTGGGCTGTTCCAAATTTTGGTATTAAATCAATTAACACGCATAAAATAAAAGGTTAATTCTTTATGAATAAAGATGCCTGATGAAAGTTCTGCTGGCTGAAGATGACGTCATGCTCGCGGACTCCCTGGTCGAGGGATTGCTGGATGAGGGCCATGTCGTGTGCGGCGTCGCTGCCTCCGTCGCCGACGGCGTCACGTTGGCGCGGCTGCATCGCCCGGACATCGCCATTCTCGACATGCAATTGCGCGGACGGGAACGCGGTAGCGACATCGCCGATCAACTGGCGGAGTCCGGCGACCTCGACCACATGGGCATTCTTTATGTCACGGGCGAAGCCGGGCGCGGGCTTCAACAGGCACGGTATGGGCACGCGTGCCTCCACAAGCCATACAGCTTCACAGCATTGAATGTCGCGCTTGAAGTCGTCCGCGACATCGTGCTTGATGGTTGCACGTCACGCACGCTGCCGCAGGGATTGCAGATTTTACATTCGACCCCAACGCCTCCTCAACCTGCTGCCTGAGTTCAGGATCGGCCGGGCTACCGGCGAACCGGCACCAGCCTTACCACCGACTCGGCACCTCGTGGCATCCACAGCGCGCAGCCCAACGCGGTTAGGGTCGAAACGAACGCGGCGGCGGCCAGTGCGTAGAGGCCGGCCTCGAAGCTGCCCGTCGCGTCCTTCGCCCAACCCACGGCGATTGGCCCGAGATATCCGGCGAAGTTGCCGAGTGAGTTGATCAGCGCCAATCCGGCCGCCAGCGCGGACCCGGTCAGGAACGTGGATGGCAACGGCCAGAACGGCGACTTCATGCCGTAGAAGCCAATCGTCGCCACCGCGAACGCTGCCAGCACCCACAGGCTGTCATGCAGCATCGCCGCCAGGATCATGCCGATCGTCGCGAGGCCGCAGGTGATTACCAGGGTCCAGTACCGATCGGTGACCCGATCCGACAGATGGCCGCACACCACGATCGCGATCGTCCCAAACACGTACGGGACCGACGTCAGCAGCCCCGCCTGGGTGTTGGACACGCCGATCGCCTTCAGGATCTGCGGCAGGAACAGCACCGTGCCCACACCCGCCATCCCGATCCCGGCGAAGATCACCGTCAGGATCAGCACTCTCGGGTTGACCATCGCCGACAGGATGGAGTGGCTGCGGACCAGATCGATCGCGTGGGTTTCGCGACGAAGGGCCTCATCCAGCCAGGCGCGCTGATCCGGCGCCAGCCAGCGCGCTTCGGATGGGCGCTCCGTCAGCAAGAACAGCACGCTGACACCGACCAGCGCGGTGGGAAGGCCTTCGCCCACGAACATCCATTGCCAGCCATGCAGGCCCCAGATCCCGTCCATCTGCAGGAAGGCGGTCGAGACCGGCGCACCGATGGCGGTCGCCAGAGGCAGGCCGGTCAGGAACCAGCCGACGACCCGGCCGCGATGGTGTTGCGGGAACCAGCGATGGAAATACAGCAAGAGTCCGGGGAACAACCCGGCCTCGGCCACGCCGATCAGGACGCGGACGATGAAGAAGCTGGTCGGGCCGGTCACCAAGGCGGTCGCGGCCGACAACAGCCCCCAGGAGATCATGATGCGGGCGATCCAAAGCCGCGCGCCGACCTTTTCCAGAATGATGTTGGAAGGAACTTCAAGGAGGCAGTAGCCCCAGAAGAATGCACCGGCCGCGAGGCCATAGACGTAGGCGCTCAGACCCAGGTCGCGGTTCATCGTCAGCGCGGCGAAGCTGACATTGATGCGGTCGACATAGCACAGGATGTACAGCACGAAGCAGAATGGCACGACTCGCAAATAAACCTTGCGAAGCGTGGTCCGTTCCAAGGCCGAGGCCGTGGATGCGTCCATGGTCGCCTTCCTCCCTGCCTGCTTGTCCGTCCTGTTGCGACGACGATGTCACCCCGGGGCCTCTGGCCGCAAGGGCTGCCGGCACATGCCCGGCGTTGCACTTTTGGCCGGATCGCGGCCCTCACAAGAACGTGAACCGTTATCGCTTAACCCACTGTTCAGCGCCCGCGCTGGGTCATGCCCGCCGCGAGAGGCCGATCAGACGGGCCCCGCGCGGTTGCCGCCCACGCTGACCCGTATAAAGTGCCCTCATGACAACTGCCGCGCCCCGGATGACGACCACAGAGCCGCTGGAACGGCTCGTGGCTTTCGATACCACCAGCCGGAACTCCAATCTGAACCTTATAGGTTTCATCCGAAACTATCTGGACGGGTTCGGCGTGCCCTACCGCATCAGCACGAATCCTGACGGTCAGAAGGCCAACCTGCACGCCGTGATCGGCCCCCAGGAAGCGGGCGGGCTGGCTCTGAGCGGCCATGTCGATACCGTTCCGGTGGACAGCCAGGCCTGGACCGGTGACCCGTTCGCGCTGCGCCGGCATGACGGTAAATTGTTCGCCCGCGGAAGCTGCGACATGAAAGGCTTCGTCGCCGCCTGCCTCTCCGCCGTGCCGGACTTCCAGGCGCGATCGCTGGCCCGCCCGCTGCATCTGTTCATCAGCTACGACGAAGAGGTCGGCTGTGGCGGCGTGCGGCGCCTGATCCAGGATCTCGGCGAATCCGGCCTGCGCCCCGATCTGTGTGTTGTCGGCGAACCTTCCGGCATGAAACCGATCCTGGCGCATAAGGGAAAGCTTAATCTGAACGTCACGGTGCGCGGTCTCACGGGTCATTCCAGTGAGCCCGCAAAAGGCGTCAATGCCGTGCAGGCCGCTGGCGAGGCGATCGCATGGGTCGCCCGCGAAGCCAGGCGCCTGGTCGCCGAAGGCCCGTTCGAGGAGGGGTTCGAGCCGCCGCATACCACGATCCATGTCGGCACGGTGGAAGGCGGCACAATTCTCAACATCATTCCCGAGCACGCGGCCTTCACCATGGAATGGCGTTTCATCCCCGGCGACTCGCCGCACCGGCACATGGAACGCATGCGGGCCTGGATCGCCGAAACGATCGAGCCGGCGATGAAGGCCGTCCATCCCGGTTGCGGCTTCACCTACGACATCGTGCTGGAAATGCCCGGCATGGCGCTGCCGGCAGACCACGCTCTGACCGCCGCGGTGAAACAGGTGTCGGGATCCAACAGCACCGGCAAGGTCAGCTACGGCACCGAAGGCGGCTTTTTTGAAACTGCCGGCATCCCGACCATCATATGCGGTCCGGGCCATATCGCGCAGGCGCATCAACCGGACGAGTGGATCGCGGAATCCGAACTGGAGGCCTGCGACCGCTTCATCCGCCGCCTTGCCGACCGACTGCTCGGCTGATCCAAGGTGCATGATGGGTTCCTTCACCGTCCCTTCTCCGCTGCCGGAATTCAAGGTCCGCCTCTGCCGGCCGGATATCTCATCGTGGGTCGCCGGCAACACAGGTATCGCCGGTGTCACGACACGCAACTCCGGACGGCCCGGACCCCATGTGGCGCTGCTGTCGCTGATGCACGGCAACGAACTCGCCGGGGCTATCGCCCTGGACCGGCTGCTTCGCGAAGGCCTGACACCGACGCGCGGAAAGCTGTCATTCGGCTTCGCGAACCTGGCCGCGTTCGAACGGTTCGACCCGCAGCGGCCGACGGCGTCGCGCTTCATCGATGAGGACATGAACCGCGTCTGGGACGCGGCGATCCTGGACGGACCCCGGCATTCGATCGAGCTGGACCGTGCCCGGGAGCTCCGTCCTTTCATCGATACGGTCGATGTGCTGCTCGATCTGCACTCGATGCTGTGGCCGTCCGAGGCGCTGATCCTGAGCGGCGTGCCGGCGAAAGGCAAAGCACTGGCGAAGGCGATCGGCACGCCATCCCTGGTGGTGGCAGATCACGGCCATGCGAACGGCCGCCGGCTGATCGATTATGCGCGATTTTCCGACACGGACACACCCTACGCGGCTTGCCTGGTCGAAGCTGGCCAGCACTGGGAGCAAATGACGGTCGATACCATGCTTGCCAGCATCGCGGGGTTGCTGCGGCATCTCGCCATTGTCGCGGATGGCGCGCCGTTGCCACCCGCCTTGCCGGCAGTCGCGCCGCGGGTCGCGACGGTGACCACGGCGGTGACGGCGATGACCTCAGGCTTCACCTTTGTGCAGGCCTATCATGGCGGCGACATCATTCCCCGTCGCGACACGTTGATCGCGATGGATGGCGAGACGGAAATCCGCACGCCGCATGATAACTGCCTGCTGGTCATGCCGAGCCTCCGGCCGAGCCGGGGGCATACGGCCGTGCGGCTGGGGCGGTTCGAAGCGGTGTAAGCCTTCCGTTTCGCGCCGGCCTTACACCAACCGGCATTGACCCCGACCCTCTATTCTCGTCATGGCCCGGCGACAATCCGGGCCATCTGCCGCGGCACGGTGCGGGTTCAGATCGCCCGGACTGTCGCCGGGCCATGACGAAGCGCGGGCTGCCTGTGGGTTAATCTTTGCGGCGCTCGGTATAATCTACCCCAGCATCCCCAGGAACGTCTGCAACGCCGGCACC
>JARLIN010000541.1 GCA_031291715.1 Rhodopila sp. | reverse complement strand
CACGTGCTGGTCGGCAATCCGGGCAACTACCGCCGCTCCCCCGCGTCGATCCGCATCCTGCGTCCGATCACCGGCGAGGGACTTCTGCTCAGCGAGGGCGACACCTGGAAACTCCAGCGCCGGACGGTCGCGCCCGCGCTGGCGCCGCGCGTCATGCCGATGCTGGCGCGTCACGTGGTGTCGGCGACCGACCACGCCCTGACCAGGCTGGCCGCGGAGGCCGGCCAACCCATCAATCTGCTGGCGACCATGCAGACCCTGGCACTCGATATCGCCGGACGGTCCATGTTCTCGCTGGAGATGGACCAGTACGGCGGCGCCATGCGCCGGTTGCTGACCGAGTTCGCGGAGAAATACGCTCAACCGCGTTTGCTCGACATGCTGCTGCCGCCTTCGATCCCGACCCCGAAGGATCTCGGGCGGGCGCGGTTCAAGCGGCGCTGGATGGGGCTGATGGAAACGATCCTCGCCGCCCGCCTGGCGACGCCGGAGCCGGAGACGCCGCGCGATCTGTTCGATCTCCTCCGAGCCGCCCGCGACCCGGAAACCGGCGCCGGTTTCGCCCCCGAACAGCTTCGCGACCAGGTCGCTACGCTGATCCTGGCCGGCCACGAAACGACGGCTGTGGCCTTGTTCTGGGCGCTCATCATGCTGGCGCAGGCGCCGGAAGAACAGGAGTGGCTCGCCGAGGAAGTCCGCGATGTGAAGATCGAACCCGAATCGGCTTACGCGACGGTGGCAGCGCTGCCCCGCACACGCGCGGTTGTGAATGAGGCATTGCGGCTGTTCCCGCCGGCGTTCACGATTGTGCGAGAGGCTATCGCGGCGGACCGGGTGGGAGACCTGGACCTGCCGGCCGGCTCGCTGGTGATGATCGCTCCCTGGGTGCTGCACCGCCACCACGCTCTCTGGCAGGACCCCGACACCTTCCGTCCGTCGCGGTTCATGCCGGACCAGCCGCAGCCCGGGCGCTTCGCTTTCATGCCGTTTGGCGCCGGCCCCAGGATCTGTGTCGGTGCCCAGTTCGCCATGACCGAGGCGATCCTGGTCCTCGCCGCGCTGATCGGCCGGTTCCGCGTCACCCGCGTGGACGACCGGCCGGTGCTGCCGGTCGGCATCGTCACCACCCAGCCGGATCATCCGGCCCAGGTCCGATTATCGGTCCGGGCGTAATATCAGGTCACGCCGCTTCCCTTCGCGTCCTGCCCGGACTTGATCCGGGCATCCGTTGCACCTCGGTAAGTGGCTATTCATCAATGAATTGGTCCGGCCATGACGACAATGGGACAACGGCCGATGTGTCAGTCTTTCTGCCGCTTGGAATAAGCCCTACGCCGCCGCGGACGACGTGAAATCGAGTCTGAATCGCTCCTCGATATGCGCCGCCAGCGCGTCGGTCACGGGCTGCGCCGCGTTACGCCCCTTCAGCATGACGATGCCGAATTCAGGCAGCTTCGGCAGCCCCTCATCGGGCCGCATCACCCGCACGCCGTCCGGCAGCAGTGTCAGCGCGGACACCGTGACCGCCACGCCTGCCAGCACCGGGGCGTGGGTGCCTGTCTGCGTGCCGGAGAGATAGGCGATCCGATAGGGGATTCCGGCCTTGTCCAGCGCCTCCCGCGCCGAGGCACGCCAGCCGCAATCCTCGTGCGCCAAGGCCAGCGGCAACGGGCTTTGCCGATGCGGCGCATACCGGGTCGAGGTGATCCAGCTCAGCGGCCCGCGCCATAGAGGCACGAAAGGCCAGTTCCGCGGCTGGTTGCCGTCCGATACCAGGGTCAGGTCCAACTCGCCAGCCTGGAGCTTCTCCACCAGGTCGGTGGAGGACGAACACAGGACATCGACCTGCACCGCCGGATGCGTTTCCGCGAAGCGGCGCAGGACAGCGGGGATATGCGAGAGCGCATAGTCGTCCGGCGTTCCCAGCCGCACCGTGCCCGAGATGGCGGGTGCGCGGAACGTCGTCATCACTTCGTCGTTCAGCGCCAGGATCTGACGGGCCCGCGTCAGCAGATACCGGCCATGCGGCGTCAGTGTGATTCCGCCGCCCTTGCCGCGGCTCAGGACCGTCTGGCCCAGGATCTCCTCCAACCGCTTGATCTGCATCGAGATCGCGGACTGGGTCCGGCCAAGCTGGTCGGCGGCCTGCGTGAAACTGCAGCCTTCCGCGATGAGCTGGAAAGCACGCAGCAGTTCGGGATCGAGACCCTGGGCGTTCAGCATGTTCATCAATCTATTTGATGGGTGATATCAAAGCAATTCGTTTTACTGATCCTGTTATCGAGATCAAAACGCCATTGCTGAACCACACCCTCAGGAATACCGCGATGTCCGACCTTACGATGACCCGCTCGAGCCCTGTTCGTCCGGTCGCCGGCCGCGTGGCACGGGGTCATCTGGCCGAGACACTGCACCTGGCCCTTCGTACTTACGTGACCCGCCAGACCCTGCCGGCGATGACCCCCCGCGAACTCGCCGATGTCGGCCTTACCCCCACGGCTGCCCTGGCCGAGGCGGCTCGGCTGCCCTGGGACCTAAGCCCCGATCCCCATCGGCGCGGGTTCGGCGGCCTGGCCGGCCATGTCCAGCGCGCGCTCGAACGCTCCCGCATCCGGCGGTTGACCGCGAGGCTGTAGGCGCGCGAACCGCGTGCTGCCGGCGTCTGCCCGTCCGACACCCAGGCCGAGGCGAGCAAGGCGTTCCGCAGGTCTGATGTCTTGAATCTGCGGTTCGCCGTACCTGGCGAACCCTAGATTCGGGACACGAGTTCTTTATTTTCAGTGGCCTCTTATCCCCGAAGCCCGCCGCATGATGCAACGAACCTCGGGGGCAGGACACTAGGATTGCAACGTCCGCTCGCCCGGGCTGGTCGCCGGGGCCGGACGGTGATCCTGCCGGCGTTTCGGCGCGGTTTCGGCCGTGACCCCAAAACGCACCATATAGGGAAGGAACTTCTCCCGCTCCTCCCGTTCGTCCAAGCCGTGATCTTCGAATTGGTAGCTGTGCTGGCCATAGCCGCCTTTCGGTTTGGCGGCGACGTACGATTCGATCGCGGATGCTGTTTGCGCTGACAACGTCATGCCGAAATGCCGATACACATTGTCAACCGTGCTGACCGGATCGGTGATCAGATCCATGTGATGGACATGGCAGACCTGTTCCGGGAAGCCGGCGTCGTCGCCCACCGCCATCATGCGACGCGTTCCATCCAACCAGCGCCGGCTTTCATGCGGACCTAATGTTCGCGGATCCAGCCGGCGGGTGAACGGCCGCCGCAGCACTTCGGTCAGCCGAGCCTGCGACAACAGCACTTTCACCGGGTCCCGATGCACGAATACCAGCCTTGCGTCGGGATAGACGGCGCGGATCGCCTGCAAGGCAAACAGGTGCTCTGGGCATTTCAGCACCCAGCGGGGTTCCATCCCGTCCTGATGCTGCAGGTATTGCAGGAACCGCTTATGGAAGCGATACGCTGGAAGATGGCGAACGACATCCGAATCCAGCCAGGCCCGATATGCCGGGATATGATAATTTGTGTCGAACCGCAGGCTGCGGAAAACATGAGCGGTGATTTCGCTGCATTCCTGGGGATCGGTCGCCTCCAGCGGATGCAGCGCGCGAAATTCGGGGGCCAGCCACTCGAACGCCTTCAACTGTCGGGTGACCCGGGCAATTCGCTGTTTCCGGGTTCCGGCCGATTGCGATGGGTAGATCGTTTCCCAGACGGCGGGCGCCCGGTTCGCCGCGTCGGTCAGCATCAGCCGGTGCAGGAAGGTCGTGCCGCTGCGGGGCAATCCGGTGATGAAGATGGGCTGTTTGATCGGCGCCGCGTCTATTTCCGGAGAGCGGTTGACGGCATCGTGAACCAGCAGCAGGTTCGATAGAAACCGGACGATATCCCAACGGGTTGCGCTCCGTCCGACCATACTCAGCGCGGATTCCGTGGAACAGGAATTGAGCAGGCGGGTCAGCGGATCGATGAACGATGTGTCGGCGAAATC
The DNA here is from genome assembly GCA_031291715.1 of Rhodopila sp. Lineage (GTDB taxonomy): Bacteria > Pseudomonadota > Alphaproteobacteria > Acetobacterales > Acetobacteraceae > Rhodopila. The sequence goes on along the minus strand of JARLIN010000541.1, from coordinate 9,343 downwards.
GCTCAATCCGGTCTGGCGGCGAGCGATCTGAATCAGTTGGTCATGCTCGATCGGCCGGTCCAGCACACCAAGGAATGCGGCGACGGCGTCCGACAGGCGCAGGGCTGTGGTTACGATGGTCAATGCAAATCTCCCGCTAACGACGCCATGATTTTTCAATTAACCAATGAAGCTGGGGTTATTCAGGTGAATTTTTGGACACATAAAGGTGAGCCGATGAAAACCCGCAAGCGATGAAAACCCGCAAGCATGGATGCGATGGAAGCGCGCCTATGTATCTGGATGATGTCACCCGCGTCCCAACATGGGGAACGTGTTAGTGACAATGGCGTAGTGAGGAGGATTGCTTCGATGCTTATATTTCATAGCCGCCGTGGGCTGATCGCAGCGGCCGCGGCCCTTCTCGTTGGCGCGGCTCCGCGGGCGCGCGCCGCGGACGATCCGGCGGTTGTCGCGCCGATCCAGCAACTCGTGGACGGTCTGTTGCAGGTGATGAAGGAGGGGCCCGGAACGCCGTACCAGCAGCGATTCAGCATGCTCGCGCCTATCATCGACGGGACCTTCGACCTGGCGGCGATCCTGGAAAAATCGGTTGGCCCCTCCTGGCCAACGCTGCCGCCGGACCAGCAGGATATGCTGAGGCAGGAATTTCGCCGCTATACCGTGGCGTCCTATGTAAACAGCTTCGACCACTACAACGGCCAGCGTTTCGTGGTGAAACCCAGCACGCGCGCGGTCGGGAATGGCGACCAGGTGGTTCAAACCCAGATAATTCCAAAATCGGGAGACAGCCATGAGCTGGACTATGTGATGCACCAGGGCACAGCCGGCTGGCGCGCGGTGGACGTGCTGGCCGACGGTTCGATCAGCCGGGTCGCGGTGCAAAGGTCGGATTTTCGCCGTTTGCTGGCCCGCGGCGGCGCGCAGGCCCTGGCTCAGAGCCTGCGCGGCAAATCGGCCGACCTGTCCAGCGGGGTTAGCTAAACCGTTGCCACCGGGGTCGCCGGCGATCCCACGGCCCCTGGCAGGCGCAACGGCGGCGCCGTCAGCAGAAAGCGGCTGCGCCCATTTGCCCTCAGCCAGTCCGCGAGTTCGGTGAGGTACCACATCTCGCCGAGGTAGCAGCCCAGCTTGAACAGGCAGTGGGCGTGCAATGGCAGCATTGCGCAATGATCGTCCGCGCAGGGGCGGGCAGGGGTGGATTCCACCGCGTAATTGTCGGCCAGCAGCGCCACGGCACCACTGTCCGTGACCCATTGTTGCAGACGCGAGTCACGACCATCGAACGCCGAGGTTGTCGAGAACAGCACCTTGGGGTCGGGCTGTTTCTTCATGTCCAGCAGCAACTGCGCGAACCCGGTGCGGATGCAGACGAAATCGCCCGGCTCGACGACAACCTTGTCCTTGTCCAGGACCATCATCAGGTCCTCGTAGCCGATGATCTTCCCCGACCGTCCGAAATGCGCTTCCAGGTCGATCATCACGGCTCGGCCCTGCACGCAGGACACAGCCATGTTCTCCACGCCGAGCCGGCGTGCGCCTGGTGTTTCATTGGTGGCGGTCTGGTTGCCCTTGGCGTCGTACAGCACCGGGCCGATGATGTCCTTGCCGGCGCGGTACCCGTTGTAGAACACGTCTTCCGGAATGCCGTCGCCATCGGCGTCGAACATCTGGCCGACATGGGAGAGGCTGTCCCACTGGGTCGAGTATTGCAGCGTCAGCACGACCTGGTCGTCGCAGACGATGTCCAGCGCCGTCGGATCATCGCAGCGCAACGGATAGTTCATGTTCGGCCGGCCGTTCCGCTCGGTCGGCTTCAGCACCGGCGGGTGACGGCGCGGGTTGATCACGTTCCCGCCCGGATAATCCAGCGGCAGCGACAGGCAGAAATTCTTTCCGACTTTCACCTCGGCGATGCCCTGCAGCACCTTCTCCGCCGTAACGAGGTTGAGTCGCCCAAGCTGGTCGTCGGGCCCGAAATCGCCCCAGGTCGAGCCTTCGGGACGGCGCTTCCAGCGCGGAGTTTCAGTCATCGTCATTTACCCTTTTTGTTATGCGGCAAGTTGTTCGACGGTCACACTATCGCCCGCGACCGTGGTGCGGCGCATGTCGCGCACCTGCGTTTCGTCGAAGCGCCGGACCCGGTGCATGGTCGTGCGGTTGTCCCACATCACCAGATCGTATTGCCGCCACTTATGGGCGTAGGTGAACCGCGGCTGTGTCGCGTGTTCCGTCAGGTCGCGGATGAAGGCACGCGCTTCCGGCATCGGCCAGCCGATGATCGTTCCGATATGCGATGACAGATACAGCGATTTCCGCCCGGTCACGGGATGCGTACGCACCAGGCGTTGCCGCACCGGCGTGAACATCTTCTTCTCTTCCTCGGACAGCTCGGTGAACCCGAGCGTGCCGCGCGAGTAGATCAGGGAATGTTCGCAGACCAGGTCTTCGATTTCTGCTTTCGTCGCCGCGTCCAGCGCGTCGTAGGCCGCGCGCATGTCGGCGAACTCGGTATTGCCGCCCTTGTCCACCACGATGCGTCCGGACAGCAGCGAAAACTTCGCGGGGATGGCCCGAAACGAACTGTCGGAGTGCCATAGCTGGTTGCCCAGGTTGAACAGCCGGCGGCGGTCATCACGGGCGAGCGGTTTCTGATCCGCGCCCAGATTGGAAACGTCGGCCATGTCCGGGTCCAACCGCCGATCCGCGGCCTTGGTGACGTTGCCGCCGGCGGTTTGCTCCAGCGCGCCGAAATTCAGGCTGAATGCCTTTTGCTGGTCGTCCGTGAACGTCTGGTCGTGAAACACCAACACGGCATAGCGGTCCATGCCGGCTTCCAGTTCCGCGGCCTGGGACCGGGTCAGCGGCTGCGTGATGTCGATACCTGAAACCTCGCCCACGAAACCGGGCGTCAATCCGGTGATGGAGATGGTCATGTCGTTCCTCCGTCGTCCTATTCCGCTGCCAGTACGGGTAGCTGTTCCGCCGTGGGACCTGCGCCCTTGATCGACGTGCGCCGCAGGTCGCGCACGTCCTGCAGGTCGCGATACCGCCGGGCGCGATGCATCGTGGTGCGATTGTCCCACATGACGAGGTCATTGACCCGCCACTGATGGGCGTGGGTGAATCGCGGCTGCGTCGCATGTTCTGTCAGGTCACGGATGAACGCCCGCGCCTCCGGTACCGGCCAGCCGACGATCCCGCCGATATGGGCGGACAGATACAACGACTTCCGCCCGGTGACCGGATGCGTCCGCACCAGCCGGTGTCGTACCGGCCGGATCTTGTCGGCATTGTCCTCGCCGTAATCGTCAAAGCCAAGTTCCGCCCGGGAAAACGCGATCGAGTGCTCCGTTACCAGATCCTCGATTTCGCCTTTCGTGGCGTCATCCAGTGCGTCATACGCCGCCCGCATATCGGCGAATTCCGTGTTGCCGCCGACGCTGGGCACCACGCGTGCCGACAGTAACGAATACCCCGCACCAATCGCGCGGAACGACGCATCCGAGTGCCAGAGCCGGTTACCCAGCGAATACATGCGGCGCTTATCGTCCCGTCCACGCAACTTCCCGGAAGCATCGAGATTCGAGATATCGTCCATCTCGACCGAACCCAGCCGCCGCTCGCTCGGTTTCGACATCTGGCTGATCAAGGTCGCCTCAAGCTCACCAAAGTTGCGGCTGAAAGCACATTGCTGCTCATCGGTCAGGGGCTGGTCACGAAACACCAGCACGGCGTAACGATCCATTCCGGCTTCGACCGCGGCGACCTGCTCGGCTGTCAGAGGCGCGCTGATATCGATGCCGGACACCTCGCCGATGAAATCCGGATGCAGTGGTCGGATGCCGATGCTCATGGCTCAGGCTGCCTCCTGCTGTGGCGTGGTCATGCCGTCGCCGCGGATGGTGGAGCGGCGCATGTCCCGAATTTCCCGCTGATCGTCATACCGGCGGGCGCGATGCATGGTGGTGCGGTTGTCCCAGATCACCAGATCCCACGGACGCCAGACGTGAGCGTGAACGAAACAACGCTGCGTCGCATGTTCGGTCAGGTCGCGGATGAAGGCGCGCGCCTCCGGCATCGGCCAGCCAACGATCGTGCCGATATGGGCTGACAGATACAGTGATTTTCGTCCCGTGACCGGGTGCGTCCGCACCAGCCGGTGCCTCACCGGGTGAAGCTTGTCCTGATTGCGCGCGCCGTAATCGTCTTTCGTGAAGCCGATCACCTCGCGCGAATACGCGTTCGAGTGTTCGGTCACCAGATCCTCGATTTCGGCTCTCGTCGCGTCATCCAGCGCATCGTAGGCCGCGCGCATGTCGGCGAATTCGGTGTTGCCGCCGCTGCCGGGGACGATCCGTGCCGACAGCAGCGAATACTTCGCCGGGATCGCCCGGAACGACGCATCGGAGTGCCACAACCGGTTCCCGAGCGCGCCTAGCCGGACCCGGTCATCCGCGGTCCGCACCCGGTTGTCGCGGTCGAGGTTGGAAATATCCGCCATTTCCAGCTTCAGCCGCCGGTCTTCCGGCTTGCTCATCTCACCGCCGGAGGAGATTTCAAGTTCCCCGAAGTTGCGGCTGAACGCGAGTTGGGTGTCGTCGTCGAAATGCTGGCCGTGGAAGACGAGGACGGCGAACCGGTCCATTCCCGCCTCGATCGCCGCGACCTGATCCGCCGTCAGCGGCCTGGTCAGGTCGATCCCTGTCACATCCCCGGCGAAGTCCCCAGAGGGATTCCGGGTTAGCGGTGCGATCTTCACCTGCTTTCCTCCCGTGCGAGCTACCGGTGAGTATATCGCCAATCCCGCCCGTATTGCCAATCCCGGACCACACCGGGATGATCCACGGCAATCAAACAGGAGGGATCAGTCCGTGCGCTGGATCATCGCCATCGCCGCCATTCTGGCGTTTGCCCCGGCGCGTGCCGAGGTTTCCGAAATCCGCTTCGCCCAGCAGTTCAGCATGGGGTACCTGCAGTTCAACGTGATGAAGCACCAGGATCTGCTGGCCAAGCACGTGGCGGCGCTCGGGCTTCCCGCGGTCAAGGTCAGCTGGGTCACCTTCAGCGGTCCGGACATGATGAACGACGCGCTGCTGTCGGCCTCGATCGACATCGCATCCGGCGGCATGCCAGGGCTTTTGACGATCTGGGCGAAGACGAGGGGCTCGGCGCAGGAGGTGAGGGGTGTCGCCGCCATGTCGCAGCAGCCATTGCTGCTGAACACGCGTAATCCGGCGGTGAAGACGATCCGGGATTTCACTAACGGCGACCGGATCGCGATGCCGGCGGTGAAGGTCTCCGCCCAGGCGGTGCTGCTTGAAATGGCGGCCGCCCGCGAGTGGGGCGATGCGGCCTATGATCGGCTGGATAAGCTGACATTCTCGCTGTCGCCACCGGATGCCACCAGTGGCCTGCTGGCGGGCGGCGGCGATTTCAACGCGGCGTTCACCGTGCCGCCGTTCCAGACCATGCAACTCCGCGATCCGGCGATCCATACGGTGCTGAGTTCGGATGAATTGATTGGCCCGTCCTCGGGCGGTACAGCCTGGACGACGAAGCGGTTCCATGATGCCAATCCGAAACTGTATCGCGCGCTGCTGGACGCGATGCAGGAGGCTTCGGAATTCATCGCGTCCCACCCGAAGGAAACCGTGGCCTACTACGCGGCCGATACGAAGATGAAGATCGATACGGAGTTGATGGAAGGGCTGCTGGCCGATCCGCACTTCAAATATATCCTGACGCCGCATGCGACGCTGCGCTGGGCGTCGTTCATGCACAAGGTCGGGCGGATCAAAGTCGCGCCGGCGTCCTGGAAGGATCTGTTCTGGCCGGAAATCCATGACCTGGACGGGAGCTGAAGTTCCGCACGATCGGCATCCGGGTCGGTCTTTCGCCGCCTGGTACATCTTTTGAATTGTGCATGGCGCTTTCTCCAGAAGTGAATCCCCCTTTATTATCGGAACAAACTCTAGGATGTGACTTGACTTCACTCACACGTTTGTCGCTGATCCGGGGCCGCGGGCGTGGTGAAACACCCGCCGATCGCGCTGGTTGCCAGTATTTCTGTCATTTCCCGCGGAACGAATGGCCTTCGGGCGGTGGTGGGTAATCGTCTTCATCGGCGGCAGCAGGCCGATCGTTCGACTGGCATCTTCACCAAACGCCGCGGAGCAGCGGGGCGCAAAGATGCGATGACCAGATGTCGATTTTTTCCTTCAGTTGTCATTGCTGCCAGAGGCACAGCCCAAAAAGGGAGGACGAACAATGTCGATTACCGTCGTAAGCACGTTCAGGATGGATCGCGAACACGCCCTTCGACTTGCAGGCAAGGGGGCGCCTATCATCAAACAGCACGGCGCTACCGCCGTACGTCTTGGCTTTTGCCATTCAGGAGCACGCACGGGGACGATCTCTGTGGTGATCTCTTATCCGGACTGGCAAACATACGGCAAAGCAGCCCAGGCGATGTACGAAGACAAAGCCTTTCAGTCCGTGCTTGCAGAGGCCATGAAGGCCGGTGAACTGCTGGAACGGGCGATCATGGTCATGCATGATCTTTGATCCGTTGCCACCGGGAATCGCGGCCGATCGGCTGCCGGTATGATCACGTGGCGAACGAGTGACGCCCAGCCCTCTCGCTACCGTCATGGCGCGTGTTGTTGCCTTGCCATGACGAAAGGCGGGGCGTTACGCTTCCCGCGGTTGGGTGGTGAAAGTGCCGCGAAGGTCAGTCCCCGCGCAGATCCGCCTCGAACCGATCCCGCCACCGCTCCAGGCTGTTCGTCCGCATCACCTTCAGCATGGCCTGGTGCCGCTCCTGCCGTTCCTCCACAGGCATCGACAGCGCCCGGTCCATCGCGCGCGCCATCCCGGCCTCGTCATACGGATTGACCAGCAACGCCGCGTCCAGTTCCCGCGCTGCCCCGGCGAATTCCGACAGGATCAGCACGCCCGGCTCCTCAGGGTCCTGCGCCGCCACGTACTCCTTGGCGACCAGGTTCATCCCATCCCGCAGCGGCGTGACCAGGCACGCCTGGGCCTCGGCGTACAACGGCATCAGCACATTCCGTGCGAAGCTTCGGTTCAGATACCGTAACGGCACCCAATCGACCTCGGCAAACCGCCCATTGATCCGCCCGGCCTCGCCTTCCAGCTCCCGCCGGATACGCTGGTAGGTCTCGATATCGGACCGCGACGGCGGCGCGATCTGCATGAACGTGACCAGACCGTGCTGTGCCGGAAAGTCCGCCAGAAACCGCTCGAATGCCGCGAACCGTTGCCGCAGTCCCTTCGAGTAGTCCAGACGGTCCACCGACAGGATCAGCCGCTCCATCAGACTGGCTCGCATCCGCGTGGCCTGACGCCGGTTGACCGGCGTTTCCGCCTGGGCACGAACCTCATCGACATGCACGCCGATCGGATAGACCCCGGTCCGCACGACGCGGCCGAAGACGGAGACCGCGCCATTGCGTACCCCATCGACCTCGACCGGCACCCCATCCGCGTGCCGCAGTACGTAATCAATGAACGCGGTGCGATCGATCTCCGTCTGGAACCCGAGCAGATCATAGGCGCACATCGCCCGGATCAGGTCCGCATGCGACGGGATGGTCATGAACACGCCCGGCGCGGGGAAGGGGGTGTGAAGGAACAGGCCGATCCGGTTCGTCAGGCCCTGGGCGCGCAACGAATCCGCCAGGCACAGCAGATGATAGTCATGCACCCAAATCAGGTCGTCGGAGCGGACCAGCGGCGTCAGCGCCTGGGCGAACAGGTCGTTCACCCGGCGGTAGCCCTCGAACTCCGACCATTCGAAACGCCCCAGGCCGATCTGGTAATGCAGCACCGGCCACAGCGTGCCGTTGGCGAACCCGCGATAGAACTCGTCATAGTCCCGCCGCGACAGGTCGATGGTGAACAGCGTGATCGGTCCGACCGTCCGCTCCGGTTTTGGCTCGCTGGTGGCGGTGACCTCCCCGCTCCAGCCGAACCACAGGCCGCCGGTTTGCTTCAGCGCATCCAGCACGCCGGCCGCCAGCCCGCCCGCGGTGGCTTCGCCTTCCTGGATCGGGGCCACGCGGTTGGAGACGACGACGAGACGTGACATGGACGGATCTGCTTCCTCGATGACCGATCCTGGCGAGGCGGGGACGCTCCGTGACCGGCATGGCGCAGTTTAGGCGGAAATCGGCGGATCGGCCACCCGCGCGGACTCCATCCTCGCCTTGTTCATGGCCAAGGCCGCACGCTAAACTTTGCAACCGTCCAGGATCGGCATGTCCGCGCCGAGTCGCGGCGGCCCGGTCCGTGAACAAGGCTTCGTCACGGACAGGTTGTGTATCCCGTTCCGGAGTGCCGCGATGCCCACCGAACCTGCCCAGCTTCCTGTCGATCCGGCAATGCGCGCGTGACCCTTACGCAACCAGACCTGCCGCTCGCCGAAATCGAAATGCCGTCTGTGCCAGAGGCTTCGGAACCGCCCCGGCCGGTGGAGCGGAGAGCCATCCATGTGTCGGGCTACGAACGCGAGGGGCGCGATTTCTATGCGACTCCGCCCTGGGTCACCGAGGCGTTGCTACGGCACGTCCGGTTTCGCGGTCCGGTTTGGGAACCCTGTTGCGGCGACGGCGCGATGTCCTCCGTACTGGCCGAACATGGCTACGACGTGGTCTCCACCGACATCACGGACCGCGGGTTCGGGGTTCCGGGTGTCGATTTCCTGGCGTGCCGCGAGGTCCGGGGGAACTGCCGGAGCATCGTGACGAACCCGCCCTATGGCGATACCGGATCCCATGTCGGGCAATCCAAGTCGCCCGCGGCGATGCTGGGCTTTCTGCGGCATGCGATGACCCTCACGGCTTCCGTGCAGGGACAGCTCGCGCTGCTGGTTCGCCTGCAATGGATCGCGGGACGGCGAGCCGCCGATATGATGTCGGCTGGTCCCTTTTCGGCGGTTATCGTGCTGACGAAGCGCATCCAGTGGTTTGAACTGGGGGAGCGCACAAACACGGCCCAGCATCACCATGCCTGGGTCGTCTTCGACCACGCCCATCCCCCGGGGCAGCCGCCGGCGATGCTGTTCGCCTGAACCGCCGACGGGCGGGCCTTCGTCCCCTATGGGGCAGACGAAATGGGCGTCCGGGGCGGCCGTTCGCTCGCACCGTCATGGTCCGGCGCGATTTGGGGTAAGGCGTCCGCCCCCACCGTCATGGTCCGGCGCGGTCCGGACCATCTGCCGCCTAAGCAGAGATTCGCGGCTTGACCAACGGAACGACCCTGCGCTCGCGGTTAAGGTCGGCGACGGCTGCATGGATAGCTTGGTCGAGCGCGGTGGCAT
>JARLIN010000540.1 GCA_031291715.1 Rhodopila sp. | reverse complement strand
GGCGCGCGCATGAAGACCGCGCGCATCCTGATCAACACGCCGTCCTCGCATGGTGGCATCGGCGATCTCTACAACTTCAAGATGGCACCGTCGCTGACGCTGGGATGCGGCTCGTGGGGAGGCAATTCGATTTCGGAGAATGTCGGGCCGCGGCATCTGCTGAACCGCAAGACCGTGGCGAAGCGCGCCGAGAACATGCTGTGGCACAAGCTGCCGCGCGCGATCTATTTTCGCCGCGGCTGCCTGCCGTTCGCGCTGGAAGACCTCGCGGGCCGCAAACGCTGCCTGATCGTCACCGACCGCTTCCTGTTCGAGAGCGGCGTTGCAGATGAAACCACCGCCATCCTCAAGCGCCTGGGCCTGGAGGTGGAGTGCTTCTTCGAGGTCAGCGCCGACCCCACCCTCGCCGTGGTGCGCAAGGGCCTGGCGCGCGCCAACGCCTTCCATCCGGACGTGATCCTGGCGCTCGGCGGCGGCTCGCCGATGGATGCGGCGAAGATCATGTGGGTGATGTATGAGGCGCCCGAGGTTGCGTTCGAAGACCTTGCCCTGCGCTTCATGGACATCCGCAAGCGCATCTATCATTTCCCCAAGCTGGGAACCAAGGCGCTGCTGGTCGCGGTGCCGACCACCTCCGGCACCGGATCGGAGGTGACGCCGTTCGCGGTGGTTACCGATGAGACGACCGGCGTGAAATACCCGATCGCCGATTACGAGCTGACACCCAGCATGGCGATCATCGATGCGAACCTGGTGATGAACATGCCGAAGCCGCTGACCGCGGCGGGCGGCATCGATGCGGTGGTGCACGCGCTGGAGGCGTATGTCTCGGTGCTGGCAAGCGAATACACCGACGGCCAGGCGCTGCAGGCGCTGAAGCTGCTGAAGGAGAACCTGCCCGCGGCATACCTGGAAGGGGCCCGCAACCCAAAGGCGCGCGAAGAGGTGCACAGCGGGGCGACATTGGCGGGCATCGCCTTCGCCAACGCGTTCCTCGGTGTGTGCCACTCGATGGCGCATAAGCTGGGCGCCGAGTTCCACCTGCCGCACGGCCTGGCCAACGCGCTGCTGATCACCAACGTGATCCGCTACAATGCCGCCGATATCCCCACCAAGCAGACGGCGTTCAGCCAGTACGACCGGCCCAAGAGCGTCGCCCGCTACGCGCAGGTCGCTCGCCATCTATGCCTGGGCGGCAACCGCGATCATGAGCGGGTGGGCAAGCTGATCGAGTGGGTGGACGAGATGAAGCGCACGCTCGATATCCCCGGCTCGATCCAGGCTGCCGGCGTGGCGGAGGCCGCATTCCTCGACCGCGTGGACCATATCGCCGAGGCGGCGTTCGACGACCAGTGCACGGCGGCAAATCCGCGCTACCCGCTGATCGCGGAAATCCGGCAGTTGCTGCTGGATAGCTACTACGGCCGCGCCTATGTCGAGCCGTACGAGCGGGAGAGGCCGACGATCGCGGCAACGTCGCTCGCCGCCGACTAGAACGTCTCCATGCTGACCGAAAGCCCAGTCATGCGGTGGCGGGACTTCCGACATGCCGGCTTGGTACGATTATCGGGTCGATTTGGTCCTATATAGTAATGACAGATCTGGCGGGGCAGTAGGGCTTATGCACTGGATTTGGGTGATCGGGCGTTCCTGGTGTCGGACATGGGCACATCGGTTGGGCAAGTTGCGGAGATGCTATTTGTCAGCCTGTCCCGTGTCTCGAACTAAGCCCCATAATTGGTGATGGATCGGAGCAATGACGGCTGAGCTTCGGGACCTACGCTGGGCAATCGTAGCAGGGCGATACAGGAGTCTAAGACAGGCAGCGGAGACACTGAACGTCCGACAATCGACGCTCAGTCGGCGACTTCGCGATCTCGAGCATCGTCTAGGCGGGGTACTGTTCGAGCGCACCAATGGGGGCACCCGCCCAACGTTCGCAGGCCAGGAATTCCTTGAAACGGCAAGACGGATTGTCGAAGAGACTGATGCAGCGTTCCGTAGACTCAGAGCGCGGTGCAAGGGCGAAAGCGGGCAGTTGACGATCGGTATCTATACCTCGCTCTCAACAGGCAATTTGCGCGCAACACTCATGGACCATCGTCGCAGTTTTCCGGACGTCGAGGTTCATACTGTCGATGGACACCGCAATCATTTGCTCTACGATTTGGCGAGCAATACTGTTGACGTGGTCATCATGACGGCTGGCCGCGAAGGTTGGGACGACCGTACGCTGGCATTATGGAGCGAGCGGGTCATCATTGCCTTGCCAGAGTATCATCCCCTTAGCGCCCACGCCATAATCCGTTGGAATGACCTGAGGAACGAGCAGCTACTCCTTCCAGAAAGTAATCCCGGCCCCGAGTTCGCACGATTGCTGGCGGTAAAGCTCGACGGCCCCGGCTCTTTTCGTGCGTTGCATCAGGATGTTGGCCTTGATCGGCTGTTGACACTGGTCAGCGCAGGATATGGGGCGCTGCTGGTCCTCGAAGGCGCGACAGGCGCACATTACGACGGCGTGGTCTATCGCGAAGTGCATGACCACGAGGGACCGACGCGTCTCCATTTCATGGCATACTGGCGACAGGCAAACAGCAACCCAACTCTCGGTCCGTTTCTCGACATGCTCCGAGAGCGCTACCCCGATCTTTCAGCGGAGCCCGCTCCGCGCTGAATGACGCTCCGCCGCGCCTTCGCAAATACGCGATCGGTCACAATAAAGCGCTGGATCATTGGGACGATAAGCTTTGCTGGGTCCGGTGCGGCCTGGCTGTTCTCTTTGCCGATCAGATCAGCGTAGGCTTGCAAATCCCGGTAAAGTGACGCCGGCAACGCGATGGCGACTTTTACGGGCTTGTCGTCAGGGAGCGGGCCGAGCTTCAGTTTGGTCATGGTGTTCCTCCTTGCCCGTAGGGCGCCAGCACGAGATCGCGCGTGACAATGACACGGACGGGGAAACCCGGCCGGATGGTCAGCGTCGGCTGGATGTTGAGCTGACGCTGGACAATCTGCTGGCCGGTCTGACTGATGCTGTTGGAGGCCCCGCTTCGGATCGCCTGGACGAGGTTGTTCTCGTCCTGGCTAGTACCCGCTTCAGCGCCGACGCTCAGCAGTGTCGAGAGTAAGGCGGCCTTGAACAGCATGCCCCAATGGTTGTCGACCTCGTCCTCGAGCCCGGCGTATCCCTCCGTATCAGCGCCGGGTTGGCGTTCCAGCACGATCGAGGTGCCGTCCGGCATGATGAGGCGGGTCCACACCAGCAGTACACGGTTCTGCCCGAAGGCGATGGAGCTGTCGTATTGGCCGATCAGCTTCGCGCCCTGCGGGATCAGAAGATATTTGCCGGTCGGACTGTCGTAGACCGCCTCCGTCACCTGGGCAGTGATCTGCCCGGGCAGATCCGATCGGATGCCGGTGATGAGGGCGGCGGGAATGACAGTGCCGGCTTGGACAACATAGGGCGAAGCCTTGGCTTCAAGCCGATCTGGGCTGACCGTGCGTTTGTCGGTCGAGGCGGTGAGGAAGGCAGTTTTGCGATCCTGCATGTTCTGGGCAGAGCCGGCATCTACCGGAGGCGTGGTGGCTACGGCCGCCATCGTTCCCGCCGGCGCGCCCGGGATGATCTGGGAGATGCTCTGTGGCTGCTGGTCGGTCTGGGCGAAGAGGCGGCTGACCCGCGCCGCCTCGATTTCTTGGGCACGGCGCTGCGCCTCCGGGTCGGGAGCCGTTGCCGGAACCGCAGTGTTCGGCGCAGCGTTGGCGTTGAGGATCGGCCGGCCTAGGGCGTGTCGTCAAATAGGGGATTCCGGAAATAGGGGATTCCGGCGCGGCGCAAAGTTCGATTCATAGGCAGTCAGCCAATTTGGAGCTGACCGATGCGCCGCTATGCCCTTCGTGACGATCAATGGGACCGTATCCG
>JARLIN010000539.1 GCA_031291715.1 Rhodopila sp. | reverse complement strand
TCACGCCGGAGGGCGCGCCGCTGGTCGATCCGGCCAACATCCGGCTGGTGCCCGGGCGCGGCGGCGGCGCCCTGCTGGATGCTGGCACCTACGCCATGAGCATGGTGCGGCTGATGGCAGGCGAACGGCCGAGCCGGGTGTGGGCCACCGCGCGCTATACGCAGAGCGGCGTGGACCAGACCGTGATGGCGACGCTGGTGTTCCCCTCCGGCGCGATGGCGCAGATGAGTTGCAGCATCGCCAGCGCGTCCCACCGCTTCGCGGTCGTCGCCGGCGAGCAGGGCGTGGTGCGGACCGACTTCAGCAACCACGCGCCGGAGAGCGGGGTGCTGTCGCTGAGCGTCAAACGCGGCGCGCCGCTGCCGGTGCCCTACGAGAGGGAGGAAGTGCCGGGCGGCGACGGCTTCCGCGCCGAGGCCGAATCCTTCGCGTGCATGGTGCGTGAGGGGCCTGAGCAGTGGAACGGCGCGTCCGAGGCCGAATCGATCGACACCGTGCTGGCCTTGCAGGCGATCGCGGCCAGCGCCCGCGGCGGCGCCTGGGTGGAGGTCGGCTGACTGCCCCTTATCGAATTGCAGAGAGAGGAAAACGTCCATGTGGGAACCCAATACGCGCTACCCCGATCCGGCCGTGCGCGATCTCGATCCGAGTTTTGCCCGCTACCACCTGCAGTTGGCGTCGGTGGAGCGGCTCTATACGGGGTGCCGGTGGTCGGAGGGGCCGGTCTGGATGGGCGATCACCGCTGCGTGCTGTGGAGCGACATCCCCAACAACCGCATCCTGCGCTGGGATGAGGAGACCGGCACGGTCAGCGTGTTCCGCAAGCCGTCCAACAACGCCAATGGCAACACGCGCGACCGGCAGGGGCGGCTGGTGACCTGCGAGCACGATGCCCGCCGCGTCACCCGCACCGAATACGACGGCAGCATCACCGTGCTGGCCGACCGGTTCGAGGGCAAGCGGCTGAACTCGCCGAACGACGTGGTGGTGAAGTCGGACGGCAGCGTCTGGTTCACCGACCCGGTGTTCGGCATCCTGCACTGGTACGAAGGCCACCAGGACGTCTCGGAAGTGCCGCCGGCGGTCTACCGCATCGATCCGCACACCGGGGCGGTGGCGAAGGTGGCGGACGGGATTCCGGCGCCGAACGGGCTGGCCTTCTCGCCCGACGAAAACATCCTCTACGTCATCGCCTCGCGCGCCGAGCCGAACCGGCTGGTGCTGGCCTACGACGTGGTGGACGGGGTGCGGCTGGCGCGCGAGCGGGTATTCATCGATTCCGGGCCGGGTGCCACGCCGGACGGGTTCCGGGTGGATGTGGACGGCAATCTGTGGTGCGGCTGGGGGATCGGGCCCGAGCTGGACGGGGTGCGGGTGTTCAACCCGGCGGGCGTGCCGATCGGGCACATCAGCCTGCCCGAGCGTTGCGCCAACCTGTGTTTCGGCGGGCGCTACCGCAACCGGCTGTTCATGGCGGCGGCGCATGGGTTGTATTCGCTCTATGTCTGCACGCAGGGCGTGGCGGGGGGCTGACGTTGCCGCAATACCTGGCGGTGGCCAGGGACGGCGATGACGCCGGGGTGAAGGACCGGCACTTGGCGGGGCGGCGGTCGGCTTTGTCGGGCGGATCCCGATATTTTCGGATTGCCGGAGACGCGCCCCCGGGGAGCTGATCCGGTCAGGCAACGAATAGATCCTACGGAGATCGTTACGTGGACATCTTTATCGACTGGGGCAGTACCAATTTTCACGCCTTCCTGGTGCGGGACGGCGACGTGGTGGAGCGGCGCGAAGTTGCCGGGCACGGTGTTCTGAAGTCCTTCGTGCAGGCGACATCCTCCTCGCGCAACTACGATTACAGCGTGTTCCTGAAAGAGGCCGTGCAGGCCTGGCTGAAGCAGTACCCGGATGCCCCCGTCCTGATGTGCGGCGCGGTGGGCAGCCGCGAAGGCTGGGTCGAAACGAAATATGTCGAGGCGCCCGCCGGGTTCGGGGAAATAGCGGCGGGGATGTACCGGCTGACGGCGGAACAGCGGGGCTGCCTGGGCGGCCGGTCCATTGCCGTCACGTCGGGCCTGGCGCTCGAACATCGGGACGGGCGGCATGATGTGATGCGCAGCGAGGAGGTCAAGGGGCTGGGCGCGACGACGCACGCCGGCCGGGAGAGCGCGCTGCTGTGCATTCCCGGCACGCATTGCAAATGGCTCAAGGTCGAGGGTGGGAAGATCGTCGATTTTTACACGGTCATGACGGGCGACCTCTATGGCGTGCTGAGCGAACACGGCTCGCTGGCGCCGCTGTTCCGGAACGGGCCGCCGCTGCGCGATGTCGGACAGCACTATCCGTCCTTCGACCAGGGGCTTGAGCTGGCGGCCAACGGGCGCGATCTGCTGCTGGACATCTGGCAGGTGCGCAGCCGTGAGCTGCACGCGGCCGAACCGCCGCACAGCCTGCAGTCCTTTCTGTCGGGCATCCTGATCGGCCACGAATTGCGCCAGATCCGGCAACTCCATCCCGAGGCGCGCGAAATCCTGCTGGTTTCCGATCCGGGGTCGCGCCAGGTGTTCTATCGCCGGGCCTGCGAGCGGTTCGGCCTGTCGATCAGCGCGGAAATCGACAGCGAAACGGCGGTTTGCGTGGGGCTGACGATGATCCGGAACCACCCGAGGGGCGGGGCGCGCGATACGACATTGTAAACCCGCCGGGGATTCGCGATCCTCGGGCATCTTCGGGGGCGCAAATTCCTTCATCATGGGGATCGCATGAACGCCATAAACAACGCCGTGCACCGCCTCCACGAGGACGAACTCAAGCTCCTCGCCCAGCTCCGGGCGGCGCGGCGGCAGCGCGTCAAGGTGCATGAGGCCGTTCCGTCGTTCGGCGAGCGGGTTTCCGATGGGGTCGCGGCCATGGTGGGGTCGTGGACGTTCATCATCATCCAGAGCGTCCTGCTGATCCTGTGGATGGCGGCCAACGTCACCGCCTACATCCAGCAGTGGGACCCGTACCCGTTCATCCTGCTGAACCTGGTGCTGTCGTTCCAGGCGGCCTACGCGGCGCCGATCATCATGATGAGCCAGAACCGGCAGGCCGCCATCGACCGTACCGAGGCCAAACACGACTACGACATCAACATCAAGGCCGAGCTGGAAATCGAACTGCTGCACCAGAAGATCGATTTGCTGCGCGAGACCGAGATCCAGCAACTGACCCAGGTGATCCAGGACCTTTCGGACCGGCTCGCCGCCCGCGAGGCGCCGGTGGCATCGACGTGACGGGGCCTGTATCCACTATCTGTTATCGTGAATACGAGAATTAATCGTTGAATTCAGCGACGCCTCACCGTATATCGGCAGCTCCGACAAGGAGGCCGCCC
>JARLIN010000078.1 GCA_031291715.1 Rhodopila sp. | reverse complement strand
CTGGTGAAGTTCATGCTCTGGATCAGCATGCCCAGGCCGGCCTGCGCGCCGACGAATTCGCCGACGATGGCGCCGATCAGAGCGAAGATCATCGCAATCTCCAGTCCCGCGAAGATGTAGGGCAGCGCGTTCGGCACCCGCAGCATGGCGAAAATCTGCAATGGCGACGCCGCCAGGCTGCGCATCAGGCTGATCCGGTCCTCATCGGCCGATCGGAGTCCGACGATTGTGTTGATCATCAGCGGGAAAAAGCAGACCAGCGCCGCGTTGACGACCTTGGAGGTAATGCCCAGCCCAAACCACACGATAATCAGCGGCGCCAGCGCGACTTTCGGCATCGCCTGGAACATGACGATGATCGGATAGATGAAGTAGTCGAACCGGCGCGACAGGGCGACGCAGGTGCCCAGCAGCAGTCCGCCCACGCTGACGACGATGAAACCCAGGGCGGTTTCCGTCAGGGTGACGCCGATATGCTCCTCATACAGGCCCGTGACGGTGCCGCGATACAGCGCCATGCCGATGGCCGAGGGCGTCGGCAGCAGGAAGGCCGGAATTTCCAGCAGCCGCACCGCGGCC
Organism: Rhodopila sp.; assembly: GCA_031291715.1. GTDB lineage: Bacteria > Pseudomonadota > Alphaproteobacteria > Acetobacterales > Acetobacteraceae > Rhodopila. The sequence goes on along the minus strand of JARLIN010000078.1, from coordinate 2,310 downwards.
TCCCACAGGGCCAGCAACCCGACGATGAACAGCAGGCGCAGTAGGAAATTGCGGGCGGTGTTCATTCGATGCCTCCCGAGGCGTTCAGGCCGGTGCGGATGCGCCTCACGTAGGCGCCAAATTCGGGGGTGTTCATCACCTCCAATCCGCGCGGACGAGGGAGGTCGATTTTCAGTTCATCTGCGATCCGGCCGGGGCGCGGCGTCATGACCAGCACGCGATCGGCCAGATAGACCGCCTCGCCGATGGAGTGAGTGATGAACAGCACGGTCTTGCGCCGCTCCATCCAGATACGCTGCAGTTCCTGGTTCATCTGTTCGCGCGTCATCGCGTCCAGCGCACCGAAGGGTTCGTCCATCAGCAGCAGGGCCGGGTCGTGAATCAGCGCGCGCACCAGGGCGACACGTTGCTGCATGCCACCCGAGAGTTCCCAGGGGAAGCGATGTTCGAATCCCTCGAGCCCCACCAGTTTCAGCAGATCCATCGCGCGCGCCCGCAGCTTCTCGCGGCCGAGACGCTGCACATCGACCGGCAACAGCGCGTTCCCCAGGACGCTGCGCCAGGGGAACAAGACCGGAGACTGGAACACCACGCCAATGTCGCGGCGCGGGCCGGTGATCGGCGTGCCGTGCAGAAACGCGTCCCCCTGGGATTGCGGCATCAGGCCGGCCAGGATGCGAAGCAGCGTAGACTTGCCGCAGCCGGACGGCCCGACAACGACGACCAACTCGCCTTCATTGACTCTGAAATCGATGTTGCTCAGCGCCACGACCGGCGCGGCGGCTGTTCCGAAACGCTTGGTCAGTTGCCTGACGGCGATCATCTCGCCTCCGGCAACGTGGATTGGTGGTCCGTCCACGCCTGATTTCCCCCCTGGACCTGATGTAACGGCCTGTTACGGAACAGCAAGCCCGACCCGAAGCCGAAAGGCAAGCCCAGCCGTTAACCGATCGGTAAGTTTTCGCCGCTAACCGTTTGGCTCACGTTGGAACCCGAGCGCCCGGCATGAAAGGCTTCATCGATAGCATCCGGAAGCTTGGCATGGTGCGCGTCGCCATGCTCACAGGCGCGACGCTGGGCATTCTCGGCGCTTTCATCTGGCTGGAGCTGCAAGGCCCCAGCATGGCGCGGATGACGGTGCTGGCGTCGGACCTCGATCCACAAAGCGCCCAGCAGATCGCCGCGGAACTGACCGGCCGCAAAATCCCGTACCGGCTGGAGGGCGGGCAGATTTTCGTCGCGGACAGCGACCTGACGACCGCCCGCACGCTGCTGACCACGAACGGCCTGTCCGCGGGAGGCGTCACCGGATACGAGATCTTCGATCGCGGCAACGACCTGGCGGTGACCGACTTCGACCAGCAGGTGAAGCTGACCCGCGCGCTGGAGGGCGAACTCAGCCGCACCATCGAGTCGGTGCGCGGCATTACCCATGCGCGCGTGCATATCGTGCTGCCGCGCCGGGAGCCATTCGCGCACGAGCGTCAGCGTGCCCAAGCCAGCGTGATGCTCTCGGTCGCCGGCAGGCAAACCCTGTCCGCGGAAGCAATCCAGTCGGTGGTGAATCTCGTCGCCGCCGGGGTGCCCGGATTGCGGCCGCAGGATGTCACCGTGGTGGATTCCAACCTGCATCTGCTGGTCCAGGCCGGCGACGGCAACGATCCGCGGACGCGATCGGCGCTGGAGGAAGACCTGCGCCAGAAGACGGAATCGCGGTTGTCGCAGGCGGTCGAACTGATGCTGGAACGCAGCCTCGGACCCGGCCACGTCCATGCGGAGGCGTCGATCCGCATGAACTTCGACAAGGTGAACGAAACGCAGGAACGGTTCGATCCGGACGGGTCCGTGGTGCGCAGCACGCAGAACGTAACGTCGAACAACAAGACGACGGACAAAACAGGTCCGGTATCGCTGCAGAACAACCTGCCGAATGCCGATGCGGGGGCCGCGGTGACCGGCAGTCAGGAAGGGCGGCAGGAAGAGACGACGAATTATGAGATCGGGAAAACCGTCCGGGCGATCGTGCACGATCAGCCTCAGGTGGAGCGGATCACCCTGGCGGTCATGGTAGATGGCGTCGATGAGGTGGGGCCGGATGGGAAGCACACCTGGCGCGCACGCGATCAGGCGGATCTGGACCGGATCGAGAAACTGGTGAAAAGCGCGATCGGCTTCGACGAGAAGCGCGGCGACCGGCTTGACGTCGTCAGCATGCCGTTTGTGTCCACGCTCGAGGCCGCGGACACCGCCCCCGCCGCGCAACCAGCCAAGGCGAACGGCGACCTCGTGACGTTCGTGCAGATGATCGCG
>JARLIN010000538.1 GCA_031291715.1 Rhodopila sp. | reverse complement strand
GCCCGGGCCGGGCCCGGGGCCATGACGGATAAACATCCCCAGGCCACGATGGATGAACATCGCGGGGCCATGACGGATGAACATCGCCTGGCCATGATGAATGGACGTCGCGTGGCCATGACGCATGGGCAGTGGCTGTGGGTTAATCTTTCGGCCGCTTTCGCCACTTGAAGCCCAGCCGTCTTCGATTGGATTCCTCGCACCGATCAACAATCCTCGATATTGTTGACATCGCAACGAGATGGACGCCAGCATCCCGCCTCTGGAGCATGATCGCGCTGGGCGGAACGTCCAAGCGCGTGAATCATGTTATAAAACAAAGAGTTAGATCATCTTCAGGCCGCACAGTCAGCCCGAAGATGGTCTAACAACAGCGGCGCGACTTCAATGCGGTATGTGTTCGTGTTCCTGACCATGCTCCTTTGCGGCCCAGCCTGGGGCTACGACGATCTTGTGCTGCCGACCGTCGATTTTTCCGCGCAAGCGATACACGAAGCGGGCGCCGTTCAGACCAAGGAGACGATCCATTACACGCACGGGAAGCTGCGCATCGACCGCGGCAACGGGTTCAGCACGACGATCCTGGACCTGACGACGCAGACGCAATGCATCCTGATGGTGAACCACACCTACCTGGTGCTGCCGATGGATGACGAGTTGTTCCGGCGCTACATCGCACGCACCGTGGACATGAGCGGCGCCCGGAAGGTCGGGACGCAGCGCATCGAGGGTATGGCGACGACGAAATATGCGTTCGGCGACGACGGCGCGCTGGATGCCGCGGGATTCTACTGGCTGTCCAATACGGGGATCATGGTGCGCCGCGAGTACGAGGACGGCGTCTATGGCCAGAACGTCCATCACCTGGAGTTCCTGACCAATATCTCGATCGAAAAACAGCCCGCGCAGCTATTCACCATTCCGGCCGGCTATAAACCGGCGAAATAAAGCATGATCGCGCCGGGCGGAACGTCCGGCGGCGAATACTGCCCGCGAAGCGCAGCCGTATCCGCCGTCCGGCCGGTCAATCCGCCACGCCCATCGCACTCGGCGCGTGCTCCAGCTTTGTGTCGTGCTTCAGCATCAGCACGATCACCATTCCCATGACCGCACAGGCCGCGATCGCCCACAGGCCGGCGGAGAACGTGCCGGTCAGATCCTTCAGCCATCCCATGATGAACGGCCCGAAGAACCCGGCCAGATTGCCGATCGAGTTGATCGCCGCGATGCCGGCCGCCGCCGCCGCGCCCGACAGGAAGGCGGTCGGGAACGTCCAGAACACCGGCAGCACCGCGAACACGCCGAACGCGCCAACCGACAGGGCAACCATCTTCAACGTCGGATCATCCACCACCGTGGAACCGGCAATGCCGACCGCCGCGATCAGGAAGGGGATGGCGGCGTGCCACTTCCGCTCCATCTTCGCGTCCGAACGGCGGCTCCAGATCACCATGCCGACCGTGCCGACGATGTAGGGGATCGCCGTGACGAAGCCGACCGCGACGTTCGACAGGCCGAAGCCCTTGACTATCTGCGGCAGCCAGAACGCCGTGCCATAGTTGGTCGCGACCGCGCCGAAATAGACCAGCGCGAGAGCCAGGACCTTGGGGTTGACCAGGGACTGCAACACGCTGATGCCATGGACCTCTTCCTTCTGCCGCGCTTCCTCGGCGAGGCGCTTGTCCAGCCAGGCGCGCTCCTCGGGCGCCAGCCATCGCGCGTCGGCGGGACGATCCGTCAGGTAGAACCACACGACGACCGACAGGATCACGGCGGGCGCGGCTTCCATGATGAACAGCCACTGCCAGCCGGCCAGGCCGCCGAGACCATCGAGGCCCAGGATCATGCCCGACACCGGGGATCCCAGAACCGAGGACAGCGGGATCGCAGCCATGAACCAGCCGACGATGCGGGCGCGGTAAACGCCGGGGAACCAGAGGGTCAGGTAGAAGATGATGCCGGGGAAAAAGCCGGCCTCGGCAATGCCGAGCAGCACCCGCACGACATAGAAGCTGGTTTCGCCACCGACCAGCGCCATTGAACCGGACAGGATGCCCCAGGACATCATGATGCGCGCGATCCACTTTCGGGCGCCGAACCGCTCCAGAGCCAGGTTCGACGGCACTTCGAAAATGAAGTAGCTAAAGAAGAAGATGCCGGCGCCGAAGCCGAAGGCCGTGGACGAGATGCCCAGATCCTTGTTCATGGACAGCGCGGCGAAGCCGACGTTGACGCGGTCCAGATAGGCGATGAAATAGCAAAGCATCAGGAACGGGACGAGCCTGAGCGAAACCTTCGCGATCGTGCGCTGTTCAACCGGATCCATTGGATTTTTCCTCCGCGGCGCTTTCAGCCCGCCTTTGTGTCATGTCGGCGCGATAGACAGACTTGTTTGTGTGGTCAATTAGAAGGCGCTGCCGTCCCGGCAATGGCGGACTGGAAGAAAACCAAGTGCCTTCCACCTCCGTCACGGCGATACCGGAACGTCCTTGTTCATTTCTCCATCAGTTTTTGTTCTTACCGCAACGGCTCATGAGCCGTCTCACGCAGCCCCGCGATCGTAATGAAGCTGACCGCGGCCGCCGCCATTACATAGGCGGTGGGCGCCATCTTCGATCCCGTCGTGTCGATCAGCCATTGCGAAATATATGGCGCAAAGCCGCCAAAGATCGCCACCGCCAACGCATAGGACGATGACATCCAGGTGGAGCGGCCCCGCGTCGGAAAGATCTCCGCGATCGCCGCCGGCCCCGGACCGGAGAACAACGAGATCGCGAACGAAAAAACAATCTGGATCAGCACGATGATGCCGAAGCCATAACCCCGCGTCAGCACATAAAACGCCGGGATCGGAATGATGAAGCACAGCGCGCACGATGCCAGCAGCAATTTCCTGCGTCCGACCCGGTCGGACAGCGCGCCCATCAACGGCACCAGAACCACCAGCGCCAACAGGCTGGCGGTAGAGGCCCACAAGGATTGCGCCGCCGTCAGATGAAGCTGCGTTCGTGTATATGTCGGCATATACGTCAGGAACACATAGAACGAGACCGTCCAAAGCACGGTGAAGCCGAATGCCTTGACGGCATGGCCAAAGGTCGATGCCTCCGCCGCGTCCCCCTCCGCCATCGCTTCCCGGTACGGCGGGGTCTCATCAACCTCCCGCCGCAGCCACAACCCGATCGGACCGAACAGCCCCCCGAGCAGGAACGGAATACGCCAGCCCCATTCGTTGATCGCATCCGAGCCGATCCACGAGGTCAACAGAGCGGACAACCCGACCCCCAGCAGGCTGCCGCCCGCCACCGACATTTGCTGGAAGCTCGTGTAGAGCCCGCGCCGGCCCTGCACCGACCATTCCGCCATGAACGCCGTCGCGCCGCCCCACTCGCCGCCCGTGGAAAACCCCTGCAGCAAGCGCGCGAGCAACAGCAGAACCGGCGCCGCCACGCCGATGGAGGCATAGGTCGGCAGCACGCCGATGATCACGGTACCCACCGCCATCATCAGGATGGTCAGCACCAAGGCGGGTTTGCGGCCCCGCGTATCACCCAGACGCCCGATGACGATCCCGCCCAGCGGCCGGAACACCAGACCGACCCCGAACACCAGGAACGTATTCAGCAGCGCTGAGGCCGGATCGCCCTTGGGAAAGAAATTCAGCGCCAAAGATCCGGCCAGGAAGCCGAAGACGCCGAAATCGTACCATTCCATCACGTTGCCGATGGTCGCCGCGTAGATCGCCTTGCGGCTTTGCTCCGCGGTCGGCCGTACGGCCATGACGCCTGAGGCTGAAACCGACATGCTCGGGCCCTCCTTGTTGCCGCCATCGAAGCATGTGGCCGGCACAACGGAAAGCGGGGGTGCTTTAGTCCGGACTGCCGTGCGGCGCGGACGGCACCAGCGCCCGCCAACGCGCCACCGCGATGCCGTGTGCTTCGTAGCTACGCGAGAAGACATGACCGCCGGTGCCATCAGCAACGAAGAACAGATCGTCGCTGGCGGCGGGATGCAGCACCGCGTGCAGACTATCCAGGCCGGGTGAGCAAATCGGTGCCGGCGGCAGTCCTGGGCTGCGATAGGTATTGAACGGGTCGTCCCGCCCAAGCTCCGCGCGGGTCAGTCGGTGATCCAGCACGCCGGCGCCGTTACTGGCCAGATAGACCACCGTGGGATCGGCCTGCAGCTTCATTCCCTGGCGCAACCGGTTCAAATAAACCGCCGCGACATGCGGCCGTTCCTCGGGCTTCGCCGTCTCGCGCTCCACAATACTGGCCAGGATCAGCGCATCGCGCGCGCTGGACAACGGCAAGCCTGGGGCCCGGTCGGCCCACGCCGCCGCGAGATCCTTGTCCATCGCCGCCTTGGCCCGGGCCACGACCTCCGCCCGGTCGGCGCCATATTCATAGTTGTAAGTCTGCGGCAGGACGGCCCCTTCGTCGATCCTTCGCACCTCGCCGGTCATCGCCTCAGCACGCCCCAGCACCGCGATAATCTGCTGCGCTGTCAGCCCCTCGGCGATGGTCAGATGATGTTCCACGGGATGTGCCGTGCGCAGGATGGCCAGGACCTGCCGGATCGAAGCGTGAGCGGGAAACGCGAACTCAGCCGAGTGCAACGTCCCCTCGCGACGCGTCAACCAGGCGGCGCCACGGAATAACCAGGGCCGATCCACGACACCCGTGGATGTGAGCGCCTCGGCAAGCCGGACCGTCCCGCCATGCGGCACGACGATCGCACTTGCCTCGGACAACGGTCCCGGGCGCTGCAATGCGCCGTTCCACAATCGCTGGGCGCCGAAAGCCAAAGCGCACAACACGACAACGGACGGGACGCCAACCAGAAACGCCCGCCGCCAGCGGCGCGGACGTAACCCTTTTCCGGGTTCCTCCCGCGGTGACGCCGGCTCAGGCAGCGGCGCGGAAGATGACAGAGGCGTTGGTGCCACCAAACCCAAAGCTGTTGGACAGGGCCACCTTGATCCGCCGCTCCTGCGCCGTCTTCGCCACGCGATCGATCACGCTTTCCCGGCTCGGCTCATCCAGGTTCAAAGTCGGCGGCGCCACGCCGTCACGGATCGCGAGGATGGAGAACACCGCCTCGATCGCGCCGGCCGCACCGAGCAGATGACCGGTTGACGACTTGGTCGACGACATGGCCAAGCCACGCGCCGCATCGCCGAACAGCCGTTCCACGGCCTCCAGTTCCAGGTCATCGCCCAGCGGCGTGGAGGTGCCGTGCGCGTTCACATACTGGATGTCCGCGGGGCTGAACCCGCCGCTCCTCATTGCGTTGCGCATCGACCGGAACGCGCCCTCGTGCCCCTCGGCCGGCGCGGTGATGTGGTAGGCATCACCCGACATGCCGTAGCCGGACACCTCGGCGTAGATCTTCGCGCCACGTCTTTTCGCGTGCTCGTATTCTTCCAGCACAACGCAGCCCGAGCCTTCACCCATCACGAATCCATCGCGATCCTTGTCCCAGGGACGGGACGCGGCGGTCGGCCGGTCATTGAAGCCGGTGGACAAAGCGCGGGAGGCGCAGAACCCGGCGATACCGAGTTCGCAGACCGTGGCTTCGGCGCCGCCGGCCAGCATCACGTCGGCGTCGCCCCACCCGATCAGGCGCGATGCATCGCCAATCGCATGCACACCCGTGGCACATGCGGTCACCACCGAATGGTTAGGCCCCTTGAAGCCGTACTTGATCGACAGATGTCCCGAAGCGAGGTTGCTGAGCGCCGAGGGAATGAAGAACGGCGACAACCGCCGCGCCTTGCCTTCATGCACGAGGATCGAGGCGTTATAGACTGTCTCCAGCCCGCCGATCCCAGAGCCGATCATTACGCCGGTGGCGCAGCGATCATCCTCGGTTTCAGGCATCCAGCCGGAATCCTCGACGGCCTCGGTCCCGGCGACCATCGCCAGATGGATGAAGCGATCCATCTTCTTCTGGTCCTTGACCGGGACCCATTCATTGATATCGAGCCCGCCCTCGGCCTTGCTGCCAGCAGGCACCTGCCCCGCCACCTTGCATGGTGAATCCTTGGCATCGAACGCCGTAATCGCGCCGATGCCGGATTCGGCGTTAATCAGACGGCGCCAGACGTGCTCAACGCCCACACCAAGGGGACAGGCGATCCCCATGCCCGTCACCACAACACGCCGCATCGTAGCAGGCCCTTTCGCGCTGGTCAGAAGCAGCTCTTACTTATTCTGCTTTTCGATGTAATCGATCGCGTCCTTCACGGTGGCGATCTTTTCGGCCGCGTCCTCGGGGATTTCCACGTTGAACGCCTCTTCGAACGCCATCACCAGCTCGACCGTGTCAAGGCTGTCGGCGCCCAGGTCGTCAATGAATGACGCTTCCGGGGTGACTTTGGCTTCGTCCACACCCAGATGTTCCACCACGATCTGCTTGATCCTGTCAGCAATCTCGCTCATCGGCTCCGCAACTCCTGAACTATTGTCTCGGTTATGGTCATTGTCCGGCTTTTTCACCACCGGCGCCTTGTCCCGGTCCACGAAGCGAGCCCGCGGCAGACGTAGCAGCGGGGCGCTTAGCATGGTTTCCCGAAGACGGGAAAGGCCGACGGCCAGTCAGTCTGTACTTAGATCATCGCCATTCCGCCATTAACGTGCAGTGTGGCGCCAGTAACCCACCCTGCCTCATCCGACGCCAGATAGGCGACGGCCGCGGCGATGTCCTCGGGCTGGCCGAGTCGCCGCAGCGGGATCGAGTCAGATAGCTTGGTCTTTTGCGCGTCGCCAAGCACGTCGGTCATCGGTGTCACGACGAAGCCGGGCGCCACCACGTTGATGGTGACCCCGCGTGAGGCGACTTCCTGCGCCAGCGCCTTGCTCATGCCCACCAGCCCGGCCTTGGCAGCGGCATATTTGGCCTGACCGGCGTTACCGGTGGCGCCGACGATGGAGGAGATATTGATGATCCGGCCGGCACGCCGGCGCAGCATGCCGCGCAGCGCCGCCCGCGTCAGACGGAACGGCGCCGACAGATCGACATCGAGCACCGCCTGCCAATCCTCGTCGGACATGCGCAGCGCCAGCATGTCGCGGGTCATTCCCGCGTTATTCACCAATATATGCAGCGGGCCCGTGGCTTTTTCCGCCGTCTCGATCAGCGCATCGGATTCCGCGGCATCGCGCAGATCGGCGGGGCAGACATGCGCCCGCTCACCCAGCTGTATGGCCAATGCCTCCAGCGCATCGCGCCGCGTTCCCGACAGGGCGACGTTGGCCCCCTGGGCATGCAGGGCGCGGGCGATCGCCGCACCGATCCCGCCTGAGGCGCCGGTGACCAGCGCGGCCTTGCCGTCCAATCGGAACATCGCCGCTTCCCTTTCGCTCAGAGACTTTTCAGCACCGCTTCGATTTCCGCCGGTGTGCCAGCGGAAATCCCGGACGCATCCGGCGCGATTCGCTTGATCAGTCCCGTCAGCACCTTGCCGGCGCCCAGTTCGATGAAACTATCAACGCCCATCTCTGTCATCGCCCCGACGCATTCGCGCCAGCGCACCGTGGCGGTCACCTGCTGTATCAGCAGGTCGCGGATTCGCACAGGATCGGATTCGCGTTTGGCCGAGACATTCGCCACCAGCGGCACGCAGGGTGACTTCGGCGCGGTCGTTTCCAAAGCCTCGGCCATCGCATCCGCCGCGGGCGCCATCAGCGCGCAGTGGAACGGGGCCGACACCGGCAGCAGCATGGCGCGCTTAACGCCCTTGGTCTTGGCGATCTCCACCGCCCGCTCGATCGCGCTGCGATGGCCGGAGATCACGACCTGCCCGCCACCATTGTCGTTGGCGGGCTCCACGATTTCGGTCTGGCCGGTTTCCGGCACCTGGGCGGCCTCGGCGCAAATTTCCCGCGCCTGGTCCATATCGGCGCCCAGCAAGGCAGCCATCGCACCCATCCCGGACGGCACGGCCTTCTGCATGGCCTGACCGCGCAGCTTCAGCAGGCGCGCGGCGGCGGTCACCGTGAAGGCGCCCGCGGCGGCGAGCGCGCTGTATTCGCCCAGTGAGTGGCCAGCGACCACGAACGCCTTGCGCGGCACCGTGATGCCGCCCTCCCTTTCGAGCACCCGCAACACGGCCAGCGAATGCGCCATCAGCGCGGGCTGGGTGTTTTCGGTCAGGGTCAGTTCCTCGGCCGGCCCCTCGAACATCAGCTTGGACAGCTTCTGTTTCAGGGTCTCGTCGACTTCCTCGAACACTTCCCGCGCGGCAGCGAAGGCGGCGGCGAGGTCGCGGCCCATGCCGACGGCCTGGCTACCCTGGCCTGGGAAGATGAACGCGTGAACCGGCATGGCGCGGTGTCTCTCGAGGCTATCGGGTTACGGACGTGTAGGATTGGCGCGGGGGCGTAGCGGTGGGTAACGGGGCTGTCAAGGAATTGGCATGATCGCGCATCGGGCGCCCGGGCTGTTGTGCGGCCAGGTGACGAAGCAAGCCCCCAATGCCTGTCGTTCGATGCGAGGCGATATGACCAAGCCGGTATGCCCACCGATTCGGGCAACATGTTCGTTGAAAGATTCTATTGGCACCCAAACCCACATCGAACCAAGCGTTCGATTTCCCCCTTTTTCGTTGACATAAGTCATGTAATCTGTCGCAATATTGGTCCTAATTGAGACTATCAGGACATCTGGTAATGGAAATGACCCGATCCAGGCGGTGGGTGCGCAGCCGATCGAGTATGCCTGGTTTACGTGTCTCCGGCGCCGCCGCGCTGGCGGTGCTGATCATGCTTGTGACCGCGATCGCCAATACGGCCGCGGCGCAGACCAATCTTGTGCAAAATGGCACCTTCGCCATCACGGGTGGGACGACATCTTTCCAGTTCGGCACCTATAACGGCTATTCATCCTCGCAAGCGTTAGGGGAAACATTGGCCGGCTGGAGCAGCACGGGCTATAATTTCGTATTCTTGCCGACGTCGACCGTGGCGACCGGAACATACGGAAGCCTGAGCCTTTATAGTTCGGTTACAACTCCCAGTAACAGCTTCAACAATGCCAGCCCGACCGGCGGGAACTTTATTGCCGCGGATGGCGATTATGGCACCACGGCAATCACGCAGACCATCAACGGCCTGACTGTGGGCCAGACCTACGCCGTATCGTTTGCCTGGGCAGGCGCGCAGCAGACCGGCTACACCGGTGCGACCACCGAACAGTGGGATGTGACCCTTGGCAACAGTGCCACGCAGTCGACACAGGTCATCAACATCCCGAGCCAGGGCTTTTCCGGCTGGATGAACCAGACCTTCAACTACGTCGCGACAAGCAGCAGCGAGGTGCTGTCGTTCCTCGCGAACGGCACGCCGGCTGGTGTGCCGCCCTTCGCATTGCTAGCCAATGTAAAGGTAACCCAGGTGCCGGAGCCGGCGAGCATGGCTGTGTTGCTGACCGGCGTGGCCGGCCTGATCGGAGGCACTCGGCGCCGCCGGGGACGAAGCGCGTCGATTGCCGCCACAGGCTGATCCAGGCGCCACCTGATCGGTGGAAATTCGCCTCGCCGATCATTGGCTTGCGACATAGCGGACCCGCTTGGCCTGGCTGTACACGGTGGCCACGGAGCCTGATCGATGGAAGGACGATGGGCCAAGGCCCCAAGTCCGTTTTGTTTTGCAATTGACAAATCTTTCTGATCAGAATTTATTGGGTCTCTAGATTGGTTATCGCAAGGACGTCCGGTAGTGGGATACTCTCGAATGATGTACCCGCGGCGCGGACGGTCGCCAATCGTCGGCACATTGGCCGCCAGTGCCATTCTGGCAGCCTTGGCGCTCGTCCTGCCCGGCTCCGCCGGTACAGCGATGGCGCAGACCAATCTCGTGCAGAACGGCAATTTCTCGTCGCTCCTGGTCAATGCTTCCGATCAGTTCGGCAGCCTGTACCCAACGCAGCAGGTGACGGGCTGGAGTACCGGCGGCTACAATTTCGTGTTCTTGCCGGGTACGGCCGATACGACCGGAGCAACCGGGGCCAGCGGCAACGTGAAACTTTGGGGACCGAACGACGGATCATCCAATGGCCTGACCGCCGCCAGCCCAACCGGCGGGAACTACATCGCCGCCGACGGCGCGTACGAAGTTTCAGCCATCACACAGACAATCAACGGTCTGAACGTAGGCCAGAACGTGACCGTTTCGTTCTCCTGGGCGGGCGCGCAGCAGTCCGGCTTCACCGGCGCAACGAGCGATTATTGGACGGTCAGCCTGGGAACCGTGAGCGCGTCCAATCCCAGCCAGACAACCAGTACGGTAAACCTCGCGAGCAAAGGCTTCTCCGGCTGGATGTCTCAGACCTTCACTTTCGTTGCTACCAGCTCCAGCGAACTATTATCATTTCTCGCGACCGGGACACCTTCTGGCCAGCCGCCGTTCGCGCTGCTGGCCAACGTATCGGTAACGAATGTGCCGGAACCGGCAGCTTGGACAGTGATGGTCTCGGGCCTTGTCGGCCTGATCGGG
>JARLIN010000537.1 GCA_031291715.1 Rhodopila sp. | reverse complement strand
CGCGTGCCGCGACGTCGGAATGGGCCACCTGCGCAAGTTGCTGCAAACCCCAGCCCGGTCGCACGCCGCCTTTCCCGACCTCGACCAGGCTCTCCGCGGCGAGGGCATCGACAATGCGCTGAACCGTCGAGCGCGGCAGGCTCGTGGCACGCGCAAGCGTCCCGAGGCTGAGTCCTTCTTGCGTCAGCGCACGCAGGATGGCGGCCGCGCGGGCAATGACCTGTATGCCGGCGCCGTCACGGTCGCCCTCATTGCATTTCGTCACGACGTTTTCCGTTGCCAATTGCACCGACAGCCGATACCAGTTTGTACCGCAATACGGGCCAAAACGCAACCTAAGCCGCCAAGCCCGGCGTCAGGCCCAACTCACAAGGAAACCGGATGATACCCGATCAGAAGCCTCTCCATTTCGTCACGCTGCTGGGAAGCCTGCGTCGTGGCTCCAACCATGCCGCGATCGCACGGGCTCTGCCCGCACTGGCCCCCGAGGGTGTGACAATTGAGCCGCTCGGTTCGATCGGTGATCTGCCGCTCTATAACGCCGATGTTCAGGCCGAGGGCTTCCCCCAGGCGGTGCTTGCCATGGCCGAGGCGATCGCGAAGGCTGATGGCGTGATCATCGTCACGCCCGAGTACAACTACTCGATCCCCGGCGGCCTCAAGAACGCGCTCGATTGGCTGTCGCGTCTGCCGGCGCCGCCGTTCGTTGGCAAGCCGGTGGCGATCCAGACCGGCTCCCCCGGACCGATCGGTGGCTCGCGGGCGCAGTATCACCTGCGCCAGATGCTCGTTTTCCTCGACGCCCGTGTCCTGAACAAGCCCGAGGTCATGGTGGGGCAGCTCATGAGCAAGATAGACGCCGATACCGGCGAGTTGGCCGATCAGGTCACGCGCGACTTCATCGCAAACCAGTTGCGGGTGTTTGCCACCTTCGCACGGCGCTAGTGTCCTGCCCCCGACGTTCGTCGCATCTTGCGGCGAGCTTCGGGGACAAGCAGGCCACTAAAACTAAAGAGCTGGTGTCCTGCCCCCGACGTTCGTCGCATCTTGCGGCGAGCTTCGGGGAGTTGGTGTCTCACCGAGACACTCCAGCATGATGGCCTCAGGTTGAAGCAATCATGCTTTAGCTCATTTGTTTGAGAGGGCGATCGGGCTATCCATCATGCGCGACGCCGGCCGCTGCCAATATGCTTGATCCTCAACCCGCCTGCTGCGAAAAGGCGGCGAAACCCGGGGAACCGACGTGCAGCCGACCAAGACATTGACTGAGGGCCAGAAAGCCTACGAAGCCAAGCGTGCCGCCAAGGCGGGCATGAGCCTGGACAAGTGGCTCGCCAGCAAGCAGCGCGAGAAGGAAGCCGAGGCTAAAGCGAAGCTGAAAGCCGTAGAAGCCGCGAAGCCGCCCAAGCCGCCGGGCTTCTTTGGCCGCCTGCTGGAGCGCGCTCAGCGCCCGCTTGGATCCTAGCCTCGCCGCCCACGCGGACTGGAGTATCGATCCGCACAAGCGGTGGGTAACCGTTGCCCGGCGGACGACCACCGGCTGGACCTTGACCGCGCCCCGTCCTGTCGGGGAGGTGTCAACCTTTTTGTCCCGCCTGACCGAGGAGGCTGCGGGTGGCGCGGTCGCCTTGGGGGCCGACCTGCCGATTGGTCTGCCGCACGCCTATGCCGCAACCCGGCCTGAGACGGATTTCCTGGCCTTCCTGCGCAACGTGCGTGCATTACCCGATTTCTTTACCGTTTGCGCGACCCTGAAGCAGATCGGTCCCGGCCGCCCGTTCTACCCCGCTCGCGGCATCGCCGGCATGACGCGCCTCTCGCATGCTCTGGCGCTCGGCCTGCCGGATGCCGCCGCCCTGTCCCGCGCCTGCGATCGCGCGACGACCGAACGGCCAGCCGGCGCGCCGCTGTTCTGGACCCTCGGTGCGAACCAGTCCGGCAAGGCCGCCATTGCCGCCTGGCAATCCCTGATCCTGCCCGCTTTGGCGAGCAATGCCCCCCTGCGCCTGTGGCCGTTCGAGGGGCCATTCCGCTCCCTGCTGTCTCCGGGCTCGGTCGCCCTGGCTGAAACCTACCCGGCTGAGGCACTGCGCCACCTCGGCATACGGCTGCGCGGCAGCAAACGGCGGCACACCGATCGCTGCGCCGCCGCCGGGCTGCTGCTGACTGCGATGGACGAGCAATCGGCAACGCCGGACGACACAATGCGCCTCGCGATCCTGGACGGCTTCGGCGCGGACGCGGCCGGCGAGGATCGCTTCGACAGCGTTCTCGGCGTGCTGTGCCTGCTCAACGTGCTGGCTGAAAATCGCCCGGACACGGCGCCGAACGACCCATGGATCCAGCGTTGGGAAGGCTGGGTGCTCGGGCAGACGGCGCTCCCGGCGCTTTGATTGAAATCAAGGACGCCGGGCTCATGCCGGCGCGATAATTCAACGTAGGTTAGCCGCCGGCATCCGTGGTCGAATTGATGTGCCTGTCTCCAGTATGAATCGGAGGACAAATGGCCGATCTTTCGAAGCTTCGTGAGCATATGGTCGAACATCAGATCGCAGCGCGCGGTGTCCGATCCAAAATCGTGCTTGATGCGATGCGAAAGGTCCCGCGGGAAGCGTTTCTTCCTGAACGGATGCGGGAATTCGCCTATGAGGACGCGCCGTTGCCGATAGCTGCCGGACAGACCATGTCCCAGCCCTATATCGTGGCGCTGATGACAGAGGCGCTGGATTTGGAGGGCGGAGAAAAGGTCCTCGAAATCGGAACGGGATCCGGCTACGCGGCGGCTATTCTGGCCGAGATCGCATCGGAAGTCTACACGGTCGAGCGCATTGGCCAGCTGGGCGAAAAGGCGGCTTCGACGCTCGAAGATCTCGGTTACAGCAACGTCCATGTCGTGCATGGCGACGGCACGCTTGGCTGGGCGGCGGCAGCTCCGTACGATGCGATCGTCGTCGCGGCCGGTGGTCCCGAAATTCCGGAGTCGCTCAAGGGACAGATGAAGGTCGGCGGCCGCCTGGTTATTCCGGTCGGCACCGATCCGCGGGCGCAGGAGCTTGTGCGCGTCACGCGGACTTCCAACACCGAATTCGAGAGCGAAGACATCGCCGACGTCCGCTTTGTGCCGCTCGTCGGCAAGGAAGGATGGTCGCCAGAGGAGCTACCGGTTCCGCCGGGGCCGCGTCCGGCGCGAGTCCGTCCGGCCGACGGTGACATCGCGAGGGCAATCGCCGCTTCCGCCGAGTCCTTCAATTCGATCGGATCGGTGGACCTCGACCCGCTGCTGGAGCGGATCGGCGACGCGAAAATCTTGCTGCTCGGAGAGGCGACGCACGGCACCTCCGAATTCTACCGCATGCGGGAGCGCATCTCGCAGGAGTTGATAACGCGCAAGGGGTTTCGCTTTGTCGCCATCGAGGGGGATTGGCCCGATGTGGCGCGTCTCGATCACTATGTGCGGCATTTCGAATATCCGCCAAGCGAGTGGACGGCGTTCGCCCGCTTCCCGACCTGGATGTGGCGCAACAGCGAGGTGCGGTCGTTCATCGATTGGCTGCACGGCCACAATGCCGGCCGAAAATTAGAAAGTCGGGTGGCGATCTATGGACTCGACCTTTACAGCCTCTTCACCTCGATCCGGTCGGTGCTGAAATATCTGGACGATGTTGATCCGGACTCCGCGCGGATCGCACGGCAACGCTATGGCTGCCTGACCCCCTGGCAGGCCGATCCGGCGACCTACGGCCGAGCGGCGCTGACAGGCGCCTACAGGACTTGCGAGACGGAGGTTGTCCGAATGCTGGAGGATATTCTCCACAAGCAAAGCGACTACGCCGCCCATGACGGCGAGCGCTTCATGGATGCGGTACAGAATGCCCGCCTGGTGACGGACGCCGAGCGCTATTACCGCATCATGTATTACGGGTCGCGCGCCTCTTGGAATTTGCGCGACAATCACATGTTCGAAACCCTGAAGACGTTGCTTGCCTTTCATGGGCCCGAAGCCAAGGCTATCGTGTGGGCGCACAATTCCCACGTGGGCGACGCCGCGGCGACGGAGATGTCTGCTCGAGGCGAGTACAATATCGGGCACCTTTGCCGAGAAAAATTCGGCGACGGCGCCTATTCCATCGGGTTCGGAACCCATTCGGGAACGGTCGCGGCGGCATCCGATTGGGATGGGCCGATGGAGGTCAAGGCGGTGGTGCCGTCGCTTCGGCAAAGCTATGAATGGCTATGCCATGAAACCGGCGGTCCGCGCTTCATGCTGCCGATGCGCGGCCGTTCGGCTGCGGAGGTTCGTGACAGACTGGCGAAGCCGCGCCTGGAACGGGCGATCGCGGTGATCTACCGGCCGGAGACGGAGCTTGCGAGCCATTATTTCCAGGCCGTTCTGCCGGCTCAGTTCGACGAATATATCTGGTTCGACCAAACCTGCGCGGTGACCCCGTTCGGGACGAAGGAGCTCGAAGGTCTTCCGGATACCTATCCATTTGGCTTGTGAGGCCGATATGCCGGCGGCGAGGGGAATCGAATATGTCCTCGACAAGCTGCGCTGGATGAGGGCGGAGCATATCTGGCCCAATGGATTACGCTACCTGTGGACCGACGCCTTCGGCGTCATCCTCTTGGTGTCGCTCTATAACGCGCTCGCCAAGGACGAATTTCTTGACGAGGCGGAACGCGTGGTGGCGGAAGTCGATCGCGTGCTTGGGCGACCGCAAGGCATTCGTATCGGCGAGGAGCCTGACCGCGACGGGCAATACTTCCATTATCTCGCCATGTGGCTCTACGCGCTCGCGGTGATGGGCCGGCATATCCCGCGATATCGGGAGAAAGGCGTCGGTCTCGTGCATCAGGTCCACGACGCCTTTCTCGTACCCGGGCGTGGCGTGATTTGGAAAATGAAGGAAGATCTGAGCGGCCCCTATCCCGGTTACGGGCTGGGCACGCTCGACGCCTTCGACGGGTACGTATCTTATCGCATGCTCGATGAGAAAGCGCTCTCCCGTGAAATCGCCGATATGCGGAGGCTTATCGACCAATCCGCGCCTGGCCTTGTGATTACGCAGGATCTGGGACTCGGCATGATGTTGTGGATGACCCAGTTCTTTCCCGAAGAACCCTGGGCGCGGCTACAAAGGGAACGTTGCCTCGTCATGCTCGATCACATGTGGCGGCAAGACGGCTATTTCTGTCGGGAGCCGGATCTTCCCGGCACGAGATTCGCCTTCACCAACTACGGCGTTTCCATTGGTTTGCAGGCCGTTTCGGCGATGCCGGCGCGTGTCGAGCGCCTAAATGATTTTTTCGAGAGCTATCGTTCAGGCGATGACTATGATCGCGCGGCCATCACCCATGTGATGGCCTGTAGCTCGCATTTTCCGGGGTATTTGATCCGGGACCACGCCTGACTGCAATCGTTTAGGAGGAAGGTATCGCGGCGATCACGTCCACCATCGCGGCGTGTGGCCGGGCTACTCGAAACCAGTCCAAGCCTTTGTTCGAGAGAGGTTTATACGCTCCGACGCTTCCGGTTGGCGCTGCCAGCGGTTAGGGCCAGCGCACCTCGGGCGGCAGGCTCATGAGGATCGCCTCGACATTGCCGCCGGTCTTCAGGCCGAACAGCGTCCCCCGGTCGTGGATCAGGTTGAACTCCACGTAGCGGCCGCGACGGACCAATTGATGTTCCCGCTCGGCCTGGGTCCATGCCTGCCCCATGCGCCGGCGGATGATCCGCGGGTAGGCGTCCAGGAATGCTTCCCCCACATCGCGGGTGAAGGCGAAGTCGTCCTGGACGTCGCCGGTATCGTGATGGTCGAAGAAGATGCCCCCCGCGCCCCGAGGTTCCTTCCGGTGCGGCAAATAGAAGTAGCGGTCGCACCAGGCTTTGAACGTCTCATAATACCCCGGATCGTGCCGGTCGCAGGCCGCCCGGAATGAGGCATGGAAATCGGCTGCGTCGGCCATCGCCTCTTCGGTGTCCAGCCGCATTGGCGTCAGGTCGCCGCCGCCGCCGAACCAGCCTTTCGTCGTCACCAGCATGCGCGTGTTGAAATGCGCGGCGGGCACCAATGGGCTTTGCATGTGCGCGACCAGGCTGATGCCGCTGGCCCAGAAACGAGGGTCCTCGGCGGCACCAGGGATCTGGGCGCGGAAATCGGGACTGAACTCGCCCCAGACGGTCGAAACGTTCACCCCGACCTTCTCGAACACGCGGCCACGCATGACGCTCATGACTCCGCCGCCGCCGTCTCCCCCGTCCTCGGTCGGGCGGGTCCAGGCGGTGCGCTCGAACCGGCCGGGCGGGCGGTCGGCCAGCGGACCGTCATGAGTATCCTCGATCGCCTCGAAGGTCGCGCAGATTCGGTCGCGCAACTGCTCGAACCACGCCCGTGCGGCCGGCTTGAGTGCCTCATGGGCCACGACGGGTCGTTTTTCAGTCATCGGGGGCTTGTTCCTGCGCGATAGTCGGGATAACCCCCTTCATACCAGCTTGTTGCAAGGGGGCGAGGCCGGTCTTTAGACTGCGCCAAACGCCACGGCCGGGGCAACCCGGTGGGTGACAAGCCGGTGTTCCGGGCCGGTCGAAGGGTTGGCCCGCGGTCAGGTGCGCCTGCGCCCTGGCTGTAACGATAACACGAGGGAAAGAATGGCTGACTCGTCCGCCGCCGCTGCCGCCCATCACGCCCCTTCCGGTGAAGTCACCAAGCGCGATCTGCTGCAACTCATCGCCGTGGCCGGCGCGGCGATCGGGGCTGGCGCCATTGCCTGGCCGCTGATCGACTCCATGAATCCGTCCAAGGACGTTCTCGCGCTTTCGTCGGTGGAGGTCGATCTGACTCCGGTGACCGAAGGGCAGGGCATCACGATCGTCTGGCAGGGCAAGCCGATCTTCGTGCGTCATCGTACCGCGGCCGAGATCAAGGAAGCGCAGGACGTGAAGCTCAGCGACCTGATCGAGCCTCAGGCTGACTCCGCCCGGGTCAAGGCCGGGCACGACCAGTGGATCGTGCTGATCGGCATCTGCACCCATCTCGGTTGCGTGCCGCTGGGCAACAAGCCCTCCGATCCGCGCGGCGAATGGGGCGGTTGGTTCTGCCCTTGCCATGGCAGCCAGTACGACACCTCGGGGCGCGTGCGCCACGGGCCCGCGCCGGCCAACCTGGCGCTGCCCCCTTACGCATTCGAGTCAGACACCAAGATCAAGGTCGGTTGATCCGTTCAACCGTCCGACCCGCGACAGGGAAACATCCATGGCCGGCCTGCACAAGAGCGAATTCGCCAATCCGGTGATCAACTGGATCGACACACGTCTGCCCATCTTCACGATGATGCAGAAGGAGTACGGGGTTTTCCCGACGCCGAAGAATTTCAACTACCTTTGGAATTTCGGCGCGCTGGCGATGGTGAACCTGATGATCATGATCATCACGGGCATCTTCCTGGCGATGAACTACCAGCCGAACACAGAACTGGCGTTCGGCTCCGTCCAGCACATCATGCGCGACGTGAACTACGGGTGGTTGCTCCGCTATGTTCACCAGAATGGCGCGTCGATGTTCTTCATCGTCACCTACATCCACATCTTCCGCGGCATGTACTACGGATCGTACAAGAACCCGCGGGAACTGCTGTGGATCCTCGGTGTGGTCATCCTGATCCTGATGATGGCCACAGCGTTCATGGGATACGTCCTGCCCTGGGGGCAGATGTCCTACTGGGGCGCGACCGTCATCACCAACCTGTTCTCGGCCTTCCCGATCGTCGGGCCGAAGATCGTCACGTTGCTGTGGGGCGGCTTCAGCGTCGACAATCCGACTCTGAACCGGTTCTTCTCCCTGCATTACCTGCTGCCTTTCGTGCTGGTCGGCGTGATCTTCCTGCATGTCGCCGCGCTGCACATCACCGGCTCGAACAACCCGCTGGGCATCGACGTCAAGTCGCCGCAGGATACCCTGCCGTTCCATCCGTACTATACGGTCAAGGACAGCGTCGGCATCTGCGTCTATCTGGCGGTGTTCGCGGCGCTGGTGTTCTTCGCGCCGAACTACCTGGGCGACCCGAACAACTTCATCCCCGCCAATCCGCTACAGACGCCCGCCGACATCGTGCCGGAGTGGTACTTCCTCCCGTACTACGCCATCCTGCGCTCGGTGCCGAACAAGCTGCTGGGCGTGTGCATGATGTTCGGCTCGCTCCTGGTGCTGTTTGTGCTGCCCTGGCTCGACACCTCTCGGGTGCGCAGCGCACGGTTCCGGCCGATCTATCGGCAGCTAATCTGGCTGTGGGTCGTCGCGGTCATCGTTTTGGGGGTCTGCGGTGCGCACAAGCCGGAAGGCATCTGGGTGATCCTCAGCCGCGTGGCCACACTCTACTATTTCCTGCATTTCCTGGTGATCCTGCCGGTCCTCGGCAAGCTGGAGCGGCCGTTGCCGCTGCCGGAGAGCATCAGTCAGCCAGTGCTCGGTGGACGGGGTGGCGGACCGCTGCCTGGAAGCGCCCCGGCCAAGCCGATGGAGAAAGCGTGATGCGTCCGCTGCGTTCCCTTCTGGCCGGCGTGTTCGCCGCCGGCCTGCTCGCCGCCCCCGCTTTGGCGCAAGAGGGCGAGTCGCTGCCGCACCAGAAATGGAGCTTCGACAGCCTGTTCGGGACCTTCGATCTCGCCGCCGCCCAACGCGGTTTCCAGGTTTATTCCAACGTGTGCGCCAACTGCCATTCGTTGCAGTACCTGCACTATCGTGACCTGTCCGGCATCGGCCTGGATGGCGATGAGATCAAGGCGATCGCCGCCGCGGTGACGGTGCCGCAGGGGTTGGACGACCAGGGCAATCCGAAGGATGGCCCGGCGACGCCGGCCAACCAGTTCCGTTCGCCGTTCGCGAACGAGAAGGCGGCTCGTGCGGCCAATAATGGTGCACTGCCGCCAGACCTGTCGCTGATCGTCAACGCCCGTGAGGGTGGTGCCGACTACATCTATGGGATCCTGACCGGCTTCGTCCCGGCACCGAGCGGGTTCAAGATGCAGGACGGGATGTACTACAACAAGATGTTCCCGGGGCATCAGATCGGCATGCCGCAGCCGTTGCAGGATGGCACCGTCGAATACACCGACGGCACCAGCAACAACCTGGATCAGGAGGCGCACGACGTCATCACCTTCCTGTCCTGGGCCGCGAACCCGGAACTGGTGGAGCGGAAACAGATTGGTGTCCGCGTGATCCTGTTCCTTGTGTTCATGGCCGGCATCACCTATGCCGTGAAACGCAAACTTTGGTCCGACGTGCATTAAGCGAATGATTCAGCCAGTTATCGGGATTATCGGGGGCTCCGGCCTCTACGACATTGACGGGCTGGAGGAAAAAGCCTGGCGCCGGGTCGAAACGCCCTGGGGCGACCCATCGGATGAGTTGCTGTTCGGGCGTCTCGGCGGCATCGAGTGCGTGTTCCTGCCGCGGCACGGGCGGGGACATCCCACTTCGCCGACGCACCTGAACTACCGCGCGAATATCGACGCGCTGAAGCGCTCGGGCGTGACCGACGTGCTGTCTCTTTCGGCTGTGGGAAGCCTGAAGGCGGAGCTGCCGCCTGGGCATTTCGTGGTGGTCGATCAGTTCATCGATCGCAGTTTCGCGCGGGAGAAGAGCTTTTTCGGCGATGGCATCGTCGCCCACGTGTCGATGGCGCGTCCGGTCTGCGGCCGTCTCGGCGATGCGCTGTACGGGGCGGCATCGTCGCTGGCCCTGCCGGTCACCCGAGGCGGCACCTACCTCGTGATGGAGGGGCCGCAGTTCTCCACCAAGGCGGAGAGCGAGCTTTATCGCTCCTGGGGCTGCAGCGTCATCGGCATGACCAACATGCCCGAGGCCAAGCTGGCCCGCGAAGCCGAGCTTTGCTACGCCACCGTGGCGATGGTCACGGATTTCGATTGCTGGCATCCCGACCATGATCACGTCACCGTCGAGGCCGTCGTTCGCATCCTGCTCGGCAATGCCGACAAGGCGCGTAATCTGGTTCGGGCCATCGTGCCGGACGTCGGGCGCGCGCGTGAGCTATGCCCGTGTGGCTGTGACCGGGCCCTGGACAACGCTGTGATCACCGCGGCGGATCGCCGCGATCCAGGTTTGGTCAGCAAGTTGGATGCGGTCGCCGGCCGGGTGCTGTAGCTACTTTTCTACGGTTTCTGTTGTCTTCGGCGTGGTGAGTTCCTTCGTGGTTTCGACCGCGCTCTTGACCTCTTGCGGGCTTGCCTCCGCGGCCCCGGCTCCCAGCTTCACCTCGCCATCGGGTCGCGGCAGCGTGATAGGTTTCACCTCCACCGGCGCGACGCCTTGCTGCTTCATGTCGAGTTGATCGGCCACTTTGGGCGCGAGATCGACCACCCGCCCATCCACGTATGGTCCACGATCCTCGATTTTTACCGTCGCGGTCTTGCCGTTCTCCAGATTCGTGACCTTGGCGACGCTGCCCAGAGGTAGCGTCTTACTCGCTGCAATATCGGAATTCGGGACCATGCGGTGTCCATCCGCCATCTTACGGTGAGCGAAACGGTTCGCGTAGAACGAGGCCTTTCCCCGCTGCTTACGGCCGGTGTGATCGATATGGCCGGGGGGCGCCGGCGGCACCGGCGGCAGGTTGTTCAGTCGTTCGGCCTCGTGCTTGGCCCCGGGGTCTTCGGCCGGTAGCGGCGCGGCGATCGCCGCACACGCTGTTCCGCCGATTATTCCCACCGCCGCGATGGCGCGCCATCTGATCATCAACTGTTCCTCACTGTGACCTTATGAAGACGCAGCGATGGACAACGGGTTTCGATCACAATCGCCGGGGCACAACAGCTCGTGACTCCCGGACTTGTGAGCCTGTATAGCTCGCCGTGGATTTTTGATGTCGCGATCGTTCAGATTGGGAGTAACGAATGCTCGACCTCGCCGGGATACTCTTCAGCTCCGTGATGATTCTCATGGTGATCGTGAGGGCGGTGCAACTCGACCGTATCCAGCCGTGGTTTCAAACGGTCAAGCGCAAGGATGGACCGGCCGCATCAAGCAAGCGCGTCTGGCAAAGACAAAACTGAACGCATCACGGATATCGCGGCGTGCTTCGCAGTCTTTTTTTGCTGTTTGTCTATGTTTCATTCCTTGGATTGAGCATCAACGCGCCGTTTGTCGCAGCCCTCGGCTACGTATGGGTCGATACGTTCCAGCCGCAAGCGGTGGCGTACATCGTGCTGAACCAACTGCCCGTGGCGATGATCATGGGGGTCGTTGCGTTCGGAGGTTACCTCCTGCTGGACCGGCGGTCGCCGCCGCCGTTGACACTGCAGACCGTGCTTCATGTCACGCTGGCGATCTGGGTTACGTGTACGTTGACCTGGGCGCAGGTTCCCGATGCGGCCTGGGAGAAATGGGACTGGGCGTTCAAGACGCTGGTGTTCTCGGCGTTCATTCCGTACGTGATCCGTTCCCGGGTTCAGATCGAGGCCTTTGCCCAAACCTACGTGTTTTCACTCGCCGCGAATTTCCTGCCGTTTGGAGTGAAGGTCCTCATTTCTGGCGGTGGCTACGGCGTGAATCTGGGACTTCAAGGAGGAAATAGCGGTCTGGCGGAGGGCGGATTGCTTTCCACCGCCTGTCTGATGGCGGTTCCTCTGGCGATCTTCCTCGCTGGTCATAGCCAGCTTATCCCGAAGCTGAAGGTGCTGCCCCTTGCCTATTGGGGCGTCGCCGGATTGGCGATCGCCACGGCGATCGGTACCTATGAACGAAGCGCGCTCCTCGGACTTGTCGTGCTTGGTGCTTACATGTGGGTCCGGACCAAGCACAAGATCGGCTTCGGACTGGTTGTGGCGGTCGCGGCCTGTGTATTGATCTACTCCACGTCGGGAGCCTGGACTCGCCGGATCTCAACGGTTGAGGAATACCAAACGGAAGGTTCCGCCCTTGTGCGTATCCTCGTTTGGAAATGGACGCTGGAGTTCACCGCGACGCATCCGCTTGGGGGCGGATTCGCAACCTACATGATTAATCACGTGGATGTACCGGGGAATGGGAATAACGACCCTGGTCATACCGAGTTTGGACGAGCTTTCCACAGCATTTATTTCGAGGTTCTGGGTGAACACGGATATCCGGGAATAGTCATTTTCCTTACGCTTGCCGGGTCTATGTTTCTCAGGCTTAGGAAAATCGCCAAGCGGGCGCGTGGTCATCCCGAGCTCCAATGGGTTGTCGGGTTGTCCGATGCATTGCAGAGCGGGCTAGCGGTTTTCATGACCAGCGGCGCCTTCGTTGGGCTCGCGTTCCAGCCGATGTTTTGGTATTTTATTTCGATGGGCGTTAGTTTGAACGCCTACATGTGGCGCGTCGAGCGGCAACAGGGTGCGCCCGTGACAGGCTGGCGGGCGGTTGCCGCCAACCGGATCGGAGGTTCATCGTCCGAGCCGGACGCCCTGGATTGGCGTAACCGAACGGTGCGCCCTGATGTCAGGTCACGTTGACAGCGATTCTCCGCTGATTCCCTCCACGTCCTGCCCGGACGACTGGTATAACGTTGGCCGCGATCGACTGACCGCGGCCAACCGGCGCGTTAACCCAGGTTCTTGGCGAAGAACGCCACGGTCCGCTCTTGTGCCAGCTCATAATCCGGCTTGCTGTAGCTGCCACGCTCATCGCAGCCGAAGCCGTGCTGCGCGCCCGCGTAAACATAGATTTCTGCTTTCGGCTGAGCGGCCCGTACGGCATCGACGTCGCTCATCGGTATGGACGCATCCTTCTCACCGAAATGCATCTGCACCGGGCAGTTTGGCCGCTCATCCTTTGTCCCGGGGATGCCGCCACCATACCAGCAGGATGAGGCCGCGAACCTGGTCGTCCGCGTGGCACCCCACCAGGCGACGGTGCCGCCGAAGCAGTATCCGACGATGCCCAGCTTCTTGCCGGCCAGATGGTTCGCCGCCGCCTCGATGTCCTTCATCACGTCGGCATCCGACAGTTTCATGCGGTATTCGCGGCCCTTGCCGATATCGTCCGGCGTGTAGCCCAATTCCACATTCCGTTCGGCCCGGTCGAACAGCGCCGGAGCAACGACGGCATAACCCAAAGCGGCAAAGCGATCGGCCATGTCACGAATGTGGTGATTGACGCCAAAAATCTCCTGCACCACGACGACGCCCTTGGACGCGTTGGCCGGACCCGCGGCATAGGCCGAAAAGTTGAAGCCGTCAGCGGCCTTCAACTGGATTGTCTCACCCATTCTGATCCCTCCATACAAGCGATGCCGGAGGCGACAGAATGGCGAGATTGCCTGGTCCGTCAACCGCGCCGACCATGATACGGCGCTGACTGATCAAGCGCCCACCCACCCCAGGTCGGTCTCGTGTTCCAGGTTCTGCAGGCGCTCGAACAATCCCGCGGCCTCTGTCCCATATCGTACCCGTGTCAACGTCGTGAACTTGTCACGCAGCTCGTTGCGATTGAGCGGCCGGGCGGGGGTTCCCTTGAATTCCTCGACCTCGCGGGTGAAGGAGCGGCCATCTTTCAGCCGGATCGTAACGATACTCGCACCGGCGACCTTCGCCGGCGGGTCCGCGACGGTGATCGCGACGCGGGCGCACATCGCGCGGATTGCCGTATCGGTCAGTGCGGAGTCATCGAACGATCCCGGATCGCGCGGGTCGCGGAACAGGGTCAGTGCCACGCAGAATGGGATGGAATATTGCGCCATCATGATGTCGGCGGGATCGCGGATATTGTTTATCGTCGCCATCCGTTCGGTCCCGGCCACGGTCACCCGATCCACCTGCTCGCCGGTGAAGCCATGTTCGGCCTGCAGTTCCAGCACCGCCTGGACGCCGGTCTGCGCGGTCATGTGGACGGGGAAGCGCTTAAGGCACAGTTTCAGTGTCGCGTAGTCGGTGCCGAGACCGCCTGTCACATCGGCCAGGTCCCATTCGGTGCAGAACACTTTCAGGAATCCGGCCTCGCCTTCGATCACGCTTCTTGGGCCGGTGAAACCGTCGGCGGCGAGACTGGCGGCGACCACGCCGGCCTCTGCTGCCCGCCCCAGATGCAGGCGCTTTACCATCGCGCCGGTGCCGGAGCGGGCAAACTCCATCAAACCTCCGGCCAGGGAGCCTGCGATACCGAGCGCGTTGGTCATGGCCTCGGCGTCCAGATGGAGAAGCACGCCGGCTGCGACAGCAGCACCGAACGGGCCGGTGGTGCCGGGGGCGTGGAAGCCGCGTTTCTCGTTGCTGTGCTTGGTGGCGTAGCCGATGCGATACATCACCTCGAAGCCGGCGACGACGGCGGTGATCAGTTCGCGGCCGGAGCTGCCGCGCTCCTGCGCGATCGCAAGCGCGGGCGGCAGCAGCGTGGCGCCGGGATGCACGCCGGCGCCGGGCTTGGTCAGATTGTCGGACTCAAACGCGTGGGCCAGCGTGCCGTTGGCTAACGCGGCGGCGGGGGCGTGCAGCGTCGGCCCCTCGGCGCCGAGGATACGGCATCGTCCGCCCGCGCCGATGCGCCGGGCATAATTGGCGACGATGCGGCTCCAGGGTAAGTCATTGCCGAGGACGATCACCGCGACCGTGTCTGTGATGCAGTCTTTGGCGCGCTGGATGACCTCCGGCGGCAGATCGTCGTAGTGCAGACCGGCCGCGTATTCCGCGAGGCGAACGGTTTCGTTGGCCATCTTTGTTCCTCCTGCTGGTGCCGATGCTACGCCATTGGCCAGGCCCACCCCAAACGACACGGTGGGTTCCACGGGGATCCCGCTGCGGCGTTTGGGCGGTCCCCGTGTCTTCGCCCCGGGATGACGGGAAACCCAGAAACCCTTGCGTTCTTTCCCCCGGAACCCCTATATCTGACCAATATGTTGGTCAGGAGAATGGCAGTGGGTCACGTGAACCTTGCCGAGGCCAAGGCGCATCTGAGCGAACTTGTAACGCGGGCAGAAGCTGGCGAGTCTGTTCAGATCAGTCGCCGGGGTAAGCCGGTCGTGCAGCTCAGCAGTCTCGCGCAGCCGCGCAAACCCATCCAATTGGCCGCGCTCCGGGCGGTAACCGACACGATGCCCGAAGGTACCGCGGACAATGTCGTGCGGGCGATGCGCGATGAGGCACGCTACTGACGCTCTATCTTGACACATCGTTGCTGGTTGCCGCTCTGACCCACGAAGCCGCGACCGAGCGGGTTCAGGTTTGGTTGAGCCAGCAGGATCCGGCGATGCTTATGATCAGCGACTGGGTCGTGACCGAATTCGCCTCGGCGCTGTCGATCAAGATTCGTATGGATCAGTTGAGTGTCGAAGATCGCGCCAAGGCGGTGGGTTTATTCACGCGATTGAAAGCGGAGTCGCTGATGGTAGTGCCGATCACCCGCGATTGCTTCCTGACCGCGGCGCGGTTCGCAGATCAGTATGGACTTGGGATGCGCGCGGGCGATGCATTGCATGTCGCGGTCGCGGCGGAGCATGGCGCTACGATTTGCACCTTGGACAAACGTCTTGCCGAAGCCGCGACCACGCTCGGTGTTAGTGCCCACCTCGCGTGACGCACGTCGGAGAAAAGAATGGTGTATGATGCACCCGTAGTAGAGCCCGGGCATCCTGTCGGCTAACACAGAAACTATCGGTATCATCGATATTGTCTAAAGAATATGATTGTGACGGAGCCCAGAGTTCACTCTAAAATGCCTCATGGCTTTGTTGCGATGTTATCAAATCCGAGCAGCCATATCGGTTCGAAAGAATCGAATTCCCGGTGATGTATTCCATGAGAAGGCTCCTCCCGTTGCTTCCCGTGCCACCACCCATATTTGCGTATAGTAAGAGCGAGCCAATCGCAGGAATAGTTGCCGTCATTTTATCTGGAGACAATGATTCCGATGTAATTCTCGAGGATGTGGTGGAACTTGCAGATTTCAAACAAGTATAACAAATGTATATCTACTATAAAGCCGGTCAAAGGTCCGATTGTCGGTCAGAAAATGACTGAGCACGTACCTCGAATCGCGCCGCGTGGAGTCGCCGGACCGGCGTATCTCACTTCACATCTTCCGGTCGCGCCGGGCGGGTGAGCCACCAAGCGGTCAGAAGCGTGATGAAGAGGTAGAAATATCCTCCTGCGATACGGAGAGGATAGAAAGCCGCCGGTATCAGCGGGCCGTCGTTGAGGGGTTGGAAGAACCCCCACCGGATTTGCGCATATATTGCCGCGCCACAGACGAGGGTGTTTATCGGCAGCATCCACAAGGGAACCTTGCCGAACAGAAAATTGGTTGCCTTGGCGGTCATTGCGGACGCCGCGACGCACAAGCTTCCGCCAAGAAAGACGATTACCACCCCTACGATCGGCCCTTCGACTAGCGCCATGAATATCGCGTTCGCTTGTGATCGGTTGGGGTTGCTGCCGATAAAATCGATGCGAACAATATCGCTTGCCATCCAGAACACAACGGAAAGGAAAATCGAAAGCGCAGTGACGGCCGCGTAAATTAGACCCAGCGGTCGACGGGGTTTGCTTTGTTTCACGTCCTACTTCGGCACGAAATCACGCATGGAAAGATGGGGCAATTCCGTCACCATATCAAGCAGCGTGTCAAATGCCTGCCGAGTCGACCGACGGCGGTTCCAGCGGACCACGCACTCGGCGAAATACCGCTGGAGGTGCTGTTTCCGTATGCCGGGCAGCGTGCCCATGAGCCATCGCTTTAGCGATAGGAAATGAAGAGCTTCGGCGCCTGGTCGTCAGGCACGAATGGGGTGCCGCGCGGAAGCGCTCGGCATCCTCGGCGCCTCCGCCATGCAAGCCAGCCAGTTGCGCGCCCGTCAATCCGCGCTCAAATTCCCCCTCGGAATGTAGCCAAGAGGGCAGGAAATGAATTTCTCCTTGACCGAGGAGCAGCGGGCGATCCGCGAGAGCATCGCTCGGATCTGCGCGCAGTTCGGTGACGACTATTGGTACCGCAAGGACCGCGACCACGAATTCCCGCACGAATTCTCCCGCGCCTTCGCCGAAGCCGGCTGGTTCGGCGCCCTCTTCCCCGAATCCTGCGGCGGCGCCGGCCTGGGCATGACCGAGGCCGTCATCATCATGGAGCAAGTCGGCCATCTCGGGTTCAACGCCTGCTCCGCCCTGCACATGAACATGTTCGGCTGCATGCCGATCGTGAAGTTCGGTAGCCAGGAGCAGCAGAGGCGCTTCCTGCCGAAGATCATCGACGGCAGCGACCGCGCCTGCTTCGGCGTCACCGAACCGGATGCCGGCCTCGACACCACGCATATCCGCACCTTCGCGACCCGCGAGGGCGACCGCTACATCGTCAACGGCCGCAAGGTCTGGACCTCCAGCGCGCAGGTGGCGAACAAGATCCTGCTGTTGACCCGTACCACCAGTTTCGAGGACAGCAAGCGTCCCAGCCATGGCATGACGCTGTTCTATACCGACCTCGACCGCAGCAAGGTGGAGGTGCGGATGATCGAGAAGATGGGGCGCAACGCGGTCGACTCCAACGCGCTGTTCATCGACGGCCTGGAAATCCCCGAAGAGGACCGCATTGGCGAGGAAGGCCGCGGTTTCCACTACCTGCTGGCCGGCCTGAACGCCGAGCGCCTGATCGTTGGCGCCGGCGTGCTGGGCGCGGCGCGCTACACGCTGGACAAGGCGTCGGCCTATGCCAAGGAGCGTGTCGTGTTCGGCCGTCCGATCGGGCAGAACCAGGCGATCCAGCACCCGCTGGCGGAATGCTGGATCGAGCAGCAGGCGGCCGAAATGATGCTGTTCCGCGGGGCGGACCTGTACGACAGGGGCGAGGATTGCGGCACAGTCGTGAACGGCGCGAAGTACCTGGCCGCCGAGGCGTATTTCAAATCCGCCACCCGCGCGGTGCGCACGCATGGCGGCATGGGCTATGCCAAGGAGTTCCACGTCGAGCGCTATTTCCGGGAGTCGATCCTGCCGCTGGTCGCGCCTGTCAGCCAGGAAATGGTGCTTTCCTACGTCGCCGAACGGGCGCTGGGCCTGCCGAAGTCGTACTGATTACGACCACCCGGCAAAAAGGATGACGAGCCGCCCTGGTCGCGGCCCGTGCCTCCCTCGTCATGGCCTGGACTATCACTGTCGCCGGGCCATGGCGAGGAAGCGGCGGATGTCATTTCGGCGCTCACGACGCCCGCGTTCGCGATGACGGGGTAGCCGCGATGCCCCTCAAATTGCCCTAACCCCTGATACGCCCTTACACTCCTCGCTAACGACAAACGAGGAAACCAAGTCATGGGCATCACCACGGACTTGTGTGGGAAAATCGTAGCCGAACCCGCCAATCACCGGCTTTCCATCACGCCGCCCGCCATGCTGGCCCGCGCCGATCCCCGCGAGATCAGCTTGATGCCCGCACTGAAAGCCGCACCGCGCGCCGTCCGTGGCTTCACCGCATGGGGCGTTGCATCGCCCATGCCCGCCAGATCAATACGCCTGGCTCCGGCGGCGTGCAGGAACGAATGACAATCGCCGGCCTTCAGGATTGAAAGGAAACAACATGACCGAAACGATCGGCGGCGGCCAGTTCACCTACAAAGCGGAAGTAGGCTGGGGAAAGCTCCCCGACGGTTACGAATTCGGCGATGTCGCCGCCGTCGGCGTGGACCGCCGGGACAACGTCTATGCGTTCCATCGCGGCGAGCATCCGATGGTTGTCTTCGACAAGGACGGCAACTTTCTCCGATCCTGGGGCGACGACATTTTCTCTCATGCCCACGGTATCCACATGGGACCGGATGATACGATCTACTGCACCGACGACGGCGACCACACGGTGCGCAAATGCACCCTCGATGGCAAAGTCCTTTTGGAGATCGGGATTCCCGGCAAAGCCGCCCCCTACATGAGCGGCGAGCCGTTCAACCGCTGCACCCACACCGCGCTATCGCCGCAGGGCGACATCTATGTCTCCGACGGTTACGGCAACTCGCGGGTTCACAAATACACGCCCGACGGCCGGTTGTTACACTCCTGGGGCAGCCCCGGAACCAACCCCGGTGAGTTCAACATCGCCCACAACATAACCTGCGACGGCGATGGCTGGGTGTATGTCGCGGACCGGGAGAACCACCGCATCCAGGTCTTCGACGGCAACGGCAAATACGAGACCCAGTGGAACAACATGCATCGCCCGAGCGGCCTGTTCATGACGCCAGGCAAATGCCCGCTCTGCTACATCGCCGAGCTGGGACCGCATCTGCCGGTGAACCGGGACCTACCGAACATCGGCCCGCGCATCAGCGTCTGGGATCACACCGGCAAGCAGCTTGCTCGCGTGCAGGCGGACCCGTCGCGCGGCACCGGCCCCGGACAGTTCATTTCACCGCACGGCATCGCAGCGGACTCCCAAGGCAACCTCTATATCGGCGAGGTCGCCTATACGTCATGGTCCCGGTCATTCCCGGATGTGCCGAAGCCAAAACGTATCCGTTGCCTGCAAAAGCTCGTCCGCGTCGAAAATCGATAGATGCCGGTTACGCCGGCTCGCTGTCGCGTTCCGTCATCATCCGCTTGTAAGCCGGCCGTGCGTGGCATGCCTGGAGCCACGCCCGAACCGCTGGCGCCGCATCGAACAATTCCGGCGCGGGCAGCGCGTAGCGGACGACCTCCGACACATTCACATCCGCCACGGTGAACCGCCCGCCAACCAGGAAGCCGGTCTTCGTCAGCGCCTGGTCCAGCACCGCGAAAGGTGCCCGCAGGGCGTCGATCGCGGCCTGGGCGACGGCTGGATCACGCTCCGCCGGTGGCTTGCCGACACGGTGATAGAGCACCTGGATGGTGTGCGGTTCGGCCTCGATTGCCGCCCACAGCGCCCACATGCCCATCTGTCCGTCCTCCGCGGCATCGGCCGGGCCTAGCGAACTGCCATAGCGCCTGGCGAGGTACAGGTTGATGGCGAGGGACTCGTGCAGCACCAGCCCGTCGTCGTCGATCGACGGGATGTGACCGTTCGGGTTGATCTTCAGAAACGCGGGAGACCGCGTATGCAACGGCGCGTCAGCCGCGCCAGGGTCGGGAAGCCGGTTGGCCTGAATCACCCTCACTTGCTCGAACGGCAGACCCATCTCATAGGCCAGCCAAATGTTGCGCGACGCGCGGGACTGGTGGACGCCGTAGATCGTCAGCATGTTCGTGCACCTCGTTGATCGCCGTAACGTTCATCCCCAGCGGCAACCGGCGTCAAGTCTCTGGGGTCGGCGCGCCGGAGGATGCTATCGTCTGCGGCACCATGTCGCCCGAGTCCGGCCGCCGCATCATCCACATCGACATGGACGCGTTCTACGCGTCCGTGGAGCAGCGCGATAACCCGGACCTGCGCGGCCTGCCAGTGGCTGTGGGCAGCGCCCGGGAGCGCGGCGTCGTCGCCGCGGCGAGCTACGAAGCCCGTACGTTCGGCGTGCACTCGGCCATGGCATCGGTCACTGCCCGGCGGAAATGCCCCGCGTTGATCTTCGTTCCGCCCCGGTTCGATGTTTACAGGGCGGTCTCCCAGCAGATCCGGGCCATCTTCGCGGATTACACATCGCTGATCCAACCGCTGTCGCTCGACGAAGCCTATCTCGATGTCACGGCCCGGATCGCCGAGAAGGGTTCGGCCACGGCCATCGCGCGGGACATCAAGGCCCGCATCCGGCAGGAGACTGGCCTGACCGCGTCGGCCGGCGTGTCCTACAACAAGTTCCTGGCGAAACTGGCGTCCGATCACCGCAAGCCCGATGGATTGTTCGTTATTACCCCGCGGATGGGGGCTGGCTTCGTAGAAGCGCTGCCGGTGGGTAAGTTCCACGGCATCGGGCCCGCGACGGCCGCCAAAATGACTCAGCTTGGCATCCATACAGGGGCCGATCTGCGCCGGCAGACACGCGATTTTCTTGTGGCCCGGTTCGGGAAGGCCGGCGATTACTACTACGCCGCTGCGCGCGGCCAGGACGATCGGCCGGTGGTGTCAGACCAGCCACGCAAATCCATTGGTGCCGAAACGACCTTCGAGCGCGACCTGCTGGCCTGGGGCGAGGTTCCGCCGGCGCTCGCGCCGTTGCTTGCCAAGGTCTGGGGTGCCTACAGCAAAGCCGGGCTGGTGGGGCGGACCGTGACGGTCAAAGTCAAATTCGCGGACTTTCAGCAGATCACCCGTGGCCGTTCCTGCGCCGACGCGATCACCTCGCCAGCAACCATTGAGCAACTCAGCTTCGATCTGCTGCGGCCGCTGTTCCCGCCGCCGCGCGGGGTGCGTCTGCTGGGGGTCACGTTGTCCAACCTGGACGAAGCGATCGGCCCGGGACAGCGGCAAATGGCACTGGCTTTGGCGTAGTGCGCGGCCAGCCGGCGGGGAACCGCCGGGCGGTCGTCACGCCGCGGGTTGGGATCGTCGCGCCATCACCTCGCGGGCACGGACGAGGGCCTGCCGGCTCCATTCCTCGACGCCGAGCACGGGCTTGCGCAGGTCATTTGGGATTTCGAGGCTGATCGGCAGGCCGGCCGGAAGCGCGGAGAACATGCCGACGAGGTCGATGCCGCCGTCGCCGGGCAGAAGCCGTTCGCAGCGTGCCGTGTGAATAAGCCCCTCAATGGTTGAAGGTATCTCCGCCGGGGCGTCGCACATCTGGGCGTAATGCAGGAAGTTCCCCGGGATGACCCGGAGGTCGTCCAGCGATGTAGCCGAACGGGCCGCGTGCAGCGCGTCCACCAGGATGCCGCCATTTTCCTGACCCGTCCGTGTGACGATCCTGAGGGCTGTCTTCGCGTCCGGCACCTTTGTCCATGGCATGAATTCAAGGTCGGCGGTCAGTCCATAGGGATGAGCAGCCGCACAGAAGGCGGCGTAGGAGGCGGTCAACCGTGCCTCGTCCGGGTCGTCGCCGGCAACCAGCACGGCTTTGGCGCCAAGCACGCCGCACACATTGAGAAACGGCTTCAAGGTTTCGACCCGAAAATCCGGTCCCAGCCGCACAATCTCCATGTCGAAAACGGGAATGCCGGTCGCTCGGATGCGGGCGGCGGTTTCCCGCAGAAGCGTCCGATCCTCGATCAGTGGGCTGAAGTCGCCGCCGGGGGCCGCTGGCGTCACGCGCAAGCCGACCGCCTGGTAACCCAGCTTTTCCGCGAGGGAGATGGTGTCGGGCGGCGCCAGTGGCGCACTTGTCAGATAGGCCAGGGAATAAATCGGTTCCATGCGTGCTTCGCTTCGTGTCGGTGGCCAATATTGGACACCCAACCACATGGTAGCACCAGCCCTTGCCCTCGGAATGACCGGCATGGCGTCCAATTCGGAAAGCTCGCTTTCAACTTCGCGCCATCCGGGTATTTTCGTTGACTTCCCACGGCGGCTGCCCGCTAAGTTTCAATCAAGTCCAACATAAGAACACAGCCTCCAAAGGACAACTTCGGGGGACACAGGGAAGGATAGGCTCCGATGGCAGTCTCTTTGACCATCGACAATTCGGCCCTCGCGCCAATTGCGGGCCGTCTGGTGAAGCGCGGTGGACTCGCGGGCGCGGATCGCGTGTGGGCGCTCGCGTTCGTTACGCCGTACGTCGGCATTTTCTTCGCCTTCGTGCTCTACCCGGTCTGCTACGGCCTTTGGCTGGGGAGCGATCCGGCGAGCTACCGCCAGTTGCTCGCCGATCCGGTGTATCCGTCGGCCATTGTCAATACATTGCTTTATCTATTGATCGCGGTGAATTTGAAGCTGTTCCTGGCCCTGCTGCTGTCCGGCTTGTTCATGCGGAAGGGCTGGCGGATGAAGACGCTGCTGCTGATCTTCATTCTGCCCTGGGCTGTCCCGGGCATTCCAACTTTCATTTCAATTCACTGGATGCTGAACAGCCAGTGGGGCCTGATCAATAACGCGATATGGGAACTGTTCCAGACCGATGGCCCCCCATGGCTCGACAATTCCACCCTGGCACTGAGCTCCGTCATTTACGCTCATATCTGGAAGTGGCTGCCATTCTGGACGATCATCTTCCTGGCGGGGCGCATGGCGATCCCGAGGGAACTCTACGAAGCCGCGGAGATGGATGGCGCCAGCAGCTTCGGCCGCTTCATCCACATCACCTTCCCGTTGCTGGCCAGCCTCTATCTCGTCTGCACGCTGCTGAGCACGATCTGGGCGCTTGGCGATTTCAACTCTGTCCGGTTCGTCTCGGGCGGTGGCCCGGCCCTTTCGACCCATGTCCTGGCGACCCTGGGCATTCGCAACGCCTTTGAACTTGGGAATCCGGCACTCGGCATGGCCACCGTCCTGTCCGCGTTGCCGCTGCTGATCCCGCTGGTGATGCTGTTGATGCGGCAGCTGAAGAAAGGCGAGGTGCAACTATGAGCGTCGCCAGTCGTGCCCGCCTCGACCGCCGGCTCGTCGATGCCTCGGTCGCGATGGTCAGCGTCGTGCTGATCATTTGGACGATCGTTCCGCTGTACAACATGGTCCGGGTGGCCTTGCAGGAGAAAGAGGACGTCTTCAGCAACAGCGTCTTTCCAACCACCGTGACCTGGCACAGCTTCGAGACTGCCTTCCGGGAATCGTATTGGCTTCTGGCCAACTTCTGGGGCCAGATGGGGACGAGCTTCTATATCGGGGTATCGGTGGCGTTCCTGACCCTGGCCATCGGCACCCTTACCAGCTTCACAATCAGCCGGATGAAGATCAGGCGGGGATGGATGCTGACCAACGCCGCGCTGCTGACCTACATGATCCCGATGTCGTTTCTGGCGATCCCGTTCTACAGCATCATGGGAAAGTACGGACTGACGGACAATCCACTATCCGTGATCGCCGTCGAAGTGACGTTCGCGACACCGTATGCGATCTTCATCTTCAAGCAATACGGCGCGTCGATCCCCCAAGAACTGGATGAGGCCGCGCGGATCGACGGGGCATCTCCCCCGCAAATCTTCTTCCGCATCTACCTGCCATTGATGGCGCCGGCCTTGGTCGCGATCGGAACCTATGCCTTGCTGCTGTCCTGGAACGAGTATCTGTACGCGTTCCTGCTGCTGTCCTCCGACGGAAACATCACCGTGCCCGTCGGCCTGGGCAAGTTTCTGAACAGCGATGAGGCGCCGTGGAACTATCTGATGGCGGCCGCCATCATCTACGCGCTGCCCCCAATGGCCATCTATTATGCATTCCGGCGGAAGATGAACAGCGGGCTGACCATGGGCGGCGTCAAAGGCTGACCACATATCCGAGAGGCAAGATCATGACACAGCTTTCCCGCCGTCACGCAATCGCCGGCATTGGCGCGTTGACCGCCGCATCCACTCTCAAACCCCGGCGCGCCAAGGCGGCCGAACCGGTCACGGTCTGGTGGACGCAAGGGTTCTACCAGGCCGAAAACCAGGCCGTGATCGACGCGATGGCAGGGTGGGAGAAGGTCAGCGGCACGAAGGTCAATCTGACCATCATGAACGGCCCCGATTTGATCAGCAAAGTTATCGCGGCGATGCAGGTGGGCGACGTGCCCGATCTGATACACGCCGTGACGGGCGACCGGTTCCTGGTGCCGCGTGCCGCGTGGGATGACAAGCTGATCGACCTGTCCGACGTCATCGAGACTCAGAAAGACGAATTCCACCAGACCGCGCTTGCCAATTCCCGTTTCTACAACGCCGCCCTAAAGCAATATTCCTACTATGCGGTTCCTATCAAATGCGCGACGCTGATGGAGCAGACCTGGCGCCCGATGATCGAGGAAGCCGGTTTCTCCGACGCGGATATCCCGAAGACCCAGGACGCATACTTCGATTTCTTCCAGGTTGTGCAGGACAAGCTGCGCAGCAAGGGCAAGCGGATCTACGGCCTGGGCTACTCGATGGCGACGAAGGAAGCCGATAGCGGGAATCTCTTCCACTCCTTCCTGGTCGCGTATGGTGGCGCCGGTATCGTGCTGCCGAACGGCAAGTTGAACATCGAGGATCCCGCGGTGCGGAAGGCGGCCGTCACGGCATTGGAACGGCTGACCACCCCATACAAGAAAGGCTATGTCCCGCCGGGCGCCATCAACTGGGGCGACGTCGACAACAACAACGCCTTTTTCGCCAGGCAGATCGTTATGACGCCGAACGCGACCATCTCGATCGCCGTGGCGCAGATGGAAAAGCCCGATCAGTATTACAAGCAGATCATTACCCAAGGCGTTCCGGACGGCAATGACGGCAAGCCGGTGCCAAGCCTTGTCGGGGTGTCGCCATGCCTGATTCCGAAAGGTGCCAAGAACGTCGATGGCGCCAAGGCATTGTTGAAGGCATTCATCCAGCCCAACAACCTGAACACATATCTGAAGGAGACACGTGCCCGGTTCCTGCCGGTAACGATGTCGATTATCAAGAATGATCCATATTGGCAGGACCCGAGCGACCCGCATCGTCCGATCGCCGTGCAGGCGGGTCTGATCAAACCGACCATGCCGTGGTGGATGACCTACAATCCCGCCTATTCGGCTGTTCTGTCGGAACAGATATGGAGCCAGGCCGAGGCCAACATTACGCAGAAAAACATGACGCCGGAACAAGCGACGGAGGAGGCCTCCGGTCGCATCAAGGCGATTTTCGAGCGATTCCAGATCGCCTGATCGCCGGTGAACTGGCCACGTCCGCACGTCCGCTTGCGAAGACCCGGGGTTCTCTGATCAAGTCTCGGTTCTGGACGGGATAGGGAGAGCTCGTGAACACACGGGCGTGAACAAAATGTTCGAAACGGCGGTTCGAGACGAAGCAGCCCTGAGGGCCGCGCTGGCCGAAGCCGATATCGCGCCGATGCTGATGGTCCTGGCGCAGTTGAGCGGCGACCTGGACATCCTGGACGAGGTGGCGCCGCATATCCATGGCGCCTGGAGCTTCCTGGAATCGGTCCCGGAGGATCTGAAGCAAAAGGTGCGGGACCGGCTCGTCGCCGTCCTGAAAGACTATGCGGCGAGCGGGCGCGAACCACCGCATCACGTGCCCTCGGAGACGCTCCAGAAGATGATGAGCGCCGGCGTCGGGCAGATGGTCCCCGAGGAGTACATCCCGTTGCTGGTCGAGGAAACGCATCTCGGCGACGAGGACACACGCGCCGTACACTGGCAGCGCAAACCTGATTCCCTCGCCGTCGGCAAGTTCAAGGCGATTATCATCGGCGCCGGCTTTTCCGGCCTGTGCACCGCCATCCGCTTGAAAGAGCTCGGCATTCCGTTCGAGATTTTGGAAAAGAACACGGATGTCGGAGGGACCTGGCTGGAAAACGACTACCCAGGCTGCGCGGTTGACACGCCAAACCACTTTTATTCGTATTCCTTTAATCCGAATGACAAGTGGTCCCGGCACTTCTCGCGGCGGAACGAAATCCTGGGCTATATCGCGGCGACCGCCGACAAATACGATCTGCGCCGATACATCCGGTTTGGGGTGGAGGTCACGACAGCGGAATTCGACGAACACGACGCGCGCTGGCATGTGACGTTCCAAACCGCTGACGGGGTGACCCAGACGATTGACACCAATGCGGTCATCAGTGCGGTCGGGCAGTTGAATCGTCCATCGATCCCGCCGATCGCTGGGTTGTCACAGTTTCGTGGACCGGTTTTCCATACCGCCCGTTGGGATCGCACGGTCGATCTGAAGGGCAAGCGTGTCGCGATGATCGGCACCGGCGCCAGCGCCGTTCAGGCTGGCCCGTCGATCGCGCCCGACGTTGCGAGTCTGCTGGTATTTCAGCGGACGCCGCATTGGCTGATGAACAATCCCAACTATCACAAGGAGGTCAGCGCTGGGAACAAATGGGCGATCGAACACATCCCGTATTTCGGCAAGTGGCTGCGCTTTCAGTTGTTCTGGGCAGGCTCCGACGGCTTCCATGCTTCGCTGCAGATGGACCCGGACTGGCCGATGCCGGACATCTCGTTGAACGAAGCGAACCACAAGATGCGGGAAATGATCATCGACTATGTCCGTAAGGAGCTTGATGATGACAAGGATCTTCTTGCCAAGGTGATTCCGGCTTACCCACCCTATGGTAAGCGTATGCTGCGCGATAATTACTGGTATCGGATGCTCAAGCGCCCCAACGTCGAGCTGGTGACCGGCTCGATCGCGCATGTCACCGAGGATTCGATCGTCATGGAGGACGGCACCGTCCACGCCGTGGACGTGATCATCATGGCCACGGGCTTTCAGGCTTCCAAGATGCTGTGGCCAATGGAGATCAAGGGACGCATGGGGCGAACGATCCGCGGCGTCTGGGGCGACGACGACCCGCGCGCCTATCTCGGCATCACGGTGCCCGGCTTCCCCAACCTGTTCCTGACCTACGGGCCGAACACCAATCTCGCGCATGGCGGCAGCATCATTTTTCATACCGAATGTCAGGTTCGCTACATCACCCAGGCGCTGCGCGAGATGATCGAGAACGGCTATTCAACACTCGAGGTCCGCACGGATGTGCATGACGGCTACAACAAGCTGGTCGATGAGAAGTGCCGCAACATGGTGTGGGCGCATCCGGGCGTCACGAGCTGGTACAAGAACCGGCACAATCGGGTGACCGTGACTTCACCATGGCGGCTGCTGGACTACTGGAAACTGACGCAGCACTTCGTGCCAGAGGAGTATCGTGCCGGCCGCATTGGTCACGCGCCCATCATCCCTGGCCAGGAAGCCCGGGTTGTGGCTTCTATCGACGGGCTGACGGTCGGATAACGCAGGCCGCGAGGAACGCCGTGCCACGATGCGGCGCACAATAAAAAAAGGGGTAGGAAATGGTTCAAATAGGCGATTCAAAGGGCGAATATCGCGGCATCGGCTATCGTAACGATGCCGACCTGAAGGCATGGCTGGCGAAGCGGCCGAGCGAAACGGCGCTGGAGCCGGAGCTGCCGATCATCGACCCGCACCATCATCTTTGGGACACGCCGCATCGCGGCACCTATTTTCTGCCTGACCTGCTGGCCGATATCGGCGGCGGGCACAACATCGTCGCCACCGTCTTCGTCGAATGCCAGGCGATGTACCGCAAGCATGGTCCCGCGGAGATGGCGCCCGTGGGTGAGGTTGAGTTCGTCAACGGCATCGCGGCCATGAGCGCATCGGGGAATTACGGCCCCTGCCGCGTTGCCGAAGCGATCATCGGCCATGCCGACCTCCGGCTCGGTGCGCGCGTGCGCGATGTGCTGGAGGCCGAGATCGCCGTCGGCGGCGGGCGCTTTCGCGGCATCCGCCACGGTGTGGCGTGGGACGCCCATGAATCGGTGGGCAAGTTTGCCTCCCGCGTCGCTCCGCCGCATCTGGTGCGCGACCCCACCTTCCGCGAAGGTTTCGCGCAGCTTGCCAAGCTGGGCCTGAGTTTCGAGTCGTGGCAGTATCATCCGCAACTACCGGATGCGATCGACCTTGCCCGTGCTTTCCCGGATACCACCATCATACTGAACCATGTCGGCGGCGTGTTGGGCGTAGGGCCTTATTCGGGCCACCGTCAGGAAATCCTGGTTGGCTGGCAGAAGGATATCAGGGAACTGGCGAAATGCCCGAACGTCAATGTCAAGCTTGGCGGCATCGGCATGACGTCGTTCGGTTTTGAGTTCCACGAACGCGACGTTCCGCCGTCATCGGAAGACCTCGCCGCCGCGTGGCGCCAGTATATCGAGCCCTGCATCGAGGCCTTTGGTGTCAGCCGTTGCATGTTCGAGAGCAACTTCCCGCCCGACAAGCAGTCCGGTGGCTACACCGAGCTGTGGAACGCGTTCAAGCGCATCACCGCCGGCGCATCGGCGGCCGAAAAGACGGCGCTGTACAGCGGTACCGCGGCGCGGGTTTATCGCTTGACGACGCCCTGACACCTACGGCGGGAGGAAACGATGGACGCGGGATACCTTGGCGTCGGGAACATGGGCCTGCCCATGGCCGGCAAACTGCTGGATGGTGGGCATCGCCTGACGGTTTACGATATCCGGGAGGCGGCAATGCTGCCGCTGCTGGAACGGCAGGCGCGACGGGCTGCCTCGCCCAAGGATCTCGCGGACCAGTGTGAGATCGTTTTCGTCTCGCTGCCTACGCTGGCTGCTTTCCGTGCCGTGGCTTTCGGTGCGAATGGGCTGGCCGAGGGCAGTGCGATGAAGTTGCTGGTCAACACCTGCACCGTTGGTGTTCCGTTCGTGAAGGAGATCGAGCAAGCCATGGCGGCACGGGGTGTCACCGTGGTCGATTGCCCGATCTCCGGGGGACCGCCGGGTGCGCGGGCGGGCACGTTGTCCGTCATGGTCTCTGGCGATCCGGCGGCGGTGGCGCGGGTGCGGCCGATGATTTCGTTGTGGGGCCGCACCCTGACCGTGGCCGGGGACAAGCCGGGCGCGGCGCAGGTGCTGAAACTGACCAACAACATCCTCTCCGCAGTTGCCCTGGCGGCGACGGCAGAGGCGTTCGTGATGGGGGCGAAGGGCGGGCTCGATCCCGAGGTCATGCTGAGCGCGATCAACGCCGGCAGCGGGCGGAACAGTGCGACGGAGTCGAAATTCCCGGTTTCCGTGCTGACCCGCGGTTTCGACTATGGTGCCGAGATGCACATTCTGATGAAGGACATCGACCTCGCGATCGCGCAGGGGGAAGACCTCGGTGTGCCGATGTGGGTGTGCCAGGCGGCGCGATTGGTGTTCAAGCACGCCATGCATCAAGGCGCGGCCCACGAGGACCTGACCGCGATCGTGAAATACATCGAACGCGACGCCGGATTTGAGATGCCGAAGACTCGGTAAAGTACCCATCATGATCCGGGCACCCGTTGCACCTCGGTAAATGGTTATTCATCAATAAGTCGGCCCGACACGGATGGCCGGATCAAGTCCGGCCAGGACGACCATGGGACGGCGGCTGGTGTGTTCGTCTTCGCGCGGGCTGGTATCACCCGTCGCGATAACAAATGCGCGCCTTTTCGGCCTCCCGGCCGCCCCCGGCTATCCAGCCGTGGAATAAGCGCTCAATCTTTCCAGTAATGCGGCCTCCGATACCCGGATCCTGACAGCATCCGCACGCCAATCAACGTCCAGCCGCATCGATGGGGGGAAATCATGAGCAAGATCGATGGCGCCACCTTGATGGCCCGCAGCCTGAAGCAACAGGGCGTCGACTACATGTTCGGTATCGTCGGCTTCCCGGTGGCACCCATCGCGGTGGCCGCGCAGAAGGCGGGAATTACCTATATCGGCATGCGGAACGAGCAGTCCGCCTCCTACGCCGCGCAAGCCGTGGGATACATGACGGGTCGGCCGGGCGCCGCGCTGGTCGTTTCGGGCCCCGGTGTCGTGCATGGCCTCGCGGGGTTGGCGAATGCGCAACAGAATTGCTGGCCGATGATCCTGATCGGCGGCGCCTCGCCCACCTACCAGAACGGGATGGGCGCCTTCCAGGAGGAACGGCAGGTGCAGATCGCCTCGCCGTTCTGCAAGTTTGCGCATGCGGTCGAACATGTGCACCGCATCCCGTTCTACGTGGAAATGGCGGTACGGCAGTCGATCTACGGCCGTCCGGGTGCGACCTATCTCGACATGCCCGACGACATCATCCTGGGCGAGGTCGAGGAGGAGAAGGTCCATCAGGCCGCCACGATCCCGGAACCGCCGCGCATGCAGGCGATGGATGAAGACATCGACAAGGCGCTGAATGTCCTGGAATCGGCGGAAAGGCCGCTGGTGATCGTCGGCAAGGGCATGGCCTGGTCGCGGGCGGAGGACGCGGTGCGTGCCTTTATCGAACGGACGCAGGTTCCGTTCCTCGCGTCGCCAATGGGCAAGGGCGTGATGGACGATACGCATCCGCTGTCGGTGGGCGCGGCGCGCAGTCATGCGCTG
This sequence comes from Rhodopila sp., assembly GCA_031291715.1. Taxonomy (GTDB): domain Bacteria; phylum Pseudomonadota; class Alphaproteobacteria; order Acetobacterales; family Acetobacteraceae; genus Rhodopila. The sequence goes on along the minus strand of JARLIN010000537.1, from coordinate 7,737 downwards.
CAGGAGGCCGACGTCATTTTCCTGTTGGGCGCCCGGCTGAACTGGATCATGCATTTCGGGCTGCCGCCGCGGTTCAACAAGAAAGTGCGTATCGTGCAGTTGGACATCTCGCCGGAGGCGATCGGCAACAATGTGCCGGCAGAGGTGGCGCTGGTCGGCGACGGCAGGGCGGTGGTGGGTCAGCTCAATAAGGCGCTGGCCGATCGGCAGTGGTTCTATCCGAAGGATACGCCATGGCGCGCGGCCATCGCCGAGAAGTCGGCGGCGAATGCGAAACAGATCCAGCCGATGATCGACGACAATTCGACGCCGACCAACTACTATCGGGCCCTGAAAGACATCAGCGCGTGGATGCCGAAGAACGCGGTAATCATCGGTGAGGGCGCCAATACGATGGATATTGGCCGCACCCAGTTGCCCAACACAGCGCCGCGGCTGCGGCTGGACGCTGGCAGCTACGGCACGATGGGCGTCGGGATGGGCTTCGCCATCGCCGCAGCGGTGGTCCATCCGGATCGGCCGATCATCTCGGTTTCGGGGGACTCGGCGATCGGCTTCTCCGGCATGGAGATGGAGACCGCGTGCCGCTACCGGCTGCCGGTAAAGGTGGTGGTGCTGAACAACGGCGGTATCGGCGGTGGTATCGCCGAATTTCCGGAGGATCGAGGGCAGCTACCGCCGCGCGTGCTAACGATCGGTACGAGCTACGAGAAGATGATGGAGGCGTTCGGAGGCAAGGGTTGGTACATCGAGGACCCCAAAGATCTGCGCGGCGCGTTGGATGCGGCGATGGCCTATCCCGGTCCCGCGCTGGTCAACGTGAGACTTCACCACGCGGCCGGACGCAAGCCGCAGCAATACGGCTGGCATACGTCGTGACGCGTCCTCGATCCCTCGGGTAACGAAGCGCTTCCTCCGGCCGGGCTTTGCGCTGGTAACCGGCGACCCGGCGCTGTCGGCCGCTTGATCGCCGCTACGGTGCACCGCCGACGAGGTTGGTTGAGTGACGTTGGTTAAGCCTTGGGGGGCTGACCCTGGTGAGCACAGCTGACGAACAGGGGTGATGACCGCTATCATGCCGGAAAGTGCAGGAGCCGTGGGATGCGCGTGAAATGGGGGGTTGGAGTGGCAGTGTGGCTGCTCGCCTGCGCGGGGACGGGCTATGCCCAAACGCCTCTCACGGCGGCGCAGGCCGCGCCGGCGACCGCGGCTGAGGCACCGCTACGCACCTATGGCATTTCGCTGCTGGGGGCCCCGTCGCTGCCGCCGGACTTCAAGTTTTTTCCTTATGTGAACCCTGACGCGCCCAAAGGGGGCGAGGTCGCGCTCAGCGCTATCGGCACATTCGACAGCTTCAACCCGTTCATCGTCCGCGGTACCCCTGCCTTGGAGGCGGCGCGGGTCTGGGACACGCTGTTGAAGGACAACGTGGACGAAGCCGAGACCGCATACGGCCTGCTCGCGCAGGTGATCGAACTGCCGGCCGACCGCATGGGCGTTGCCTTTGAATTGCGGCCGGAGGCGAAGTTTCACGACGGCACACCAGTCACCGCCGAGGATGTCGCCTGGACCTTCGAAACTTTGCGCGAGAAGGGCCGTCCGTTCTTCCGACAATACTACGCCGACGTCGCCTCGGTGACGGTCGAGGGGCCGCGCCGAGTGGTGTTCCACTTCAAGTCCAATTTGAATCGCGAACTGCCGCTGATTCTTGGCCAGATGGCGGTGTTGCCGAAGCATTGGTGGGCCGGGCGCGACTTCGATAAGCCGCTGACCGACCCGCCGCTCGGCTCCGGCCCCTACCGGGTTGGCCGCTTCGAGTTCGGCCGCAGCCTGTCGATGGAGCGCGTGCCCGATGTCTGGTCGAAGGACCTGCCGGTGATGCGCGGGCTCGCCAATTTCGACACGCGGCGCACCGAATATTTCCGCGACGGGACGGTGGCGCTGGAGGCGTTCAAGGCCGGGCAGATCGATTTCCGCGAGGAGAACATCGCCAAGGATTGGGCCACCGCCTACGACTTCCCGGCGGTGCAGAAGGGGCTGGTGAAGAAGGAGTTGCTGCCCCACCGGCTGCCGACAGGGATGCAGGGCTTCGGCATGAACACGCGCCGGCCGCTGTTCAAGGATGTCCGGGTGCGGCATGCGCTGGCGATGGTGTTCGATTTCGAATGGGCCAATGCCAACCTGTTCTATGGCAACTATACCCGGACCAGAAGCTATTTCAGCAACAGCGACCTCGCTTCCAGCGGCATCCCCCAGGGGGCCGAGTTGGCATTGCTGGACAAATATCGCGACCAGCTGCCGCCCGATTTGTTCACCACGCCGTTCCAGCTTCCGGTATCCGACGGGTCCGGCAACAACCGCGAGACGATGCGCGGTGCGATGGCGCTGCTGGAGCAGGCCGGGTGGAAAGTGCGTGACCGGAAGCTGGTCGATGCCGAGGGCCAGCCGTTCAGCTTCGAGATCCTGCTGGATCAGCCGGCGTTCGAGCGCGTGGCCCTGCCGTATGTGCAATGGCTGTCGCGGCTGGGGATCGAAGCGCGGGTGCGGACGGTCGATCCGGCGCAGTTTCAGCGGCTGACCGACACCTATGACTACGACATGATCGTGGTCACGTTCGGCGAGTCCGAGAGCCCAGGCAATGAGCAGACCGGCTACTGGACCTGCGACAGCATGAAGCCGGAAGGCGGCTGGAACCTGATGGGGGTCTGCAGCCCGGTGATCGATGACCTCGTGCATCAGGTCGTCTCCGCCCCGGACTACGCGCACCTGGTGGTCGCCACCCATGCGCTTGACCGGGTGCTGCTGGCCGGCTGGTACGTGGTGCCGCACTGGTATCTGCAATCCGTTCGGGTCGCCTATTGGGACCGCTTCGGCCGGCCGGACAAGCCGGTGCGCACCGGGCTCGCATTCGACAGCTGGTGGGTGGACCCGGTGCGGGCCGCCGCCACCGATGCGGCCCGGCGCAACGGACCATGATGTGCGCAGCTGAATTCGATGGTACCCTGCACTGATGGCATCCTATCTTCTTCGTCGCCTGCTGCTTGTGATCCCGACGCTGTTCGGCATCATTGCCATCAACTTCGCGGTCGTGCAGTTCGCTCCTGGTGGCCCGGTGGAGCAGATGGTCGCCGAATTGAAGGGGCGCGGCGCCGTCACCGGGCGGATGACCGGCGCCGGCGCGGCCGAGACGATGCCGTCAGGCGACAGCAGCTATCGCGGCGCCCGTGGCCTCGACCCGCATGTGCTTGCTGACATCAAGCGGATGTTCGGCTTCGACAAGCCCGCCCCCGAGCGTTTCGTGCTGATGCTGCGCGGTTACCTGACCTTCGATTTCGGGCGCAGCTTCTTTAGCGACGAGCCGGTGCTGCGGCTGATAGAGCAGAAGATGCCGGTCTCGATCTCGCTCGGATTGTGGTCGACGCTCCTGGTCTATTTCGTCTCGATTCCACTTGGCATCGCCAAGGCGGTGCGCGACGGCAGCCGCTTCGATGTGGTCAGCAGTGCCGCCGTGCTGATCGGCTATGCTGTGCCGGGATTTCTGTTCGCCATCCTGCTGGTCGTGCTGTTCGCCGGCGGCAGCTTCGTGCAGTGGTTCCCGTTACGCGGGCTGCACAGCGCCGGCTCTGAGTCCTGGGGCGTTCCGGCCCGCGTCGCGGATTATCTCTGGCACATAGTGCTGCCAACGACGGCGATCGTGGTCGGCGGCTTCGCCGGGCTGACGGTGCTGACCAAGAACTGCTTCCTGGAGGAGATTCGAAAGCAATACGTCGTCACCGCGCGTGCCAAAGGCGCCAGCGAGCAGCGCATCCTGTACCGCCATGTATTCCGCAACGCGATGCTGCTGATCATCGCCGGGTTTCCGTCGGCTTTCATCGGCATCCTGTTCTCTTCCGCTTTGCTGGTCGAGATCATCTTTTCGCTCGATGGCCTCGGGCTGCTGGGATTCGAATCGGCGATCCGGCGCGACTACCCGGTGATGTTTGGCACGCTTTATGTGTTCACCCTGCTTGGCCTGCTGATGCAGATCGTTGGCGACATGCTGTACACCGTGGTCGATCCGCGCATCGATTTCGAGGCCAGGCAATAATGCATATCTCGCCGCTGACGCGCCGGCGACTGGCGATCTTCCGCGCCCATAAGCGCGGATACTGGTCGCTGTGGATTTTCCTGGGATTGTTCGGCCTGACTTTGTTCGCCGAACTGCTGGCCAACAACCGCCCGCTCCTGATCCGCTACGACGGGCAATGGTATGTGCCGGTGCTGCGGGACTACAGCGAGGATACCTTCGGCGCCGACTTCATGCCGACCGAGGCGGACTACACTGATCCTGAAGTGCAGGCGGCGATTAACGCCCGCGGCTGGATGGTCTGGCCGTTGATCCGCTACTCCTACGACACGGTGGTGAAGCGGCTGCCGACGCCCGCGCCCTCGCCCCCGGACGGCAAGAATCTGCTGGGGACCGATGACCAGGCGCGCGACGTGCTGGCGCGCGTCATCTATGGGTTTCGCATTTCGGTGCTGTTCGGGTTCATCCTGACGGCGATTTCGTCGGCGGTCGGCATCGCCGCCGGCGCCATCCAGGGCTATCGTGGTGGCCTGGTTGATCTGCTGTTCCAGCGCTTCATCGAGATCTGGTCCGGGATGCCACAGCTCTATCTGCTGATCATTCTCGCCAGCATCATCACGCCGAGCTTCTGGATCTTGCTGGTCTTTCTTCTGTTGTTCAGCTGGATGAATCTGACAGGCGTGGTGCGGGCCGAGTTCCTGCGCGGCCGCAACCTGGACTATGTCCGTGCGGCCAAGGCCCTGGGCGTGTCCGATGCGGCGGTGATGTGGCGGCATATCCTGCCCAATGCCATGGTGGCGACGCTGACCTTCCTGCCGTTCACCCTGTCCGGCTCGGTCACCATCCTCGCCAGTCTGGATTTCCTCGGCTTCGGCCTGCCGCCGGGGTCGCCGTCGCTGGGTGAGCTGGTGTCGGAGGGAAAGAACAATCTGCAGGCCCCCTGGCTTGGAATCACCGCGTTCGTGGTGCTGGGCGGGCTGCTCACCCTGCTGGTGTTTATCGGCGAGGCGGTGCGTGATGCGTTCGATCCGCGCAAGACGCCGTTGACCGGTTCGCCCCAATGAGTCTCGTGACAGTCGAAGACCTGACCGTTGCCTTTGGCAGCCGCACCGTGGTGGACCGGGTCGGCTTCACGCTGGACCGCGGCGAAACCCTGGCGCTGGTCGGCGAGAGTGGCTCCGGCAAGTCGCTTACGGCGCTGTCGCTGCTGCAGTTGCTGCCGTCGGGTGCCACCTGCGGCGGTCGCGCGGTGGTCGATGGTCAGAGCGTGATCGGGGCCGGGGACAGGCTGCTGCGACGGCTGCGCGGCGGCGTCGCCGGCATGGTGTTCCAGGAGCCGATGACCAGCCTCAATCCGCTGACCCGGATCGGCCAACAGATCGCCGAGGCCGTGCAGTTGCACCGGCGGGTGACTCCGGACGCGGCGCGGGCGCGCGTCATCGAACTGCTCAACGAGGTCGGGTTTCCTGACGCGGCGCACCGGCTCGACGCGTTTCCGCATCAGCTTTCCGGCGGGCAGCGGCAGCGGGTGATGATCGCGATGGCGCTGGCCAACGATCCCGCCTTGCTGATTGCGGACGAGCCGACGACCGCACTCGACGTCACCATCCAGGCGCAGATCCTGAAGCTGCTGGCGGCGGAAAAATCCGTCCGCGGCCTGGCGCTGCTGTTGATCAGCCATGATCTGGCGATCGTGCGGCGCTACGCCGACCGGGTCTGCGTGATGAAGGACGGGGCAATGGTGGAGGCCGGCCTGGTGTCGGAGGTGTTCGACGCGCCCCGCCATCCCTACACGCGGATGCTGCTGGCCGCCCAGCCGCGCGGCCGGCCGTTGCCGCTGCGCCCCGACGCCGTCACGCTTATGCAGGGGACGGACGTGCGGGTGCATTTCCCGATCCGCCGTGGCGTCCTGCGCCGGACAGTGGGGTATGTTCGCGCCGTAGACGGCGTCAATGTGGTCGTCCACGAGGGTGAGACCGTCGGGTTGGTGGGCGAGAGCGGCTCCGGCAAATCCACCATGGGCTATGGGCTGCTCCGACTGGTACAGGCGGAGGGGTGCATCCGCTTCGCCGGCACGGACCTGGCCGGCCTCGACAAAAAGAGCCTGCGGCAATTGCGCGCCGACATGCAGATCGTGTTCCAGGACCCGTTCGGCAGCCTGTCGCCGCGGCTGACCGTGGCGGAGATCGTCGCCGAGGGCCTGACGGTGCATGAGCCATCTCTGTCACGCGCGCAGCGCGGCGTCCGGGTGGCGGCGGCGCTGGAGGAGGTCGGTCTCGCCGCGGATGTCGGCGACCGCTACCCGCACGAGTTCAGCGGCGGCCAGCGCCAGCGCATCGCCATTGCCCGTGCCATGGTGCTGAAGCCGCGCTTCGTGGTGCTGGACGAACCGACCAGCGCGCTGGACATGTCGGTGCAGGCTCAGATCGTCGATCTGCTGCAGCAACTGCAATGCGACCATCGCCTCGGCTATCTGTTCATCAGTCATGATCTCCGGGTGGTTCGGGCGCTGGCGCATCGCATCGTGGTGCTGCGCCATGGCCGGGTGGTCGAGGAGGGGCCGGCCGATGATGTGCTCGCGCGGCCACGCCACGATTACACGCGGGCGCTGATGGCCGCCGCCTTCACGCTCGACGCCGACGACAGCGGTGTGGTGGAGGAATGAGAAAAAAGATGTCTATTCAGCGGGGCGGATCGCGCAGTTGGCCATACAAGCAGCCATACAATCGTAACCACAATGCCAATAGCGCGACCACAGATGCCCAAAATATAGCATAAGTCAAAGTCACAACTTTGCGGAGTCCATCGGTTGGCTCTCCCCGCGTCTCTGTTCTATCCGCCGTCGTGGGTTCCTCACTGACTGCCGCGAATAGCCGCTGGAAGTATATCGGAACCATCGAGCGGCAAGCGTGATAAATTGTTGAGCCGGGCGATTTCCGGCATTAACACGGAAATCAGACTGGGCTCTATGCTCTCCCGCACAGGAGCGGCCGCATGAAGCGCGATGACCCGGACAGGCATACGTTCGCGACGGCCGACCTGGCGGCCAGTGTCACGGCGGACGGCGCGGAGCTTTGCGCGCTGCGCGATAGAACCGGCGTGGATTACTTGTGGTCGGCGGCTCCAGTATGGCCGCGTCACGCGCCTGTGCTGTTTCCGATCGTGGGCCGCCTGCGAGACGACACATTGGTGCACCGCGGCCGGCCCTTTCGGCTGACGCAGCATGGCTTCGCGCGCGACCGGCGCTTTGCGTGGGTTGAGCGCTCTCCGACCGGGTGCCTGTTGGCGCTGAGCGATGATGCACAGACGCGGGCAATGTATCCTTTCGGGTTCCGGTTCGAGGTCAGGTACGCCATGACAGGCGCGACGCTCGAGATCACCTTTACCGTTACGAATACCGACGACGAAGTGCTTCCGGCCTCGATGGGCGCCCACCCGGCGTTCAGGTGGCCGCTGGTCCCTGGTGTGGCCAAGGACGCGTATGCGCTTACCTTCGACGCCGAGGAGACTGGGCCGATGCGGGGTGTGGTGGGTGGACTGCTGACCGAGACGGATCGACCGTCGCCGATCGTCGGACGGCATCTTGCATTGACTGAGGACTTATTCGCTGCGGATGCGCTGATCCTCCCGCATCCGGCAAGCCGGTCGGTGAGGTTCTCAGCCGCCCAGGG
>JARLIN010000536.1 GCA_031291715.1 Rhodopila sp. | reverse complement strand
GAAGCGGTCAGGCCGCGCCAAGCGGGATGAGGCTCTCCAGGCCGATATCGGACGTGTGTTCAGCGAAAACTTCGAGGTCTACGGCGCGCGTAAGGTCTGGCGGCAGTTGCGGCGCGAAGGCCTTGAAGTTGCCCGCTGCACGGTGGAGCGGCTGATGCGAACCCTAGGCTTGCAAGGCGTGATCCGCGGCAGGCCGGTCCGGACGACGATCAGTGACAAGGCGACACCTTGCCCGTTGGATCGCGTCAATCGCCAGTTCCAGGCGGCGGCGCCAAATATGCTCTGGGTCTCGGATTTCACCTACGTGGCGACCTGGCAAGGCTTTGTCTATGTTGCGTTTGTCATCGATACATTCGCTCGGCGCATTGTCGGTTGGCGGGTCAGCCGCACCGCGCATGCGAGCTTCGTCCTCGACGCCTTGGAGCAGGCGCTGCACGACCGGCGTCCACTGCATCGCAGTGGGCTTGTCCATCACAGCGATCGAGGCAGCCAGTATGTCTCGATCAAATACACCGAGCGTCTGGTGGAGGCTGGTATCGAACCATCCGTCGGCAGCGTTGGCGACAGCTATGACAACGCGCTCGCCGAGACCATCAACGGTCTTTAAAAGGCCGCCGTGATCCATCGGCGCGGACCATGGAAATCGTTGGAGGCCGTCGAGTTCGCAACCCTCGAATGGGTCGACTGGTTTAACCACCGCCGCCTTCTGGAGCCTATCGGAAACATCCCACCGGCCGAGGCCGAACAAGAATATTTCGCCATGGTGGACCAGATGAAGATCGCCGCATAATTTGCCTAAATCAGCCTCCGGCAAACCCGGGGCGGTTCAGTTCGTGTCTCCGGCGATAACGGTCTAGCTATTTATTTTCAGTGGCCTGCTGGTCCCCGAGCTCCGTCAAAATGTACGACGACACGTCGGGTGCAGGACACCAGGTTCAGACGGTGGTCAGAACCTTTTCGGCCGTGCGCATGGCCAGCGCTGTTCCAGTCAACGTGGAGTTGACGGTGGAGCAGGACGGCATCACGCCTGTGCCGCAAATGAACAGGTTCTCGTGATCATGTGTGCGGCCGTCACCATCAACCACGGAGTTCTTCGGGTCCGAACCCATGATCATAGTGCCGGTGATGTGCTGATTATTGTCATACGCGCCGCGCGCGCTGTAGACGGCGCCAGTACCGTTCAAGCGTGTGACGATCTCCTGGAAATCTTGTTTCGCCTGCTCGTATCCGCGGTGCACATAGTCCGGGAATTTGTAGTGGACTTCCATGCGGGGAATGCCCCAGGCGTCCTTCTCGGTCGCACTTGCGACGATCCGGTTCTCGGGATCTGGAAGCATCTCGAACAGGCTCTTCAACAGCACATAATGTCCAGCTTGCTCGACGATCTTCTTGTTCAGCGCCTCGCCGTAATAGCCTTGTGCGGTCAGTTTCTCGGTCAAGTACCGGACTGGCGACGTGTTTGCCAGATCGATGCGTAAAGGGGACCGCTCGGCCCGGAAGGTGCCGTCGCGCGTATTGTTGATACTGCCCGGACGCTGCGGGCCGAGCCCATACCAGACCGGCTCGTCCGCCATGAACTCGACCGAACTGCCCGGATGATCCATCAGGTTCCGACCGACCATGTTGGAACTGTTGGCAATGCCGTTCCGATATTTGTCGCTGGCCGAGATCAGCAGGAGTTTCGGGCTCTCCAACCCGTTCGCGGCGAGAATAAAGGTCTTGCCGGTCACACGATGGGAGACTTTGTCGGGATCAAGATAGTGGACGGCCGCAATCCGCCCCTTCGCATCGGGCTCGATCTTGTAGACAACCGCATTGGCGATGATTCGTGCTCCGGCGGCCTCGGCTTTGGCGGCCGAGATCCCGCCATGATACTGGGCATCGATCGGGCAGATCGGCATGCAGTTGTTGTTGCCGCAGCAGGCCGCGCGGCCATCATAGGGGATGCTGTTACGCGCCTGTGGCCCGATCGTCACCTCATAGGGCGATCCGGCCAGCCTTTCCTTGATCCGTTGCAGACCGAAAGGCAGCGGGATCGGAGGCAGCGGATACGGTTTCGTGCGGGGCGAGTCCAGGTCGGTATCACCCGAAACGCCCATCTCGAACTCGGCCTCGTAATAGAAGGGCTCAAGGTCATCATAAGAGATCGGCCAATCACGCCCGACCCCATAACGAGATTTGATTTTGAAATCGTTGGGTAGGAGACGAAATGCCTGTCCTGCCCAGTGCCATGTCGTTCCACCAACACCGCGCACATACATGGCGTGATACGGATCTGGCCCCTTCTGGATCAGATAGTTGTTGTCCGTCGGCGTGAATTTCGGTTGTGGTGCCCATGGCTTGGCTGGATAGGGCTCCATGAAGTCGCCCTTATACGGCGCGTTGCGGAAGTTCTCGACAAGCTCGCTACGCCGGAAACGTGGACCCGATTCAAGGATCAGAACCGATGCGCCCTTTCGGGCGATCTTCAGGGCAGCAAGAGATCCGGCGACACCGGAGCCAATGACGACGACGTCGGCAGAAAGTTCAGAAATCATTTGCTAAATTCCGGCTGGCCGCACGCTCCAGAAAGCTGGAGCGCCGCCGCAATAGCTGGGGATCGGGAGGGCCTTGTCGACGACCCGGTAGCTGACGATGTTTTCGAAGGCGATGCATCGGCGCTTGGCGGGCGGCCCAACGACACCGAGATACCAGCCGTTGACCAGATCATCGACCAACGCGCCAAGCCCCGCCTGTTGCGCTTCCGCCGCCTGGCGCAGGCCGCTTCCGCTGTCTTGCTTGGCCAACAGCTCACTGACGAGAGTCAGCTTGGCGTCAAGATCATGGTAATTTTCGTCCAGAACGGCATATAGCCGATTGCCAAGTCCCGGATCAGGCTCCGGCTGTCCGGTCAAGGACTTCGATATATCCCAGAATATCGGTTTTGTCGTCACACCGGCGGGAGAAGCCGCCAAGGCTCTCTCCATCGCGCCTGGAAGAAAACCGGACGCGAGCACCAGGACAGCGACCGTTCCCAGGACCTCCCGTCGTGAAGGTTCGACTGGTGCTTTCATAAAGCCTCCGGTTGCGTAACTCATTCGTCATTATCGCGCTGCCTGTAGGCCCGGACGAATTAAATTTCGCGTAGGTTAGATCGGCTTCGATTCGAAATTCGTTGGCAGAGTCCGGCAGGTATCTCCTGCACGGAATCAAATTCCTATTGATCAGAGTTAGAAAATTTGAATTCAACCGAACGCGGATTCGCTACGTGGTGCGGGAGCATTGCAAAAAACCGCGCTGAGACCAGCGCGGTTAGCGTAAGTGGAACAACCTGTTCAAAGGGCTACGTGCGCCGCAAGCGGCGGCCATTCTCCCAGAGATATGCCACCCGTACCACTTTGGCTGGGCGATCCAGTCTCGGGAAAGAAAGGCATATCGTTCCTTTGAAGTAAGGTACAAGATGCGGTGGTGCTGAGCGGCCACGGAAGTGACCCATCGTATGTTCAATCCGCATGCGCGCCATGCCGATTGGTGAAAACGCCCAAAAGGTACCAGCGGCTCGTCATTCGACTGGCGGGTCAAGACTTCAGGCTGCTGGAATAAGGCCGCGACCCATCCATGAAAGGCAGATCGATTCGGTAGAACGCCAGCGCATTCTCGGCGAAGAGTTTCCGCCGGTCCTCTATCGGCAGGCCCGCCGTGACGTACTTGAACTGTGAGTAGATCCAGTCCCAGCTCGCTTTCACGCTATCCACCGGATAGTTCGAGGCGAACATGCAGCGGTTGACGCCGAACATGCCGATCGTCTCGCGGATCACCGCACCGTTGACCTGCAGCGTCCACGGTTGGCCGGCAACGGTCAGCCCGGAGATCTTGCACCAGACATGCGGGCACGACGCTAATGCCTCCATGCCGCGCTTCCACACCGCAAGCTGCTCCTTCGACCTGTCCAGCGGGTAGCCTGTATGGTTCAGGACAATGCGCATGTTGGGGTGTTCGCGGCAGACTTCGGCTGCTTCTTCCAGGTGATACCAGGGGACGCGCAGATCCCAGGACAGGTTGTATTTCGTCAGCAGGCCGAGGCCCTTGCGCCAGGCGGAGTCTTGCAGGCTGCGCTTTTCGCCGCGCACGCAGTCGTTCGGGCCGGATGCGATCACCGGCTTGGTGCGGATGCCGCGGACCATCGGGTTGGCGGCCTGGGCAGCGATGATGTCCTCGGCGTTCGGGGTGTCGACCCAGGCGTGCGCGACGATGGCGTTTGGCATGCCGGTTTCCGCCGCGATGCGGGTCAGCCATTCGGTTTCTGCGAGCTGCAGGCTTCGGTCGCATTCCGCCTCGACATGAACGGTAGCGACGACGTTATGCAGCGCGGTATCGCGCCGGTATTCGGCCGGCAGGTAACTGCGTCGAATGCGGGAGTAATCGCCAAGCCAGGCGTGCTCGCCGGATTCCAGCCAGGGATAGCGGAGGGCGGAGTCGAGGTCCCACAAGTGATGGTGGGCATCGACGATGGGTAGGTTTTCGTCCATGCCCAGG
>JARLIN010000077.1 GCA_031291715.1 Rhodopila sp. | reverse complement strand
AGTTCCTCGGCGATCACACACAGTTCCAGATGACCGATGCCGAGGCCACCGTACGCCTCGGGTATCGCGGTGCCGAGGTATCCCATCTCGGCGATCGTGCGCCAGAGCGCGCGATCGTAGGGCGCCCCACCTTCAAGGACCGTACGCACCGCGGCGGGCGGGCACCGATCGGCGAGAAACCGGCGTGCCTGCTCTCGGAGTTGCTTCTGTTCCTCTGAAAAGTCCAGGTTCATTCTATTTCTCCGATGGGCATGCGCCAAAAATCTTTCTGGTGCGCGCCGGGTTCAAACTGGGTTCGGCCGGCCGGCATTCGCCCAGTACCTATCTCGCAGCGCCTGCTTGTAGAGCTTCCCGGTTGGCAGCCTTGGCAGTTCATCGACGAAGTCGACGCTCTTGGGCACCATGTACCGGGCGATTTTGCCGGCAACGAATGTCAAGAGCTCGGCGGCGAGCGCCGGAGATGGCTCGACATCGCCGGCCGGCTCGATCACGGCTTTGACTTCTTCTCCCATCTCCTCGTTCGGCACGCCGAAGACGGCGACGTCACGGACCTTGGGATGGATGACGAATACATCCTCGATCTCCCGCGGGTAGATGTTCACCCCGCCCGAAATGATCATGAACGCCTTGCGATCCGTCAGGAACAGATAGCCGTCCGCGTCGAGGTAGCCGATATCGCCCGTCGTCGCCCAATTCAGGTGGATCGGGTGCTGCGCGCCGCGGGTTTTCTCAGTGTCGTTATGATAGGCGAACGGCATGGCGTCTCGCTCGAAATAGATCAGTCCGCACTCTCCGATCGGCATTTCAACGCCTGTTTCGTCGCAGATATGCAAGATGCCGATGGCGGCCTTGCCGACCGATCCGGGGCGCGCGAGCCATTCGGGCGTGCTGATTTGCGTCCTGCCGATGCCCTCGGTGGCGCCGTAGTACTCATGGATGATCGGCCCCCACCATTCGATCATCTGGCGTTTGACCTCGGCCGGACACGGGGCAGCGGCGTGAATCGCGATGCGGTGACTGGAGAGATCGAATGGCTCGCGTTCGGCTTTCGGCAGCTTAAGCATCCGCACGAACATCGTCGGCACCCACTGGCTGTGTGTCACGCCGTACCGTTCGATGAGACGCAACGACTCGAGCGCATCGAAGCGTGGCATCACCACGACTGTTCCGCCGGCGCGCTGAACCATCAGCGAATAGGTGATCGGTGCGGCGTGGTAGAGCGGTGCCGGCGACAGATAGACCGTGTCGCTGTCGAAGCCGTAATGCCGCATCGTGGATTGCCAGTTCGGCTCTTCGGCGACGGTCAAATCCCGTAGCGGTCGCTTGATGCCCTTAGGCCGGCCAGTCGTGCCAGAGCTGTAGAGCATCGCGTCGCCCAGCCATTCCGTATCAAGCGGGGTTGCCGGTTGGGGTGCGACCGCGTCCTCATACGACTCCCAGCCGGGCACGACGCCGTCCACCATCAGCCGCAGCGCGCAGCCAGGCATGAGCGGCGGCAGAGCGGCCGCGACTTCACCGCGGGCGAGGGACGTCACCAGCGCTTTCGCCCCGCAATCGTTGACGATATAGGCCGCCTCCTCGGCGGTGAGATAGCGATTGATGGTCGTGTAATAGAGGCCCGAACGCAATGCCGCCCAGCAGATCTCCATGAACCGCATGTTGTTCTCAAGGAACAGCGCGATATGGTCTCCACGCCGCAGCCCATGCGAATGGAAAAGATTGGCCAGCCGGTTCGAGCGTTCGTTGAGGTCGCGATAGGTCAGGATTTCCCCGGTCGCGCCATTGATCAGCGCCGGACGATCGGGGCGGTCTGCTGCGTGGTCAGCAATGTACATTCGGTCGTCACCCTCGCTCTATGCTTTTTGTTTCGGCTTCATGCCTGATCCGCGGACCGAAGCCGGTTGACGACGGGGATCGGCTGGCGGGCGGGATACACTGTCCCGCCCGCCCGTTTGTTCGCTCTATGCCAGCTTCCACTGCACGAGCGTGTACGGCGTCTTGGCGTCATCATGCGGTTCGAACACAGCCGTGACCGGCGCACCGATCGTCACCGTCTGATGCGGGTCACCCAGCAGGTTGCCCAGCATGCGGATATTGCCGGCATGTGGCAGTTCGACCAGGACCGCGATGTAGGGGCCGGCGGCTTTGAGCGCCGGATGCACCGGATGCCAGCAGCGGGTCCAGGTCCAGATCTTGCCTTTGGGTTCGACCTCGACCCATTTCATGTCCCAGGAACGGCAGTTGTGGCAAATCCATTCCGGTCCCCACTGCCAGGTATTGCAGGCGCCGCAGCGCTGCACCTTCAGCTTGCCCGCGCGCGTGCCCTCCCAATACGGTTGGTCCAGCTTGTCGGTCTCGGTGACGGGCTCCGGGAGCCCCTTCGGCAGATAGGACATCACAGGGTCTCCTCGGAACCGAAAATCATCGTCGATACAGGTGTCACCATCGGGCCGGCGATCACCCCCGCCACCTTGGCGTTCGGCACCTGCGACGTTGCCGTGCCGCGCAACTGCCGCACCGCCTCGATCTGCAATTCCAGCCCGTGCATGTAGCACTCGGCGAGGTTGCCGCCGCTGGTGTTCAGCGGCAGCTTGCCTGATGGCGCGATCAGGTTCTCTAGCTTGAGGAACTCGTTGCATTCGTCAGGATGGACGAAACCGTGTTCGGTCAGGCTCATCAGGACGCCGCCGGTGAAATTCTCATAGCTTTGCAGCACGTCGACGTCCTTGGGGCCGAGTTTGGCCATTTCCCACAGATGCGGCGCCACCGGGCCGAAGCTGGAGGAGTGGAAATCGGGCGCGTTGAACGAGCGCGCGGCGTTGCGGTGATCCGAGCCCTGGGCGACGGAGAGAACGTAGGCCGGCTTGTTCTTGAAATCCTTCGCGCGTTCGGCCGAAACCAGCACCACCGCAGCCGCGCCGTCATTTTCCATGCAGCAATCGAACAGGTGATAAGGCTCGGCGATCCAGCGCGACGCTTCATAGGCTTCTTCGGTCAGCGGCCGGCCATACATCACCGCACGCGGGTTCGACTGCGCGTGGTGATAGGAAGCCAGCGCCAGTGCACGCAACGCTTCCTGCTTGATCCCATGCTCGTGCATGTAGCGCATGATCTTGAGGGCAAAACGCTGCGCCGGCACGAAGATGCCATATGGATTGATCAGCGCGTTGTCGCCCGAGACGGTGCCCCCGGCCTGCGCGAGGCCATAGCGCTGGAATTGCCCTTGTGCGAGGGCCCGGTAAACCACCGCGATTTCGGCCTGACCCGTGACGATCGCCGCCGCCGCGTTGCCGATCGCCGCCGCGCCACCGCCGCCGCCGCCGCCCCATTGCATGTTGGAAAGCCGCAGTTCCTTGCAGCCGAGCGCGGCGGATAGCCGGGAGGGATCGTTACGATCGTTCGCGTAGGAGGCGAAGCTGTCGATGTCCCGTGGGTTGATGCCGGCGTCTTCGCACGCGGCGAGAATCGCCTTCAGCGCGAGCACAAATTCCGGGTCGGGCGATTGGCTGTGCTTGTAGTAAGTTGTCTCACCGATTCCGACCACGGCCACTTTGCCGCGTAATGTATGTTCTGCCATTCGTTTCTCTTCCCCAGTCGCAGTCTGCGATCATTCAGATGCGTCGATTGGCGTGACCCACGCTGCCAGTCACGAGCATGACGCATCACCTTCGAATAGTCGGACGCGCCGGTTGCAGCCCATATGCTTGCCATGGATTCGCCCGTCGCGGCTTACTTGCATACTTCACGTTGTCGAGCGGACGGAGACACATCATTCGACCCCGCCCCGTTTGTTGCTTTCTCGTTACCCTCCGGGCGCCAGCTTTTCGCAGCACCCACGTTATTTATGACACGCATAAGTCTCAATATCCTAGTTACGGTGGGTGCCGGGTGGCGTCAAGGCCTTCCACCGGCTAGAACGGCGCATGGGACGCACAGCAGTAATCAGGAATTCGTCGCTTGTACCATTGGCGCTCAAGCGAGCGGGACGCCCACCTCGGGAAATCGCGGCGCAGCTCAGTGAACAGATCCTTGGGGCGGCGGAGGCGCTGTTCCTGGAGCAGGGTTATGGTGCGACCACCATCGAGCAGATCGCCGGACAGATCGGCGCGACCAAAAGAACAATCTATGTGCGCTTCACCGACAAGGCAGGCCTTTTCCATGCGGTCGTGAAACGGGTTTTCGACGCGCGCCGTCCGGATCTCAAAACGATCGGAACCGATCGCAGCGTTGACGAACGGCTCAATGATATGGCGTTGCGCGTTCTGAGTTACGCTTTGGATCCCGATGTCGTGCGGCTGTTCCGGGTGGTCACGGCTGAAGCCTACCGCTTTCCCGAACTCAACCGGATGATCGAGGGGCAAGCCGCGCGGGGCGTTGCCTGGGCGGTGGCGCAAATGCTCGAGGAGGAGGTCCGGCTGGGGCGCCTGGCGCTGGACGACACCGCGCTGGCGACCAGGCTGTTGTTGAGTCTGGTCACCGGTGCGCCCACGAAAGAAGCCGGTCGCGGCATGAAGCCACTCACCCTCGCGGGTCGCCAGCGATGGGTGAAGGGCGCGGTCGCGCTGTTTCTTGATGGCGCGCGGGCGGCGGGGCCAAGCGGCGATCGCGCGAACGAGGCGTAATCCGACAAGCACGTCGCTCTGGCCGCTTACGATCTCATGCTCCTGGCCGGAATCCCGCAGATCGCTTCGGTGCGCTGTTGCGAAGTCAGCGTGTCGGTGCAGGGACCGGTGATCAGGTCCAACGTCACGCCCATCCGTTCCAGCTCATGCTTCGCGCCCAGGGCGCCGGACGGGTCGGACGCGGCCAGGATCGTGGTCAGCTTGGGGCGCCGGGGACGCAGGCACTGAAGGAACTCGGGTACACATGTCCCCAGAAAGTCGCCGCCGCATTCGATCAGCACCGCGTCGGCAGGCATCGACAAGCACAGGTCGAGTGCCTGCCCGAAAATCTCGGGTGCGTCCCCGCGGCTGCATGGAAATGTCGTCGGCACGCCGAAGTCGAGACAATCGAAGACCCGGGCGGCGCCGAAATCCAGATAGACGGCGGCTTCGGTGACCGACGTGGTGCCGGTTGCCTTCAGAACGACGACTTGCTCATAGCCCTTTTCCCGCAAAGTTCTCAGCAGCGTGAGTCCGGCCGTCGTCTTGCCCACCTCAACCGAGGTGCCGAGCACAAGATAGACCGGCGCTCCTGCATCGGTCGCTTCGGGCGCAGCGCGCATCGCAAAGTCTTTCAGATGGAGCGGATGCCCGTCCGGGTCGAGGACTGCGCCGAGATACTTCGCTCGCCCCAGATTGCTTTTGGCCAGCGGGGAATGGCTGGCCAGATCGCCCATGACTCCGGATTCGGCGAGGACCCAGTAGTCCTCGCCCGGTACCAAACCGCCTTCGGGTACACCGCCTACGGTCCAGCGAACCGATTCGCGGTATCCGGGTGTCGCGAGGAAAATATCCCCCGGCGTGATCGTCATACTACGACCCGAGACAGCTTCGACGATGATCGGTGTGGCGTCGTGCGGGAACTGGAAGACACCGACGCAGCCCTCGATGCCCGGCACGGCACGCCAGCGCGCGCGGCCCAGTTCACCAACCCGCCTGAGCACGGACAGCTGCTTGTAGGTGGCGGGTAATGTTCCCTCGGTCATCGCGTCGTCCGTGCCGCCTGGAGCAACTCCCTCTACTTAACCTTTCCTCAGTTCGTTGTCCGCCGCCTCGCGGACGATGTGTATCTCGCCCGTGTGAAGCCTGGTCCGGTCCTTGCCATGAATCCCGAGTATATCGGCGACCTTATCAAGGTCCTCTTTCTTTGCCTTCACGGTGTGGATGATCCCGTGTGTCTTGTTGGTCGGTAGCGGCCTCATGGACGTCTCCTGCATAGGGTCTCGCGGGATAGTGTTTGTAAGGGCATTTCCCCACGAGCGGTTGATTCCAATCAAGTAAGCGAACGAAATCACTGCGAACTCATTAATTCTTTCGGATATGCGCCCTCGCAGCAATGGTTGCGCTCGGCAATTCGTGTATAGAAATCGCACGACTTCGTGAGTGCATCGGTTTGGCTATGTTCGATTCTGGCTTATTGAGATCCTATAATAGATAACCACAATTTAGCGCCAGAGTCTTCGTCTGGAAGGGAGATGCATGAACTGCCCGCGCTGTCAGACGCGGGTCGCGAGCAGCCAGAAATTTTGCGGCGACTGCGGCGAACCGCTGCCCTGGTTCTGCCAAGCCTGTGGCATCAGGAACGCGCCGAGGAATCGGTTTTGCGTGGATTGCGGAGCGCAGAGTGCGACGATATCCGGCGGCGCGCAATCGTCAGCTTGCGAGTCCGGACCGGGGTCCCCGGAGCCTGAGCGGCGCCAGCTTACCATAATGTTCGCCGACCTGATCGGTTCCACAACTCTTGGCACGCGGCTCGAACCGGAAGACTTCCGCGACGTCATGCATGCCTGGCGCGAGTGCGTGACGGGCTTGGTTGTCCGCTACGGGGGGCGGGTCACGCTGCACATGGGCGACGGCATCCTGGCCTTCTTCGGCTATCCGCGCGCGAATGAGGTTGATGCCGAACGGGCCGTGCGCTCGGGTCTGGCCATCATTGAGGCGGTGGGACACCTGCATACGGGCGCTGGGCCGCCGGGGACACTCAGCACGCGGGTGGGACTCGCCACTGGACCCGTGATCGTCGGCGACCTGATCGGCGCCGGACCTTCGCTCGAATGGTCGGTCGTCAGCGAGACAGCGAATCTCGCTGCCCGTCTGCAAACGCTTGCGGATCCGGACACGGTGGTCATCGACAACGTCACCCGCCACCTGAGCGGCGGCATGTTCGAGTACGCCGACCTCGGTCCCACGCACCTGAAAGGAATACCAACCTCCGTCCAGCCGTGGACTGTCCTGCGGGAGAGTGCCGTCGAAAGCAGGTTCGAAGCGTTGCGCACCGGCCAGCTGCCGCTGGTTGGCCGCGAGGACGAGGCCGGGTTGCTGCAGCGCCGCTGGGCGAAGGCCCGGAGCGGGATCGGCCAGGCCGTGGTGCTGGTTGGCGAGGCCGGCTTGGGCAAGTCGCGCCTCATCGCAGCTTTCGAGGAGCGGACCAGGGACGCGTCACGGTCGGTGCTGCGCCTGTCCTGCTCCCCGCACTACCAGGATACACCGCTCTATCCGCTCATCAGATATTTCGACGGCGCGGCTAGCTTCCTTCGCACCGACACGCCGGTCCAGAAATTCGGCAAATTGCAACGACTGCTCGGGAACACATTGGGCCTCGGAGAGGAGGAGACGGCCGTACTGGCCGATCTTCTGTCGATTCCGGCGCCTATCGAGATTCCCGCGCGCTGGAGCTCGCAACGCACGAAGGAGGTGACCTTCAAGGCGGTACTGCTTCATATCAAGGCACTCGCCTCCCAGGCGCCGTTACTCGCCATCGTCGAAGACTTGCACTGGGCGGATCCCACCACGATCGCGCTGCTCGACACGCTCGTGAATGAGGTGGAACACTTTTCGACGCTCCTCCTCATCTCGGCCCGACCGGAAAGAGGATTGATGTGGTCGCTCCATCCGCAAGTCACGACGCGGCTGCTCAACGGACTCGACCGAAGCCAGGCGGCCGTGCTCATCCGGCAGGTCGCTGGTGAACGTGAGTTTGCGGACGATGTGGTCGCCCGTATTGTCGAGCGCGCTCAAGGCGTGCCGTTGTTCCTCGAAGAGCTCACCCGAAGCATCCTGGGTTCTCAGCCGCCGGAGGCAGGTGGCGCTCGGCAAACACTGACCCTGCCGATTTTGGGCGACGCGGTGCCCACATCATTGAATGCGTTGCTGACAGCCAGGCTCGATCAGCTTGGTGCAGGCAAGGAAGTGGCGCAGGCCAGTTCGGTCATCGGCCGGGAGTTTTCCTTCGAGATGCTGCAAGTCGTTTCGGGCTTGCCGACCGAGCGGCTTGAGCGCGCATTGAACGAGCTCACGCAGGCGAGAGTGATCCTGCCGCAGGGGCCACCGCCCAACGCGATTTATGTTTTCTATCACGTGCTGATCCAGGACGCGGCCTACGCGTCGATGCTGCGGGACAGACGTCGTGCTTTCCATCTGCGATACGCGGAGGCGCTGGAGAACGACCCTGCCGGTCCCGCCAGCAGGGTCCCGGAATTGCTGGCCGTGCATTTTGCCGAGGCAGGTGCTGCCGAGAAATCGGTTGACTACTACTTGAAAGCCGCCGCCCGCGCGACCGGCCGTTTCGCGCTGATCGAGATCGTCGGGTATCTGCAAAAAGGCCTTCGTCAGCTTGCCAAGCTTCCAGCCACACTGGCGACGCAGCACCGTGAGCTCGCGCTGCAGGTGGCGATGGGACGGGCGCTGATGGAACATCGCGGGGCAGGCGATGAAGAAGTTCGCGCGACATTCGAACGCGCTGAAGAACTCTGCCTGGTGCTCGGCGGCACAGAGCAGTTGCTGCACGTTCATGACGGATTGGCGAACTATCATTTCGCCCATTCCGAGCTCGATAAACTCGTCGAGTATGCCGAACGCGCCCTCGAACTTGGTCGCCGAACAGGCAACCGCCACGCGGTTGTCCTGGCACACCGATCAAGTGGTCACGCGAAACTTCTGCTTGGCCGCTTTCGCGAGGCGCGAGGCGATCTTGAGCAGGCGATCGCGCAGTATGAAGGAGAAATGGCGCTCACACGCGATCCCAAGGTGTCCTCCTGCGCCGCCCTTGGCATTTGCCTGACGACGCTCGGCTTGCCCGATTCAGGCACCGCCAGGAGCATGGAAGCAGTCCGCGATGCCGAAAAGCTCTCGCATCCGATCAGCCTCAATCTCGGTCTCAGGCGGGCATGCGTGCAGGGGATGCTGCGGCGCGATGCGCAACACGTGCTGGCATTGTCCAACCGGCTATTGGACAACCAGACCGACTACGAGACCTTCCGTGGCAGCCGAGAGGGCGTCTTCTTCGTAACCTGGGCCCATCTGCAGACGAACCGCGACCCTGCGCTGCGGGAGCGCTTGCGTGCCACGCTCGATCACTTCGAGAGTACACGATGCCTGAACCTGCTGACCTTCTTCATGGTTGCCGCCGCCGAACTGATGGAGGACCACGGAGATCTGGAAGGCGCCGACACCCTGTTGCGCCGCGCCGCCGAGCTTGTGGAAACGACGAACGAGCGCTGGTGCGAGCCCGAAATCCCTCGGCTGCGCGCGCGCTTGACGACCGACCCGACGGCTTCTGGCTGTCTGCTGGAAACCAGTTTGTCGCTCGCACGGGAGCAGGGAGCGCTGCTCTGGGAAGTGCGTGGCGCGACCGATCTGGCCAAGCTGTTGCGTGGACAGGGCGGATTCGAGGCCGCTCGTGATATATTGGCGCCCGTCCTCGCGCGCGTGAACGAGGGGCTCGCCATACCCGACTTCACTTCTGCCCGGGATTTGCTCCGGGAACTGGGTTGCCCAAATGGATAGCCAGAGTTTGTGCCGGGATCGACGCAAGACAGGAGCCACGGCGAAATCGCGACAGCCATTCCTGAACGACCTGCGCGCGCCCACAGCGACCACGCCCAACATCGGGAATCTCGAGCTGCATCGTTGTCCATTCGGATGACCATCCAGAGGTTTTGCCAATGTCCAGACGGGAAGACAGAGCATGCTGAACCGCCACATTGCACTCGTGAGTGATACGCCGGCCGTCGATGTTGCCGAGTTGGCGGCCGTGGCCGCCGCGCTGCAAAAGCAGGTGCTTCGAGACTTCGGTCCGATCTGGGGCGTCGAGGCTGATGTGGCGGCATTCGCCAGCCTCGAACATATTCCGCTCGATTACTGGCCGATCATCGTCAAAGACGACCTCGCCCGTCCCGAAGCTGCCGGCTATCACGAGGACGACTTGGGTGAGCCTTACGCTCTCGTCCGGCGAACCGACGACTGGAGCGTAACGGCGAGCCACGAGATGCTCGAGATTCTGGCCGATCCCTGGGGGCGGCATATGGTGGCCGGCTCGTCGCCGCAGCATCCCGACACGCGGGTCAAGTTCCTTGTTGAAGTGTGCGACCCGTGTTCGGATGCCAGCTACGAGGTCAATGGAATCGCGGTATCCGACTTCTACACGCCGCGGTTCTTTGATCCCGTTGAGGCGCGGAGCGTCCGTTATAGCTACACAGGCGCGATTACCGCGCCGCGCCAAGTACTCAAGGGCGGCTATCTGACCTGGTACGATCCGTCCGTGCGGAAGTGGTGGCATCGCGCCTGGTTCGATGGACCCAATCACACCGACGCCGAGGTGCCGATCCCGGCGATCGTGAAGGGCAACATTCGCGCCACGATCGACCGTCACTTCGGACCAATGCGGGCTCGCACCAAGAAGGATGGAGGAGCACACCCGCACCGCCATCATCGCGACGGGCCAGGCGCGGCCTTCGTCAACCGAGCATCGGACCTACGCAGGACCATCGACTCCGGTGGCTGATCGCAAGCGCCCGGGACAGGAAACTACCGACATTTGACGAGGCGGTTGCGGGGACACGATACCATCTTGATTTGCTGCTGACCGGGTGACGTCGGCCGCCGGCCGGCAATTTCGAACCAGAAAGTCCCGGTATGAACCAAGCCATCGGTCAACCGACGCCACGTCGGGCGTTCGCCTTCTTATCGCGGGGACAATGGCGCCAGAACCCCTAGGAACAGCGGCCGATCAAGCTTTCGACGGCGACCAGCTATAGATCCTCTGCAAAGTCTCACCCATCAGAGCGGTCCGGTCGCTGTCGGACAGGCGGTTGGTGACGCGAAACGCTTCCACCCCCTGCTCATATGTCAGCAAGCCGACCGCTCGGGTCCAGTCGGTGCCCCACATACAGCGATCGAAGCCAAAGGCATCGAAGATGCGACAGAGCGGATCCCACAAGTCTTTGTAGGGGAAAGGCTCGTGCGACAACGTGCACGCCCCGCTAATTTTCACCGCGATATTGTCGTGCGCCGCCAGGTCCAGCAGCTTCGGGAGATCGGCGAACGGCATCGCGGGGGCTGGCGGCTCGAACGGCTGTTGCAGCCCGAGGTGGTCGATGACCAGCCGCGTGTCGGGGTTCCGCGCGGCCAGCAGTCGGGCCTGCTCCAGGCGCCCCCAGCACAACAGGTTGACCGGCAGAGCGTGCGCGGCAGCGGCGGCCAGAACGCGGTTGATACCGGGGTCCGCGGCGTCGGTCGAAACGTCTCCCCTCATCATGATCCGGATGCCAACCGCGCCGTTGGTGCCAGCCCAGTCGGCGATCGTGTCGGCCACGCCGGGATCGGTCGGGTCAACCGGCTTGATCAATCCGAACCGGCCAGGATGAGCCGCGTGAACCTCGATGGCGTAGCTGGCGTCGTAGCGATACATGGTGAACGGCGAGACCAACAGCGCACCATCGACACCGACGGCGTCCATGGCAGCCACCATGTCGTCGCCGGTGACCTCAGCCGGGCCATGCAGAACCGCGGCCCATGGCCGACCCGGGTGGTCGCGTTCGTAGGCGTGAACCTGAGCATCAATCGTCACCATCACGTCCACCTTTCCCCTGACCGCCTCTGTTCGTCTTCTCCCTCGGGACGCTATGTCGCGCCGCACTGGGGTTCAAGGGCAAGGCTGACGCCGACCTGAGGCGATGAGAAACCGGAGCGAGGGTGGAGACGAACGGCGGCTCGGTGCATCGTGGACACGGCGGTGTCATCCTCGTCTGCGATAATGAACGCGACGTCCGGCGAAACCCGTCCAGCTCAACCCGATCGTTTCCGAGCGGATTCGCGGTCCGTATTGTGGTCAGGCTTATTAAGCATTGAGACAAGCTGCGTTCGCGTCGACTCTTTGTCGCCGGGCCATGACGGATGGGCAATCACTGTGAGCTAATCTTTCCGCCGCTTGGTAAAAATAAGCTTTATCATTCCGATTCCCGTGTAACCCTGCGCGGAGACCGATGCGCATTGTGAAATCAGCCGCCCAAGGGCGGAAGGGACGATCGGGGAAGCGCCGTACCCGATGATACGTAATGACAACAGGTCATAGGCCCAGGGCCGATCGGCACCATGCCGCGCCCCTGCGTCTGGCCGTGCGGCCAATCATTGGTCAGGGTGGCGTTACCCGGAGGAGTTCTCGTCCCATGACACAAGATCAGGATCCACCTGTCCCCGATATCGTCGCCGCCGCCATGCGGCTGGCGCCCGCCGTACGAGCGGCCCGCGACCAGGCGGAACAGATGCGCCAGACGCCGCCTGCCCTCGCGGCCGAGATCACCAGGGCAGGCATCTACCAAATGTACCTCCCGCGCTCGATGGGCGGCCCGGAGACGCCCCCTTTGATCGCGTTCCGCGTTGTGGAGGAACTGTCGAAAGCCGACGGATCGGTGGGCTGGTGCGCCATGATCGCCACGGCCCTGTCACTGAACGTCGGGCGTCTGCCGGCCGAGGTCGGTCAAGAGCTGGCCGGCACCCCGGCTGACTATCGCGGCGCCGGCTCAGCCCGGCCGGGCGGGCGGGCCTGGGAGGTACCGGGCGGCTATCGCGTCAAGGGACGCTGGAATTTCGCCAGCGGTATCCAGAACGCACGCTGGTTGTACTGCACCTGCATCATGATGGACGGCGATAAGCCCCGTCTGACGGCGGCCGGCGCGCCGGTCCTGCGGGCGATGTGGGTGCCCAGGGATTCCGTGACCATCGTGGACACGTGGTCGGTCATGGGGATGCGCGGCACCGGCAGCCAGGATTTCACGGTGGACGATGTCGTCGTGCCGGCGGCGCGGAGTTGCCTGTCGGATGACCCGCCGAACGAGACGGGTCCGTTGTACAGCCCGCGCGCCTGGTACGTGAACCTGTGGACCCCGTCGGCGGCGAATGCACTGGGCATCGCGCGCGGGGCGATCGACAGCCTGGCCGAGATCGCCGCCACCGAAGCGTCCACCATGTCGGCCAATCTGTTGCGGGATCGATCATTGGTGCAGATCCGCATCGCCGAGGCGGACGCCATCGTCAACGCCGCCCGCGCCTATGTCTTCGACGCCGTTGGGACGCTCTGGCGTACCTTGTGTGCCGGGGAAACCCCATCGGATCACGACATCGCGCAAGGCCGGCTATCGCTTGTGCACGCGATGCATGAGTCCGTCCGCGCGGTCGACAAGGTGTTCCACGCAGCGGGCACCAACGCGATCTACACCCGCCTGCCGCTGGAACGTGCTTTTCGAGATGTTCACGTCGCGGTGCAGCATGCGGCGGGGTTGCCGAGCTATTTCGAATCCGCGGGGAAGGTGCTGCTGGGGCTGCGACCGGGCGACCCTGGCTGGTGACCGCCGGGGGGATTGCGGCCCGGCACGAGGCGAAGGACGATCAGGAAAACACCAAGGGGAGAGCGACGATGACAGGAAACATGGGGACCTTGCGTGTGCCGATGGTATCGCTGGAGCGTGCCCGTGAACTCGGTGATGCGATGGGAATGCCCGCGCGGCGAACACAGAGCGAGGCGTTTCGCGTGGTGGCCAATAATCCCGGTGTGGCCAGGGTGGCGTTCAGCCAGTTGATGCAGTTGTTGGAGAACAACAAATTCGACACGCGGCTGCGCGAACTGATGATCATGCGCATCGGCTGGGTCACCGGTTCGGCATACGAATGGACGCAGCACTGGCGGGTGGCGACCACGGCGGGAATCCCGCCCGAGGATATTCTGGCAGTGCGCGACTGGCGAAATTCAGAGCGGTTGACGCCGGCGGACAAGGCGATCCTGGCCGCCACTGACGAGTGTCTCGCCGGCAAATCCATTTCGGATGCCGCCTGGGTCGAGGTGACGAAGCATGTCACCGATCCGGGACAGCAGGTGGAATTCGTCATCGCCATGGGCAACTGGATGTCGTTTTCGATGTTGTTCCGAAACCTGCGCATTCCGCTGGCGGAAGGCCTCATGGTCTGGCCGCCCGATGGCCGCGCATCCCCGGCGGCGGCAGATTAGCTCGCGCAGGTTCGGTGCGGCGCAATGAAAAACCCATTGCCACGATCAGGCACAAAGGAAGCATCGATGTCCGAGGAAGCAAACATCCCGCTGTTGGATCATGAACTGGCAGAGGATGAACTGACATGGATGAAAGCCGTCTATGAGGACTTCAGCAAAATCCGCGCTGCGTTCTCCAGCCGGGAAAGCGATTTCAACCCCAAGGAGGCGCTGCGGGAGGTCCTCGGCCGTGAAGAGCACAGGCTCCCATCTCCCATGGAGCTGTCGGGACCGGGTCCCTGGCGGAACGGCCGAAACCGCCATGGCCGCCTGGTTGCCGGTGTCTTCCT
>JARLIN010000535.1 GCA_031291715.1 Rhodopila sp. | reverse complement strand
TCGATTTCCGTATGGTCCGCCCCCGGACGCCCCATGGCGATGTTCGCGGCCACCGTGTCGTCGAACAGCAGCGCGTCCTGACCGACATAGGCGATGGAGTCACGCAGGCTGGCCAGCGTAACCGTCCGCACGTCGGCGCCGTCGATACGGACCGCCCCGCTGGTGGCATCATGCAGCCGGGGAATCAGCGCGATCGCCGTGGATTTGCCGCCTCCCGACGGCCCGACCAGCGCGACCGTGGTGCCCGGCAGCGCCTCGAAGCTGAGGCCAGCCAGTCCCGTGCGCCCGTCTGGATAGACGAAGCCCACGTCTTCGAAGATCACATGGCCTAGCCCGGCGGGCAGCGCGACGGCATCGCGTGCGTCCTTGATATGCGGCTGCTCGTCGATGATGGTGAAAACCCGCACCATCCCGGCAAGCCCCTCCTGCAGCGCCGCGTTCAGCGACCCAAGGGCGCGCAGCGGCCGAGCAGCGATCAGCAATGCAGCCACGAACCCCGTGAAGTCGCCCAGCGCGTGGTCACTGACCGCGGCGCGCCAGCCCTCGAAGCCGATCACGGCGGCAACCGCGGCGCCACCAAGGACTTCGAGCACGGGCTCGACCCGAGACCGGCTCTTGGTCATTCGCAACAGGGATTTGTAAAGCTGCCCGAAAGCCGCCTCGGCGCGGCGGGTTTCGCTGGCCTCCAGCCGATAGGCCCGAACGGTGCGGGCCTGTGCGAAGCTTTCATTCAGCAGCGCGGCGGTTTCGCCGACGCGTTCCTGCATCCCGCCCGAGGCTTTCCGGACGCGCTTGCCGATCCGCTCGATCGGCACGACCGCGAGCGGATACAAAGCCGCCGCGATCAGCGACAGCACCCAGTTCAGGTAGATCATGCTGCCGACCAGGCCGATCACCGTGACGACGTCGGCGACCCCGTTGACCGCGCGGGTCAGGGCCTCGCGGATTGTGGCTGCGTCGGTGGTGAAGTGGGCGGCGAGCTGGGCGGGCGCCTCGCGTTCCATGCGCGCCAGGTCGGCGCGGGTCAGGTGGGCGAACATTCGGCCCTGGAGTTCGCGGATCACCAGCAGGACCACCTGCTGGACCTGGACGTTCTGGAAATACTGCGCCAGGGCCTTGAAGCCCGTTACCGCCACGACCAGCGCCGGGATCTGATACAAGATGCGCCGATCGTGGTTGGTGAACATGTCGAACGCATGGTTGATGACCACGGGATAAAGCGCTGTCGCGCCCGCCATCAGCAGAGTCAGTCCCAGGACCAGCATAAGCCGGGCCTTGTGGTGGATCAGATGCTCGCGCCAGAGGCGACGCAGAAGTTCGAAGGTACGGTCGGAGGGCTTCGTGGTCATGGCGGGGCGTGTATCAGGAGACGCGCGACGCCGCCATGCTACCGACAGCCTGCAAGGATGGCTGGCCGGGCGCCAAACAAATGCCTGCGGCTTGACGCCTGCCGGGTCGAAGGTCCCACACTACCGCCAGAAGCAATCGGGAGGCGTTTCACATGGCAAGCCGGATTAACCGCGCCATTGAACTTTTGCAGCAGGGCCAGGCGATCTATTACGACGGCCCGCATAGCGGCCATGTGCTGACCTACGAGCAAGGCCGAAAGGACGCCGGTACCTGGGCCGATTACATGAATGTCGGCATGGAGCATGGGGCCTTCGACATGGCGGGCCTGGCCGAATACATGCGAGGCCTCGTCGATGGTGGCCCAACGCGGTCGGGTCATCGGGCTCCGGCGGTGATCGTGGAGGCGCCGGTGAACGGCACGGATGAGGCCAACGTCCGCTTCAACGCGTGGCAGTTCCGCCAGATCCTCGGGCGCGGCGTGCATGGCATCCTACTGTGCCAGGCGGAAACCGCCGACGCGGTCCGTGCGTTCGTGGAGGCCTGCCGCTATCCGCACCATCTCGCCGGCGTCGATCCGGCGATACCGTCGCCGGAGGCTCGGCTGGCCGGCGCGGTGCGGCCGCTTCGGGGTGCGGACGGGATGCTGGGGATCGGCACACGCGGGCGCGGGTCGGAGGGGACCGCATCGCCGGTCTGGGGCTTGTCCGGCGATGCCTATATGGAGTGCTGCGACCCGTGGCCGCTGAACCCGCACGGGGAGTTGCTGCTGGGGGTGAAGTTGGAAAGCCCGGAGGGGATCGCGAACGCGGATGCGATCTGTGCGGTGCCGGGTCTGGGCTTCGCCGAGATGGGGCCGGGCGATCTCAGTCTGTCGCTAGGGTCGGTGAAACTTTTGCGCGATCCCTATCCGCCGGTGATGCAGGCGGCTCGGGACAAGGTTTTCGCGGCGTGCCGGCGAAACGGGATCGCCTTCCTGGAAGGCTGCAACCCCGGGAATATCGCGGCGCGGCTGGACGAAGGGGTGCGCGTCATCGCCGGTCATAGCGAGGAGACGGCCCGGATCGGGCGAGCCCATCAGAGGCGGGAGATGCCGGTTTAGCGTCAGGCGGGCGACGGACGGAGGCAATCCCCGCCGGTCCGGCCAGATCATCGTCCCGGACATGTGCGACCCGTGGGGTATCGTCGTTCCCGCCGGCATCTGCCCCGCCTTGGCCTCCGTCCGCCTTTCCGGCAGAATACCTTCGAGTAGCCAGGAGAAACCATACCATGGGCGTCACCGCCACCCTGTCCGCGTTCACCGCCGGTATCCGGCTCGACGCACTGCCGCCTGAGGTCGTGAATCGTGCCCGCTTCCTCGTCCTGGACCTTGTCGGCAACATGGTGCGTGCCCGCCATGACGCGGAAAGCACCGCTTCCTTCCTTGCCGCGACCCGCGCGATGGGCATGGCGGCCGGAAACTCCGGCGTGTTCGGCGACGCCGCGCGCTACACCCCGGCCGGTGCTGCCTTCCTCAACGGCGCCCTGGCCCATTCGCTCGACTTCGACGACACCCATGCCGCCGGGTCGCTGCACCCGGGTGCCCCGGTGATCCCCGCCGCGCTGGCGGCGGGCGAAATGGTGGGGGCGTCCGGCGCCGACGTGCTGGCCGCCATCATCGCCGGGTATGAGATCACCTGCCGCGTCGCCCTCGCCCTGCCGGCGGGAGAGCATTACGACCGCGGCTACCACCCCACCGCGACCTGCGGCGCGTTCGGAGCCGCCGCCGCCGCCGCGCGGGTGTTCGGCCTGGATGCAGATGGTGTGGCCAACGCGCTCGGCACGGTACTGTCGCAAGCCGCCGGCAGCCTGCAATTCCTGGCCAACGGGGCCTGGACGAAGCGCTTCCAGGTCGGCTGGGCCGCGCTCAATGGCCTGATGGCCGCAACCCTGGTACGCGAAGGTTTCAAGGGTGCCGCCGACGCGCTGGAGGGCAAGCACGGCTTCATGCGCGCCTACGCCCCCAATCCGACGCCGGAGCGCGCGGTGCAGGACCTCGGCACGGTGTGGGAGCTGATGAACACGGCGGTGAAACCCTACCCGTCCTGCCGCTACGGTCATGCCGGGATCGATGCCGCGCTGGCGCTGCGTGCGGCCAACGACATCAAGCCGTCCGAGATCACCTCGGTCCGGCTCGGCCTGCCGAAATCCGGCATGCTGCTGATCGGTGCGCCGGCCGAGAAGAAAGCCAACCCGCAAAATGTCGTGGATGGCCAGTTCAGCGGGCCGTTCGTGATCTCCGCCGCCCTGGCGACGGGTGCGATGGGCTGGGACAGCTATGGGCTTCTTGGCGACCCCACCGTACGGGCGTTGCTGCCCAAGGTGGAATGTGCGTTCGACCCGGAAATCGAGGCCGAGTTCCCAACCAACATGTCCGGCAAGCTGACCATCGAGGCCCGTGGCCAACGGTTTGAGCAGAAGGTCGTTGTGCCGAAGGGCGAGCCGTCCAACTTCCTGTCAGAGCAGGAGTTGCGCGCGAAATTTGCTGGTCTGACGGATGCTGTCCTGGGTTCCGACCGTGCCGCGGCGCTGGCGAGCGCCGTGCTGGCGATCGATACAACAGCGGATATCGCCGGTCTGATGCGCCTTGCCGCACCGCTTATGCCCGCCCGGCTCGCGGGGGAGTAGAGGCGCCGCCCAAGATATAGATGCAGGCGGGTTTCACGGGGAACGATCCCTCTGAAACCCGCCGGCGCTACGAACCGGTCAGAACCGGACGGAAAGGGAGGCCGAACCGAACTGATGCAGGCCTCCGGTTTGGCCGTTGAACTCTTGCGTCTGCATGACATAGGCGAAAGTCAGGCGCATGCCGTGGGCCATGACGGCGAACCCACCTTGCACTTCCCCGACGTCCCATACCGGGGATACATGCCGACCCGAGCGGAAGGGATTGGTTTGCAACAGCAGGTCGTAGCCAACGGCTTGGCCATCCACCCCAGCGAAAACATACCAGGCAAGCGGTCGTGTCGGGACGAAGGCGTCGCCACCGCTTAGGCCGGGGTGGACGCGCGGCACGCCGAAATCAGAGTTCAAACCCTCGCCCAATCGGAATGTCACGCCGGTCTGGATGTAATCACGAAGATCGCCCACGCCCACCGCCAGTGACGTCAGCGCATCGGTTTCAAATCCGGCCAGCGTTCCCAGGGGCAGGCGCCAGGTCCGCTCATGCAGCAACTCGATGACCGGGGTATTGGGGATCTGACTGCCCCAGCCCTGGTTGTGCGCCTGACCGATCAGGTTGTGCCAGGCATTCTGCAACTGTTGCGCACCAGACCCAGGCCCGACCAGGCCGAGGCTTAGTGTGAGGACGCTTCTGGTGTCCTCGGTGTCACTCAACAGGGACATGTTGCCGAGCAGCAGTCCCGCGTATGGCCGGTCGTAGGGACTCGGTATCCGGGCGTTTGTATCGGCGGGTGTATACATCTGCTGCGTCAGGTCGAACGCGACCCGTTGCTGGCCGTTGTCCCACAGGGCGCGGCCGAGGTCGGCCAGAAAGTCGGGAACTTTATTGGTTGGAGAGGTCCAGCCCAGACGGAGGCCGTTGACATAGAAGCGGTCGGTCGGATGACCGGCGGAGATCGAGGCGTTCTCCCCCTGCAAGGTCCAGATGCTGGCTGTATCCGCGGCAGGCTGCGCCTGCGCCGCAATTCCCGATAGCACGAGTGTCGCGGTGAGTGTCGTCAAAGTCCGAAAGTTCATACGTTGGGGCTTCAAGTGTGAGAGGGCATGTTGGCCCCGTGATGATCGCGTGGCCCACGTTTAGTCAACACTTGAGATGTGATGGGCGACGGCGTAACTTCCTGACGCGCTGGATGGGTGGCCGAGCGGTTTAAGGCAGCGGTCTTGAAAACCGCCGTACGTGCAAGCGTACCGTGGGTTCGAATCCCACCCCATCCGCCAGTTCTTCCGATAAATATTTGAAATCACCTCGTCTTTCGGTTCTGGGCCGCCCCTGATCCGTCCCCTGATGATCGCTAAGAAAGAAAGAGGCGACGCGCTGTCCCAGTTGAACTCCCCTCAACGGCGGCCTGCACACCTTCGTTTCCGCTTTGGGGGCATCGTAGCAATCCGGCCACATCTTACCTGGGATCACCTGCCATGCCGAGACGCCGGGTGCTCACCGGCGAGCAACTCGCGGCGCTGCTTGCAGCCTCCGGACGGCATGCCTGATGTGCAAAACGTGTCCAGCACAGCGCTTGACGCGCTCCCGGCGTCGGTTCACTAAGCTGCGGAAAATTCCGATATCGCTTGTAAGTGTCTCGGATTT
>JARLIN010000076.1 GCA_031291715.1 Rhodopila sp. | reverse complement strand
GATGCTGGTCGGTGCAGCCGGTCGTCTTCATGAAGATGGCCTGGCCGATGATGTCTCTCACGTCGTGCGGCACGACAATGCGTACGAACCAGCGATGCCGTCGTTTAACGAGATGTTGATAATGGGCCTTGACCATTCCGTGAGCCCCGGATTGCCTGACCGTGGCATTGTAGGACGTTGGTCAAATGTAGGTCAAATCATTGGTTAAAATGGATTGAGGAAAGGGCGGTAAGGTTTTGAAATCATTGGAGAAATAAGGGTTGGCGGAGGGGATGAGATTCGAACTCACGGTACGGGTTGACCCCGTACAACGGTTTAGCAAACCGCCGCCTTCAGCCACTCGGCCACCCCTCCGCCGGGGCAACATCCCCGGACCCTCCGTTCGCACGGAAAGTCCGGACACGGCGTTTGCAGCGCTTCTTGTAGGGAAGCGCCGCCTCAGCGTCAAACGCGAATCTAACTCAGCGCCACTTCGAAGCCGCGCGCGGTCGCCGGACGCGCCATCATCGCCTCATACCACCGCTTCACGTTCGGGAAATCGGCCAGATCCACCTTGTGCCGCTCGTGCCGCCAGGCCCAGCCCAGGATGGCGAAATCGGCGATCGAGACCTCGTCGGCGACGTATTCACGCCCCTCCAACCGGCGGTCCAGCACGCCGTACAATCGGCGGGTCTCCTTGGAATACCGCTCCAGCCCATAGCGCTGGTCCTGCGGGTTCTCCACCTGCAGGAAATGGTGCACTTGGCCGGGCATCGGGCCGAACCCGCCCATCTGCCACATCAGCCACTCCAGCACCGGAACCTGCTTGCGCGGGTCGGCCGGGTAAAACTTTCCGGTCTTCTGCCCCAGGTAGATCAGGATCGCCCCCGACTCGAACACGCTGATCGGCGCCCCGCCCGGACCGTCCGGATCGATGATCGCGGGAATGCGGTTGTTCGGGCTGATCTTCAGGAAATCCGGCGCGAACTGCTCGTTCTTCGAGATGTTGACCGGGTGCACATTATACGGCAGGCCCATCTCCTCCAGCGCGACGCTGATCTTGCGGCCGTTGGGGGTATTCCACGTATAGAGTTCGATCGGCATGCTGCATCCCTTGTCAGGTTTGGCCGCACAGTGACCACAAGCGCGATCTGGGGCAAGACACGCACCCCCGGCAGATGGAGTAAGACCCGTGAAGATCGCCACCTGGAACGTCAACTCGATCCGCCAGCGTGAAACCCACGTCCAACGCTGGCTGGAGAACACCCAGCCGGACGTGCTGTTCCTGCAGGAGATCAAGTGCGAGACCCCCGCCTTCCCGTCCCTGCCGTTCCACGGCCTGGGCTATACGGCGGAGGTCGTCGGGCAGAAATCCTACAACGGCGTCGCGGTGCTGGCGCGCGTGCCGTTCAACGTCGTGCATCGCGCGCTGCCGGGGCTGCCGGCCGACGACGCCCAGGCGCGCTACATCGAGATCGAGGTCGAAGGCATCACCCTGATCGGCATCTACCTGCCGAACGGCAACTCCCGGGGTGAGGACGGCTTCGCCTACAAGCTGGCCTGGATGGACCGCCTGGCCGAGCGTGCCCAGGCGCTGCTGGACGATGACCGCCCGTTCGTCATCACCGGCGACTTCAACGTCTGCCCGACGGACGAGGACTATGCCCCCGGCGCCCTGTCCCCGACCGACGCACTGGTGCGCCCGGAAAGCCGGGCGCGGTTTCGGCGGATGATATGGATGGGACTGACGGACGCGGTGCGGGCGGTGCACCCGCACGGACCCGTCTATACGTTCTGGGACTATCAGGCCGGCGCCTGGCAGCGCGACATGGGCCTGCGGATCGACCACGCGCTGCTCTCGCCCACCCTGGCGGAGCGGCTGGTTTCAGCCGACCCCGACAGGAACGAGCGGGATCAGCCGCAGCCGTCCGACCATGTGCCCGTGCTCACAACGTTGAGCTGACGGTCACTCCCAGTGCGCGGGCGCCCAGATGTAACGGCCTTCACGCGGGCCCCACACCCAATGGCCTTCCACGTAACGCCCATAATGCGGCCGGCGCTCGACGTAATGGCCACCGATCCAGATGTAGCGGTAGCCATCCCAATGCCAGTGGCCAGGCTCCCAGATCACATGCCGGCTGGGGGGCGGCGGGACAGCTTCCACACGCGGCGGGGGGATCGGCGCGTAGTTCGGCGGCGGCGGTTGGGCGCTGGCGCTCCCTATCCCGACCAGAAAGACGGTCGCACCGACAACAAGCCACTTCATCGACAGACTCCTTAGCAAAAGCGGACCCGGATATGCCATCGGCACCCGTAACCCAGGATGCCGGAAAGTAACAACGGATTCGTGGCGAAACCGGGTTAAACCAGACGGTGGAACGATTAACCTACGGCCATTCCCTATCCGTCATGGCTCGACGAGGTCCGGGCCACATGCCACGGCACGGGATCAGGTGGCCCGGACTGTCGCCGGGCCATGACGAGGGTAGAGGGGCAGCGCCAACGCGGTCGGTACTAGATATCAGCGTAACAATGGGTTTCCGCCGCGGTGCCGGGATGCGTCACCGCCCCCAGATGCGCCGGGCCCACCAACTGCGCATATTTCCAGATCGCTCCGGCGTTATAGTCGGTCTTCCGAGGCTTCCAGGCCGCCTTGCGCGCAGCCAGTTCCGCATCCGAAACGACGAGGTCGATCGTGCCCTTGTCGGCGTCGATGACGATCTTGTCGCCATTCCTCACCAGTGCCAGCGGCCCACCGACCGCTGCTTCCGGCCCGACATGGCCGATGCAGAAGCCGCGCGTGGCGCCCGAGAACCGTCCATCGGTGATCAGCGCCACCTTCTCGCCCATCCCTTGGCCATAGATCGCGCCGGTCGTGGCCAGCATCTCCCGCATGCCGGGGCCGCCCTTCGGGCCTTCGTAGCGGATGATGATCACATCGCCCTCCTTGTAGGCACGCGCCTCGACCGCGGCGTAGGCCTCCTCCTCGGAGTCGAAGCACAGCGCGGCCCCCTCGAACCGCAGATTGTGCAAGCCGGCAACCTTCACGATCGCCCCGTCCGGCGCCAGGCTGCCCTTCAGGCCCACGACGCCACCGGTCGGGGAGATCGCGTTGGACACCGGGTAGATCACGTCCTGATCGGCCGGGAACACCACGTCCTTATGGTTCTCCGCCAAGGTCTTCCCGGTGACCGTCAGGCAGTCGCCGTGCAGCAGGCCGCCGTCCAGCAGAGCCTTGATGATCACCGGGATGCCGCCGACGTTGTGGACATCGAACGCGACATATTTCCCGCCCGGCTTCAGGTCGGCGATGTACGGCGTGCGCCGCATGATCTCCACCACGTCGTCCATGGTGAAGCGGATGCCCGCCTCATGCGCCAGTGCTGGCAGATGCAGACCGGCATTGGTGGACCCCCCCGTGGCGCCCACCAGTACCGCGGCGTTCTGCAACGCCTTCAGCGTGACGATGTCGCGTGGACGAATCCGCCGCTCGATCAGGTTCATCACCGCGCGGCCGGATTCCACGGCGAACCGGTCCCGCTCCTCATACGGCGCGGGCGATCCGGCCGATCCGGGTAGCGCCAGGCCGATCGCCTCCGACACCATCGCCATGGTGTTGGCGGTGAACTGACCGCCGCAGGCACCGGCGGACGGGCAGGCGACGCATTCCAGCTCGTGCAGGTCCTCGTCCGACATGCCGCCGGCGGCGTGCCGGCCGACCGCCTCGAACACATCCGCCACGGTGACATCGCGGCCCTTGAACTTCCCAGGCAGGATCGAGCCGCCATACATGAACACGCTCGGCACGTTCAGCCGCAGCATCGCCATCATCATCCCCGGCAGCGACTTGTCGCATCCGGCCAATCCGACCAGCGCGTCGTAGCAATGGCCGCGCACCGTCAGTTCCACGCTGTCAGCTATCAGGTCGCGCGAAACCAGCGACGACTTCATGCCCTGGTGGCCCATGGCGATGCCGTCGGTCACGGTGATGGTGGTGAACTCGCGCGGGGTTCCGCCGGTTTCCGCCACGCCCTTCTTCACCGACTGAGCCTGCCGACTCAACGCGATGTTGCAGGGTGCGGCCTCGTTCCAGCAGGTGGCGACGCCAACGAAGGGCTGGTCGATTTCGTCCTCGGTCAGCCCCATCGCGTAGTAGTAGCTGCGATGCGGCGCCCGGCTCGGGCCCACCGTCACGTGACGGGACGGCATCTTGGATTTATCCCAGCGCCTGGTCGGCATGGTCATTTCCCTTCTTGCGCGTCGATGCCCTGGTTATAGCGCCCCGACGCAGGACGCTAAACGCGGCGTTAAGCCGTCGTTAGCAATTCCCTGCGACGTTACCGGCAGAAGGTAGATCGGGGCAACGATGCGACGCGTGGGTTCGGCGGTAGCGATAGCAGCACTTTTGGCCGCTGCACCCGGCCGGGCGTTCGACGCCGCCGGCGCGGACATTATCGGCCTGCGTCTTGGCATGCCTGAAACCGAGGTCGCCGCCCGGCTGACGCGGCAAGGTTATCTGGTGACCGGCGAGTCGGGCACGATCATGGCCAGGACAAGGGATGGGCGATTGCAGGTCAGCCTGTCTGGCGATCGCGGCGTGACGCGGATCAATTACGTGTTCTACGGTCGCGACGCGGGCGCACCGGCGAAGATCCAGGAGGCTGTCATAACCCGGTTCGGCGACCCGGATCAGGCGAAGCCGATGACATGGTGCCGAGCGGTGGGACCGGATGGGACCTGTCCGCGGGATCGGGCATCGCTGACGTTCCTCCCGGACTCGCTGACCCTGGTGTTGCAAGCTGGGGCGGCGGGGCTGCCATGACCTTCGACCGCCCCAGGGACAAAGACCCAATGAAACAGCGTGTCCGATGTGGCCGCGTTTTGGATCGCTCGTTTCGCACCAACCGGGTTGAATAATGCTCCACCCTTCACATGGTCATGGCCGTCCAGGTCGAATGACGTCACCTGTTAATATTGCGATATTCTGATTTTATATTTGACACGGGCAGATACATAATCCTTTCGGCATTCATTTGTTTGATTTTCGTGAACGATGCCCGTGAATGCACCGCCCGCCTACCGGAAATCACCCGGCGCGCAGGGAGGTTTTAAGTTGCAATCGGCAACGGCTACGTTGCTACATAAGATTGTTTTGAAACCGCGAAAAGGACGCCCATGTTTCGCTGCTATTTTACCCGGAATGGGCACGCCTCCGCGGGCTGTTACCTGAAAGTGGAAACACTCGATGCGGCTATAGCCACGGGTCAAAAGATCTTGAACGACGAATTTGACAGTGACACATTTGATGGCCTGGAAATCTGGCTCGATCGTGCGCTCCTCTATCAATTCCGCATGTGATCAGCACCAACCGGATAGGCTGGCCGCCTGGGTCTGGCAGGAAGACTGTCGCCAATGCCGCCGGACAGATACCCAAGGCCGCTCTGAATTAACCAGATGTGTTTTGCCGTATCGATACACAGGCGGCATCCAGAACGTCTGGAAATCAAAGGCAGCCTGCATGATGAGAATATCCAAAGAAGCACTCTCTACCAGGGTGGTCGTACGCCGGGCCAGAAGAGGCGCCAATCCTTTCGTATGGCAGATCAATCGGACAGAGACGGCTGAACCCGTTTATGTCTCGCCCGATGGATTTGATAATATGGAAGCCGCATACAGAGCCGGGCAGTCAAGGCTCGCGGAGTTCGTTCGCCCAGCACGGCCGGCGCCGACGGTGACGAAGACCCAGCCTTGATCGTCGAACCGAATGAGAGCGTGAATCGCCCTCTCAAACATAGGAGCCAGAGCGTGATTGCTTGGACCTGAAGCGATCATGCTCCAGCGGCCGGAGATCGGTAACAGGCCACTGCTTCGAGACGCGCGCGCCATCAACCTTTTGTTCATCTTTGGGCTCTAAGACAGGCCCATGAACTGGCGCACGATTCCTATCCTGCTGGCCCTGCTGGCACCATGCCGCGTCCTCGCGGACACCAGCCTGGCATTACCCGCGACCGCCAGCCAGTTGTGCCGGCAGGCGATCACCGCGGCCGAGCGGGCGCATGGCATACCGTCGCATTTGCTGGCGGCGATCGCGCGGGTAGAGAGCGGACGCAAGGACCAGGCCTCCGGCACATTCAACCCGTGGCCCTGGACCATCGACCTGGATGGCCAGGGCAGCTTCTACGACAGCAAAACCCAGGCGGTGGCGGCGGCGGTATCGATGCGGGTGCGTGCCGCGAAATCGATCGATGTTGGCTGCATGCAGATCAGCCTGACGCATCATCCGGATGCCTTTCCCAGCATGGAGCAGGCCTTCGATCCCTCGGCCAACGTGGATTACGCCGCCCGCCTCCTGGTGCGGCTTTTCGAGAAGACCAATTCCTGGCCGAAAGCGGTGGAACTGTATCACTCCGCCACCCCGGAACTGGGGCAGGACTATCGGCAGCGTGTGTACGCCGCATGGCCGGAGGAGCAGAAGCTGGCAGAGGCAACCGGGTCGTACCCGCTCACGAACACATGGGCATCGACGGTGAACCGCTCGCTGCTGTCGTTGCCTTTGCGGCAGAGAACGCCGCACATCATGCCGCAGACACTAGGTTTGACAGGGAACGCAACACCCGGACGGACGCTGGATGCCTATCGCGCGGCGCCGGTCCGGGTCGCGTTCCACGCGCTGTAGGCGGAGGTGGTGTATCGGCTCGGGCGTCGGATAACGGTGAACCCCTTTCCGGTGATCCTTACAGACGTTGCCACTTCTACGCCATGGCCGGGCGAAGGCCCGCCATCCACGCGTTCGCCGCTGGTCTCGGCAAAGGCGTGGACGCCGGCCGGCGCCTGTCCCCGGGGCTTGACCCCGGGGATTGGCATGACGGTATCGGGCAGCCGTTCTGGAGTAAGCGCGATTATCTCGCGCCGGCACTCCGCAGCGCCGCCAGCCCCTGTTTCAAATCGGCGATCAGGTCGTCCACATCCTCCAGCCCGATATGGATCCGCACGACCGGCCCGGCGAATTTGCCGCTGCCCGCGGTGCGGGTGATGAAGCCCGTCGTCGGCACCGCCAGGCTCTCATACCCGCCCCAGGACGCGCCTATCCCAAACAGGTCCAACGCCTCGACAAACCGATGCGTATCCGCCGGAGAGAAGTTCGGCTTGAATTCCACCCCGAACAGGCTGCAAGCGCCGGTGAAGTCGCGCCGCCACAGCTCGTGCCCTGGCGCACCAGGCAGGCCGGGATGCAGCACCTGCGCGACCTCGGGCTGCTGGCGCAACCAGTGCGCGATCTGCAAAGCCGAGTCCATCTGCGCCTGCAGGCGCACCGCCATGGTCCGCATACCGCGCAGGGTCAGCCAGCAATCGTCCGGGCTGGCATATTGGCCCAGCGTGCGGCCGGCGGCGTGCAGGATCTGCCAGTCGGCCTCATTGTTCACCGTGATCGCGCCGATCAGGACATCGGAGTGTCCCGCCGGATACTTCGTCGCCGCCTGGATCGAGACGTCCACGCCATGCTTGAACGGCTGGAAATGGTGGATGCCCCAGGTGTTGTCCATGAACACCTTCGCCCCGCCCGCATGCGCCGCGCGCGCGATTGCCGGCACGTCCTGCATCTCGAACGTATGGCTGCCGGGACTCTCGGTATAGACGACCTTGGTGTTCGGCCGCATCAGGTCGGCCAGCCCGGCCTCATCGATATCCGGCACATAGAACGTCGTCTCCACGCCGAATTGCCGCAGCATGGTGGACGCGAAAATGCGCGCCGGCCCGTAGACGTGGTCCGGCATCAGCAGATGGTCGCCCGCCTTGAGCCATGCCAGCAACGGCGTCGTCACCGCCGCCAGCCCGGTGGAGACGATGTAGCAGCGCGTCCCCCCTTCGACCGCGGCGATGGCATCCTCCAGCGCCCAGTGCGTGGAGGAACCGCCGGTGCCGTAGGTCAGCACGCGCTCTCCGCGGCGGGCCGCCAGCGCCTGGCGTTCGGCGACGGTGGGGACCAGCACCGTGGACCCGCGCAGCAGCGGCGGGTTTACAAATCCATGCTCGTGTTTCGTGCCACGTCCGATATGTGACAGGGTCGTGCGAAAGCCACGCTTCGTCGTCTCGTCAGTCATTCTCAACCCACCTCGATCGGGGTGTCGGAACGACCGCCCCATTCCGTCCAGGACCCATCATACACCGCGCCTTCCGGGAAGCCGGCGACGCGCAGGCCCAGCGTCAGGATGCACGCCGTCACGCCCGAGCCGCAACTCGTTACCAGCGGCCGCGAGCCATCGACACCAGCCGCTTCAAACCGCCCCCGTATCTCACCAGCCGGGCGGAACGTGCCGTCGTCGTGCAGCAGGTCGGTATAGGGCAGGCTAACGGACCCCGGTATATGCCCGCTGCGCATGCCTGCCCGAGGTTCCGGCACCTCACCGGTGAAGCGGCCGGCGGCGCGGGCGTCCAGCACCTGCTCCGACCGCGTCAGCACGTTGCGCAGCATGTCGCCGACGCCGCGAAGCTGGCCGGCACGAAAATCGGGCCTGAACCCCGTCGGCTCGGGCGGGGCTTGTTCCCCGCCCTGGGTCGCCCGGCCTTCCTTCAGCCATTTCGGCAAGCCGCCATCCAGCACCGCCGCATCATCGTGGCCGAACAGACCCATCAGCCACCAGCCACGCGCGGCGGAGGCCAGCCCCTTCTGATCGTAGAACACGATCCGCGACGCATTGCTCACGCCAAGCTGGCTCATCAGTTTCGCGAACCGCCCAGGCGTCGGCACCATATGCGGCAGGTCGGTGTCCGGATCGGCGATCTGGTCGATATCGAAATACCGCGCGCCCGGGATATGCGCGCCAAGGAACTCCGCCTTTCCGTCCTTCGGCTCGTTTGGCAGGTATTTCGTCGAGTCGAACACCACCAGGCCGGGCTTTCCCAGCTCCCCGGCGAGCCATTCGGTCGTCACAAGCGGCCCCATGATCTTCCCCATTCAAACGCGCCCCACAAGCGGGTCCGTCAGTCTAGGCCAGGCTCTCAGTGCTGTCATGGAGCGCCATCACAACCATGCCCGCGCCATGCGAGGGCCTGGATCGATGCCTGGATGGCTTACCGTCTCGTTCCCCGGGTGTATTCTCCACGCGCGACCAACCCCGTCGCCACCACAGAAGGGCAACAAAGCAATGATCGTCGCCGACGTCATGACCCGCAACGTCATCTCCATCGCGCCGGACGCGACCGTGGAGGAAGCCGTCAACCTGATGCTGTCCCGGCACATCTCCGGCCTGTTCGTCGTGGACAAGGAGGGCAGTCTGGCCGGCGTGGTCACCGAGGGCGACCTGCTCCGCCGCGATGAACTCGGCACCGAGCGCCATCGCCCCTGGTGGCTGCGCCTTCTCGCCTCCCCCGCTCGGCAGGCGGCGGATTTCACCCAGGCGTTTGGACGCCATGTCCGCGACGTGATGACCGAGGACGTACTCAGCATCCCGCAGGATGCGCCGCTGGAGGACGTGGTCGCGACCATGGAGAAGCACCGCATCAAGCGCCTGCCCGTTACCGCCGATGGCAGAGTCGTCGGGGTGGTCAGCCGGGCGGACTTGCTGCGCGCGCTGATCGGACGGGTGCGCAATGTGGAGCCGCTGGCGACCGATGACCGCGCGATCCGCACCGCCATCCTGAACGCGCTGGAAGCGCAGCCCTGGGCACCGACGACCACGCTGAACGTCACAGTGTCCAACGGCGTGGTGGATGTGTGGGGCACCATCACCAACGAACCGGAACGCAACGGCATCCGCGTCATCGCGGAGAACACGCCCGGTGTGAAATCGGTCAACGATCACCTGGTTTACATCGAGCCCTACACTGGCACGGTGATCGAGGCGCCGGACGACAAAACTATAGGGTGAACGCGTCCGGGATTTTCGACGTCGCGGTTGTCGGCGGGGGAATCAACGGCACCGGCATCGCCCGCGATGCCGCCGGGCGCGGCCTGTCTGTATTGCTGGTGGAGCAAGGGGACCTCGCGGGTGCGACGTCCTCGGCTTCGACCAAGCTGATCCATGGCGGGCTGCGCTACCTGGAGTACCGGGAATTCCGGCTGGTCCGGGAATCCCTGACGGAACGGGAGGTGCTGCTGCGGGCGGCCCCCCATATCGTCTGGCCCTTGCGTTTCGTGCTGCCGCACCACGCCGGGCTGCGGCCGTGGTGGATGGTCCGCGCCGGACTGTTTCTGTACGACCACCTCGGGGGCCGGCGTATCCTGCCACCGACCCGGATGGTGGATTTGCGGCGAGACCCGGTTGGTGTGCCGCTGAAACCTGAATTCACCACGGGTTTCGAGTATTCGGACTGCTGGGTGGACGATGCCCGGCTGGTGGTGCTGAACGCCCGGGACGCGGCCGCGCGCGGCGCCGATATTCGCACGCGGACCGAATGCCTGGCCGCTCGGCCGGTGGATGGGACGTGGTCGCTAACCCTAGGGTCCGGGGAGGAAGCCCGCGCCCGCGTGCTGGTGAACGCCGCCGGCCCCTGGGTGTCGAAGTTCCTGGCCGGGGCGCTGGGACAGAACGCACCGACGCGGGTGCGACTGGTGAAAGGCAGCCACATCGTCGTCCGCCGCCTGTTCCCGCACGACCGCTGCTACATCTTCCAGAACCGCGACGGCCGCGTCTGCTTCGCCATCCCATACGAGCGCGACTTCACCCTGATCGGCACCACGGACGAGGACTACGAGGGCGACCCGTACGCGGCGGCGATCTCCCCGGCCGAGGAAGCCTATCTGCTGTCCGCCGTCGGCCGTTACCTGCGCACCCCGATCGATCCGGGCAGC
Source organism: Rhodopila sp. (assembly GCA_031291715.1). Taxonomy (GTDB): domain Bacteria; phylum Pseudomonadota; class Alphaproteobacteria; order Acetobacterales; family Acetobacteraceae; genus Rhodopila. Next base: position 709 of record JARLIN010000076.1, on the reverse strand, counting down.
ATCGTCTGGCGCTATGCCGGCGTGCGTCCGCTGCGCGATGACGGGTCCAGCAGCGCACAGGAAGCCACGCGTGATTATGTGCTGGAACTGGAGGGTTCTCCGCCGGTGCTGAGTGTGTTCGGCGGCAAGATCACGACATACCGCCGGCTGGCCGAAGCGGCGATGGGGAAACTCGCGCCGTTCTTTCCAGGGTTGCCGTGGGCCTGGACCGCGGGTGCGTCGCTGCCGGGAGGGGATTTTCCGTGGGATGGGGCCGCGGCACTCCGGGACTCGTTGCTTGGGCGGTATCCGTTCCTGGCGGGGGCAACCGTGGAGCGGTTCGTGCGTAGTTACGGTACGCTGACGACCGAGATGCTGGGAGACGCGGGCAGCGCTGGCGATTTGGGGCAAGTTGTCGGCGCCGATCTGACGGAACGCGAGGTCGCCTGGCTGGTGCGTACCGAATGGGCACGGACGGAAGACGATATCCTCTGGCGGCGGAGCAAGCTGGGGCTGCGTTTCGATGCGGGGGAGCGGGCGGCGTTGGGGCGGGCGTTGGTAGATAGGTAGTGGGTCACGTTGATCGACTATTCTACCGAGCGCCGTAAAGATTAACCCACGGGCAGCCCCCCTTCGTCATGGGCCCGGGGGGGGGCGGGGGGGGGGGGGGGCCCCCCCGGGCGGGGGGGGGGGGGGGGGGGGGGGGGGGGGGGGGGGGGGGGGGGGGGGG
>JARLIN010000534.1 GCA_031291715.1 Rhodopila sp. | reverse complement strand
GCCCGAATGGCGGCGTCGTCCGCTTCGGCGTCGAACCGTTCGACACCTCCGCCAAGCTGGTGCCGATCTACGAGCATATCGGTGCTCTGATCGGCGAGAAGATCGGCTGCGAAGTGAAGATCTTCGTCGCCACCAACTACAACGCCGAAATCGAAGCCATGCGCGCCGGCAAGCTCGAAATCGGCGAGTTCGGTCCGCTCGGCTACGTCCTGGCCCACCAGGTCGCCCACGCCGAGGCCGTCGCCGCCTTCGCCGGCACGGACGGCAAGCCCGACACTTACTGGGCCAGCCTGGTCACCTACCCGACCTCCGGCATCAAGACGGTGGCCGATATCCGCGGCCATTCCTTCGCCTTTTCCGACCCGGCATCGACCTCGGGCCATCTGTTCCCGGCCTATGGCCTGCGCAAGGCCGGCATCGACCCGGACAAGGACATCAAGGCGCTCTATGCCGGCAGCCACACCGCCTCCTTCGAAGCGCTCTACAACAAGAAGGTCGATGCCGGCGAGCTGAACAGCACGCAGCTTGATGCGGCCACCCAGCGCGGCCACTACAAGGATGGCGACCTGATCTTCCTGTGGAAGTCCGATCTGATCCCGAACGACCCGATCTCGGTTCGCGGCAACCTGGCACCGGCCTTCAAGGCGCGGGTGACGGAAGTGCTGCAGAACCTCGACCTGTCGAGCCTGCCGGAAGCCGACCGCAAGATCATGGGCCTCAGCGGCCAGCGCTTCGTGCCGCAGACCGATGCCGCCTACAACGGCATCCGCGACCTGGTCACGACGCTGCACATCGACCTGAAGAAAATAAGCTGATCATCACGATGCAACCTCTGCTGGAGGTACGGGGCCTGGCTTTGCGCTACCCCAGCGGCACACAGGCATTGGCCGACGTTTCTATTGCTGTCCCGGCCGGCGAGCTTCTCGTCGTGCTGGGCGGCAACGGTTGCGGCAAGACCACGCTGCTGCGCTGCATCACCCGCACGCTGACCCCGACGGCCGGCGAGGTCTGGCTCAACGGCGGGGACATCGCCCACCTGACGGGCGAGCGGCTGCGGCAGGCGCGGCTGGACGTGGCGTTGATCTGGCAGCACGCGGCGCTGGTGCGCCGGCGCAGCGTGCTGGCCAACGTCGCCTGTGGTGCCCTGGGGCGGCACCAGACCCTAGTGACGGCGTTCGGCCTGCTGCCGTCCATCGAGATGCGGGCGGCAGCGGATTTCCTCCATCAGGTCGGGCTGTCGCACCTTGCGAACCAGCGCGCCGGCACGTTGTCCGGCGGCCAGGCCCAGCGCGTGGCGATCGCGCGCGCGCTGGCGCAACGCCCGAGCGTGGTGCTGGCGGACGAGCCGGTGGCGAGTCTGGACCCGGAGGCGGCGCAGGAGATCATGCGGCTGCTGCGCCGGCTGGCCCACCAGGAGGGCCTGGGCGTGCTGTGCGTGCTGCACCAGGTCGACCTGGCGTTCGCCTATGCCGATCGCGTGGTGGGACTGCGCAGCGGCCGCGTGGCCTTCGACCAGCCGACATCCGGACTGTCCCAGGACGCGGTCCGGCAACTCTACCTGGCGGAGGCCGCATGAACACGACACACTTGGCCGCCCCGCGTCTCTGGGGCGGCGGCCTTGCGATCGCGATGCGCACCGTCGGCTTCCTGTTCGGGCTGCTGGTGCTGATCCAGTCGCTGATCGTGGTCCAGGCCCGCCCGCAGGACCTGATCAGCGGGTTCCACGGCATGGTGGACATCGTGTCCCGCTCTATGCCGCCGGATTTTGCGTACCTGCCGGAGGCCGCCTGGCCGGCGCTGGAGACGATCGATATCGGGCTGTTCGGCACCATTGCCGGTATCTGCCTGGCCCTGCCGCTTGCCGTGCTGGCCGCGTCCAACGTCACCCCGTCACGCGTGTTGTATTATCTGTCGCGGGCGCTGATCGGGTTCACCCGCGCGGTGCCTGACCTGGTCTGGGCGCTGCTGTTCGTGACTGCGGTGGGGTTGGGGCCGTTCCCCGGTGGGCTGGCGCTGGCGGTGCACTCTGTCGGCATGCTGGGCCGCCTGTTCGCCGAGACGATCGAGAACATGGACATGGCGCCCGTCGACGCGCTCGCGCTGACCGGGGCGAACCGGATGCAGGTGTTCACCCACGGCGTGGTGCCGTCGGTGCTGCCGGCTTTGGCGGGGATCGGGCTCTATCGGCTGGACGAGAACATCCGCTCCTCGCTGGTGCTGGGGTTTGTCGGCGCCGGCGGGATCGGTTTCCAACTGCTGACGGCGATGAACCTGTTCCAGTACCAGGACGTATCGCTGTTGCTGATGATCGTGTTCGTGATCGTGTTCGCAGCCGAACGGCTGTCGGCGATCTGCCGGGAGCGGCTGGCGTAACATGAGGTGCCGAGCGGCATTGGCCGTTCGGCACCGAGATGGCTCTCGTGTCAGACGCTGGACTCGGACCGGCCTGGAGCGGCCCCCAATTCGACCGGACATACGGCGCAACCGTGAGGACCTAGGCATGCGCCTATGCCCAGCGATCCGACACGCATCGAGATCATCACCGGCCGCGAGCGCCGCCGCCGATACAGTGCCGAGCAGAAGCTCGCCTTGGTCGAGGAGACGATACAACCTAGCATGACGGTCTCGGCCGTCGCCCGCCTGCGCGGCGTCTCGCCGAGCCTGCTGTTCAAGTGGAGGCAGCTGATGACCCAAGGCGGCCAGGTCGCCGTCAAGGCCGACGACGACGTGGTGGCCATTGGCCGTGCCCGCGAGCTGGAGCAGCGCGTGCGCGAACTCGAACGCCTGCTCGGCCGCAAGACGATGGAGGTTGAAATCCTCAAAGAGGCTCTGACCGCCGCTCGGGGAAAAAAGCCCGTCTGGCAGTTGCCGTCGCCGCCTCGGGACGCTTCCCGGTGAAGGCCGTGGCCGACACGCTCGGGGTCGCACGGTCCAACCTCGTCGAGCAGCTCGCGGGCAAGGCCAAGCCACGGGGTCGCTATCGGCGCCAGAGCGACGACGAGTTGTCGGCGGCGATCCGGCAGCTCACCGACGCGCGACCCACCTACGGCTATCGCCGGATCACGGCGCTGCTCAACCGGGCACGGCGGGCGTCCGGCGCGGAACCCGTCAACCACAAGCGGGTGTTCCGTCTGATGGCGCAAGGAAGCCTGTTGCTGCAAGCGCATGTCGGACAACGGCCGGTCCGCGCGCACGAGGGCACCGTCGTCACGCCGGCGTCCAACCAGCGCTGGTCGTCCGACGCCCTGGAGATCGACTGCTGGAACAGCGAGGTCGTGCGGGTCGTGTTCGCGATCGACACCTGCGACCGGGAGATCATCGCCTGGCAGGCCAGCACGGGCGGCATCAGCGGCGAAATGGTGCGCGACCTCATGCTCGCCTGCGTCGAGCGGCGCTTCGCCACCCTCCGGGCGCCCCAACCCGTGCAGTGGCTAACCGACAACGGCTCGGCCTACACCGCCCGCGAGACGCTGGACTTCGCCGCCGCCCTTTCCCTCGTGCCCTGCTTCACGCCGGTCAGGAGCCCTGAGAGCAACGGCGTCAGCGAGGCGTTCGTGAAAACCCTCAAGCGCGACTACGCGCGGGTGCAGCCCCGCCCGGATGCCCTGACCGTGCTGGCGCAGCTGCCGGTCTGGATCGAGGACTACAACGAGCACCACCCGCACAGCGGCCTGCGGATGCGGTCGCCGCGCGAGTTTTTGCGGGCCGAAGATCCAGCCGCCACACCGCTCGAAACCCATTTCTGAACCACGTCGGAGAGAAAGCTATGCCACTGTTCACCATCACAATGCGGTCGGGCCGGCGCGGTGCCGACAAGGGCGCCGTCTCGGCTGCGATTCATGCCGCGAGCGTCTCCGCCGGTTATCCGCAAAATGACATGTTCCAGAGATTCTTCAGCCTGGAGGCGGACGATCTGCTGATCGATCCGACCTACCCAGTGCTGCCGAAACCCCGAACCGATGAGCTGCTGATGATTGAGATCCTGGTGTCGTCGGGAACGGAGGCAAAGCAGAAACACGCGCTGCTTGCAGCGCTGATCGCCCGTCTCGATATGATTGGCGTGGACAAGAACGACGTCATGGTTTTCTTCGGCGAGGTCGACCGGGCCAGCAGTTCGTTTGGCAACGGCAAGCTGGCACCGCCCGTCGTCATCGGGTAACGAGCAGAGCTTTCGGAAATCGAACTGTCACCCAGCCTGATGTCCGGTCTGACGGGGTTCACTCCAGCCGGAAGGCCCCCATCGCTGGAATGTAGATCACAAACGATCCCGCCCACGTGAGGACTCGGTTCCGTTTGTTTCTGCCGGTTGGACCGTTGCACGACGCACGATGATCTGCTCGCCTTCTTCAAGATACTTGAACTCGTCGTTGTACTCGCTGTGGATCAGCCAGAGGTCCACGGTCCGACCCTCCACCTCCCGCTCGCAAACGAGGACTCGACCCTCCTTCAAGCCGGTGAGTAGGTTGAGGTAGTCGAGTTCGACGTAGTTGCCACGAGCATCAGCGAACATGAGATTATCGTGCGTATGCCAGGGCATGCCGAGAAAACCGATCAGGCAGTCTTCCTCGCGTTCGGCATTCTGAAAGGACAGGACTGCGTCACGGCCAAGATCGATCTCCACACGGTGGTCGGTGTCCATACGCACTATCAGGCCGATTTCGCGGCATAACTGGTTAACCAGATCGAGTTCGTAGCGCATGGTCCGGGAGCTGTCCTAGATGCTTACCGGCTTGCGCAGGACTGATCCCGCGCGGGGGTTTTGGTGGTTCACGGCGTCGAGCCTCGCAGGAATAGTGTCGCATTTCCAGCAAACCAATGTGGCCGTTCGCTGAATGGGCATCGCTAGGCCGACCGTTTTTGTCGACAGCAAGATAAAAGCGACGCCTCCCTTCGGTCAGTTTGCTTTGGTCGGTCAATGGGTTAGGGCTGTGCCGCCGGAAAGCGGATGGTGCTTTTCCGGGAAAGCCAATGGAATCAACGGCAATTGCGCCACCCATCGCAGTTTCGCGTGTTCTGGCGGGGCGAAGGCGGGACGGCAAGGGAAAAGCTTTGGCCGTCTGGCCCGGGTATGTTTTTGGGATCATTGAGCTTTTCAGCAAACGCCCAAACCTCCCCTGCCAGCCGTGTCGTCCAGGACGCCAATGATGTCAACGATCCGAGCGCCATCTGCACCGCACTGCGGCAAGAAGGGGCCGGAAAGAGGAGGGGTTCGTCCCGGCAGCGAACAGCGGTGAAAGTCCTGGCGAAAGCCAGCGGCCCATGGTAGGTTACATGTAACTAAATTGGAGACTTCGCATGGCCTCGGCATCAAGCGCCAAGCCCTCGCGCATCAAGGTGCGGGAACATCGCGAGCGCCTGCGCGCGCAGGGCTTGCGCCCGATCCAGATTTGGGTGCCGGACGTGCGCTCCCCCGCCTTCCGTTCCGAAGCACATCGCCAATCAGCTGCCATCGCCGCCAGTGCTCATGTTGCGGATGATCAAGCGTTCATCGACGCGATAGCGGATTGGGGCGATGAATGAGGCGAGGCGACATTTGGACCGTCGCCGGCGGCAAGGACTATGCGGGCAAGCCGCGCCCCGTCGTCATCGTTCAGGACGATAGCTTCGACGCTACCGATTCGATCACCATCTGCGCCTTCACCACGGACGAGACCGATGCGCCATTGTTCCGCCTGCCGGTGGAGCCGAACGAGCGCAATGGCCTGCGAGCGGCGTCCCGCTTGATGGTGGATAAGATTACTACAGTCCCCAAGATCAAGGTTGGCGCGCGCGTCGGCAGGCTGGACGACGAAGATATCCTGCGGCTCAACCAGGCCGTCCTCGTGTTTCTCGGACTGGCTGTCTCGCCAAGGACCAAGCAGGAGACGTGACGAGCAATGGCCCAAGGCGTAGCTACGGCTAAGATTGGGTCGTTCCACTTTTTCTCTGCTCGCGCGATCATGGCGCGATGTCTCGGCACCGCTCATCCCTGCGCGACCGCGCCACAGTCGGCGAATTGCCGCCCGACTTATATTTGGAACCCGGTCCCTGGCCACGCCTTGGCCGTCCAGTCAAACATGATGTCGCGATGTGGCGTGTCATCGACGACTGGCCCGCGCGCGTGCCGGTCACGGATGCCGAAATCGACGTATTCGAAGCATGGTTCGGCGACCTTTTCGACGAACTGTTCGCGCCGTCTCGATGACGTAAGGAGTCTGCCCACATGACCATGCCGCTGCGGGCCGCCCTCTATCTGCGCGTCTCGACGGCGCGGCAAGCCGAGCATGATGTCTCGATTCCGGACCAGAAGCGGCGGGGCGAGACATATTGCCAGTCGCGCAGCTATCAGCTCGCCGAGACCTACATCGAACCTGGCGCATCCGCCACCAATGATCGCCGCCCCGAATTCCAGCGCATGATCGAGGCGGGAACGAGTAAGCCCGCGCTATTCGATGTGGTGATCGTACATTCGTTCAGCCGGTTCTTCCGCGACCATTTCGAACTGGAATTCTACGTCCGCAAGCTGGCGAAGCTCCGAACGCTCGTCGCCGCCTCGGGCGTAAGATCGGCTACGCCCGGGATTCGCAGTTCTGTTCTGAAGTGGCGGATGGGGTGGGATTCGAACCCACGAACCCTTGCGGGTTGGCGGTTTTCAAGACCGCTGCCTTAAACCGCTCGG
>JARLIN010000533.1 GCA_031291715.1 Rhodopila sp. | reverse complement strand
CGAGGCCATCGGCGTGGGGCGGGACGCGCTGCACCGGGCCGCGCAATACGCCAAGGACCGCGTGGTGTTCGGCCGGCCGATCGGGCAGAACCAGGGCATCCAGCACCCGTTGGCCGAAGCGTGGACCTTTCTGGAGTCGGCCTACTGGATGTGCCTGCGCGCTGGCTTTCTTTACGACAACGCCCTGCCCTGCGGCGCGGAGGCAAACGCGGCCAAGTTCCTCGCCGGCCGGGCATCGTTCGACGCCTGCACCAAGGCGGTGCTGACACATGGCGGCATGGGCTACGCGCGCGAATACCAGGTGGAGCGGCTGTTCCGCGAATCGATCCTGACGCGCATCGCGCCGATCTCGGAACAGATGGTCCTCAACTACATCGCAGAGCGTGTCCTGGGGCTGCCGAAATCCTATTGAAGGTTGATAATGTCGTGGATTTTCATGGGCCGCCCGAACGGGTCGCGAGTGTCAGGAACCGTGAGCGGCCATGTCGCGGTTGAAGCTGAAGTTGAAGCTGGGATTGCCCCGCCATCGTGGACACCCTGAAGCTTTGAACCCAAGGTGTCCCTATGCCCAAGACCCGTTTGCCCTATGCGCCGGAATTCCGGCGTCAAATGATTGAGTTGGTTCGCGCCGGACGTGATCCAGAGGACCTTGCTCGTGAGTTCGAGCCAACATCGCAGTCGATCCGCAACTGGGTGGCCCAGGCGGATCGCAGCGAAGGCCGCCGGGAGGAGAAAGTCGAGCCGGCGTCCAGCGCGGACCGCGAGGAGCTGATCAAGCTCCGCCGCGAGGTGCGCCAGCTCAGGCTGGAGCGTGACATTCTCTCAAAAGCCGCGGCCTGGTTTGCCCGCGAGACCGGCGCGGTGTCGTCCGGATCTTCTGGTTCATGAGCACAAATCAGGCCTCGTTCCCCATTGCCGCCATGGCGCGCGTGCTCGGCGTCTCCAAAGCGGGTTACTACGCTTGGCATGATCGCCCGCCATCGGCCCATGCGCGGCCTGACACCGCGCTGCTGACGCGGGTGAGGACCATCCACATCACGTCGCGGCACCTGTATGGCGCGCCACGCGTGCATGCCGAGCTCCGTACGGCCGGTGAAAGGCACAGCCGCAAAAGGATTGCGCGGCTGATGCGCCGCGCGGGGCTGGTGGGCGCCTGTCATCGCGGCCGTGGCCCAACGACGACGCGACGTAACCAAGATGCGCGGCCGGCACCCGACCCCGTCGATCGCAAATTCACTGCCGAACGCCCCAACCAGCTCTGGGTGGCCGATATCACCTTCGTGCCGACCGCGACCGGGTTCCTGTATCTCGCCGTGGTGCTCGACGCCTGCAGCCGCAAGATCGTCGGCTGGTCGATGGCGAATCATCTGCGCACGGAGCTGGTGCTGGACGCTCTGGAAATGGCAGTGGGGCAGAGGCGGCCGCACGATGTCATCCACCACTCCGACCAGGGCAGCCAATACACCTCGCTCGCGTTCGGTGGCAGGTGCCGTGAGGTCGGCGTCCGGCCCTCGATGGGTTCCGTCGGTGACGCCTACGACAACGCCATGTGCGAGAGCTTCTTCTCGACGCTCGAGTGCGAGTTGCTCTCACGCAGGAAATTCGCGTCCCAGGCCGAAGCGAAGATCGCCTGCTTCAGCTACATCGAAGCCTTCTACAATCCGGTCCGTCTGCACTCCGCTATCGGATACAGGTCGCCAATCTGCTACGAGCAACAAAGCACCAAACAGCCAGCCGAGACCCCGTAGCCTTCAAGCCCCTCAACCGTCCACGATGGCGGGGCAATCCCAATCCCAGATTCAACTGGATGCCAGACTTACGCCAGGAGAGCTTCCTTTGTTGGCACCGCAACCCTGGCATGATCCTTCGCGGTGAAGTCGAGCACCACGCGCGACGGCACCTCACCCTTTTCGAGCCGTTCGAAGACATCGTTGATCGCGGACAGCGGCCATAGCTCGATGTCGGCATTGACCTTGCCATCAGCCGCGAACTCCAGGCACTCGGCCATGTCCTTCCTGGTGCCGACGAACGAGCCGCGCACCGTGATGCAGTTGGCAACCACATCGAAGAGCGGGAGCGGAAACTCTCCCGGCGGCAGGCCGTTCAGCACGCAGATCCCGTGCTTGCGCGTCATTTCCACACCCTGCTTGAACGCGGGAAGCGACGGCGCCGTGATCAACACGCCATGCGCCCCGCCACCGATTGCCTTCTTCAGGACCTCCGCCGGATTGGCGGTCTTGGCGTTGATGACCAGTTCGGCGCCAAGCCGCGTCGCATGCGCGAGCTTGCCGTCGTCGATGTCGACGCCGCAGACGTGCAGGCCCATCGCCTTGGCGTATTGGATCGCCAGATGGCCGAGGCCGCCGCAGCCGGAGATCGCGATCCACTCGCCGGGCTTCGCCTCGGTCTCCTTGATGCCCTTGTAGGTGGTGATGCCCGCGCAGATCAGCGGAGCAGCCTCCTTGGGGCCAAGCCCCTTCGGGATGCGCGCGACGTAGTTCGGGTCGGCGAGGAGATATTCCGCAAACCCGCCGTTCTTGGTGTAGCCGCCGAACTCGGCCGACGCGCACACGGTCTCCCACGCGGACAAGCAGTATTCGCAGTGGCCGCACGCCGAATAGAGCCAGGGCACACCCACCCGGTCGCCTTCCTTGACGATGGTGACACCGGCGCCGAGCGCCACGACGAGACCGATCGCCTCGTGGCCGGGAATGAACGGCAACGTCGGCTTCACCGGCCAGTCGCCTTTGGCGGCGTGCAGATCGGTATGGCAGACGCCGCAAGCCTCCGTCTTGACCAGGATCTGCCCCGGCCCGGGCGTTGGCACGTCCCACTCCTGCAACGCCAACGGCTGTCCGAACGCGGTCACGACAGCGGCCTGCATCCGTTTCCTCGACATGGTTCGCTACCTTTTCTGGTGGTTGAAGATAGGCCGCATCGTCTTGGCTTCGACTACGCGGCGGCCGCGCCGAGGCCACGCACGGCCTCGATCATCTTGATCAGCACGGCCTGGGCGTCGCCAAAGACCATGTTGCAGTTAGGCTCATAGAACAGCGCGTTGACGATGCCCGAGTAGCCTTTGCCCTGGCCGCGCTTGATCACGTAGACCTGCTTGGCCTTGTCGGCATCCAGGATCGGCATCCCGTAGATCGGCGAGGATTTGTCGGTGCGCGCGGCGGGGTTCACCACGTCGTTGGCGCCGATCACCAGGACCACGTCGGTCGTGGCGAATTCGGCGTTGATGTCGTCGAGTTGGAAGATCAGGTCATAGGGCACGCCGGCCTCGGCCAGCAGCACGTCCATCTGCCCCGGCATTCGTCCCGCCACAGGATGCACCGCGAACTTGACGGAGACCTTTGCTGCCAGCAGCAGTTTGACGAACTCGTAGAGTTTTTGCTGCCCCTGGGCAGCGGCCAGCCCGTAGCCGGGCACGATGATGACGCTTGCGGCATAGCGCATCTTGATCCCGGCATCGGAGGCTTCGGTCGCTCGCTCGGTTCCCGTGATGGCGCCACGATGGACCTTGGCGACCTGTCCGAAATTGGTGAACAGCACGTTGGCGACCGAGCGGTTCATCGCCCTGGCCATCAGCAACGTCAGCAGCAGGCCCGCCGCCCCGACCACCATACCGGCGATCATCAAGGCAGGGGTGCCCAACACATACCCTTCAAGCCCGACCGCCAGGCCGGTGAAGGCGTTGTAGATCGAGATCACGACCGGCATGTCGGCCCCGCCGATCGGCAGGGTCATCAAGACGCCGAAGACCAGAGCGATGGCGAAGAAGATGTAAGTCCAGGTCGTCAGCGGCAACACCGGGTCGGCGCCGCTCAATCCGCTGACCGCGATCCAGCCGGCGACCGAGACTGCGGCCAGGAGGAACACGCCGTTGAGGAGCTGCTGACCCCGGATGCGCAGCGGCTTGGCGAGCACCCCCTGAAGCTTGGCCCAGGCGATCACGGAACCCGACATCGACACGGCGCCGATCAGCCCGCCCAGGAGTGTGACCAGCAGTTGCGTCGCGCCGTGCGTACGGTTGCCAAACAACTCCATCGCGGCGATCCCACCGGCGGCGCCGCCGCCCATGCCGTTGTAGATGGCCACCATCTGGGGCATGGCGGTCATCGCGACCTTGCGGCCGACCAGCCACGCGCCGCCGCCGCCGATGCCGAGGGCGATGATCGCGAGCGCCACGTTGACCATCAGATGCGGTCGCGCCGCCGTATCGACCCCGAATACGTAAAGAAAGCTGGTTAGCACCGCAGCAATCATGCCGATGCCCGCCACACGGATCCCCGACTTCGCGGTCGCGGGCGACGACATGCGCTTGAGGCCAAAGAGGAACAGCGAGGCCGCCGCGAGATCGGCCGTCCCGATCGTGATCTGGGCGAGCATGGCGAACATGACGGGTCCTCAGCCCTTCTTCTTCAGATGATGGATTCTGCCGTGGCCATGCCGCGACTTGGCTTGCGGCTCGCTCGTCTTGAACATGGCGAGCATGCGGTCGGTGACGGCATAGCCGCCCGCGGCGTTGCCTGCGCCGAGGAGGACGGCCAGGAACCCGATCGCCTGTTCCAGCACCGTGCTGGCGTTCAGCAATGCGAACATTCCGCCCACCACGACGATGCCGTGGACGAAATTGGAGCCGGACATCAACGGCGTGTGCAGGATGGCCGGTACGTTGCCGATGATCACCCAGCCGGCGAAGCCGGCCAGCATAAAGATGTAAAGGGCAACAAGGCCGGTCATGGTGACATCGACATGCATTTCTCTCTCCCGGGCGCGTTCAGACCGCTTGCGCGGGAATCCTCGCCGGCTTGGATTGCGGCGCGGGGCCGGGCCTGACGGCATCGCAGAGCGCCCCGTCATGCGTCAGTGCCGTCTTGGCGAGAACCTCATCGGCCCAGTCGATGGCGATGACGTTGTCCTTCAGCATTAGCGCGAGCAGGTTGAACTGGTTCTTGGCGTAGAGTTCGCTCGCGTCGGCGCCGAGCAAGGAGGG
>JARLIN010000532.1 GCA_031291715.1 Rhodopila sp. | reverse complement strand
GGGGGCGTGACGTTTTTTAATACAAACCCGGTTTGGGGGTGACCTCGGGCCGTCGTCGTGGCCGGGCAAAAACCGGGGCAATGTGCCACGGCAGGGTGGTGGATCTGGGGGCCGGGAGTGGCGCGGGCCCATGACGGAGAGGACTGCCAGTGGGCAACCCCGCGTGCATACCAGTCGGCCCCTCGGGCCGCTGGTATGAGGCCGCGCCTGCCTGCCGCTATATTCGTCCCATCACCAGCAGGATGATGACGATCAGCAGCACCAGCCCAAGGCCACCACTCGGGTAGTAGCCCCAGCCGCCGCTGTAAGGCCACGTCGGGAGGGCGCCCAACAGCAACAAGATCAGAATGACGATCAGGATCGTGGACATGTTCTGGATCCCCGGAAAATTGTCTCCTACGTCAGCGAACGGCGATCACGGTTTATAGTTTGTGTTCTTGTCGGCTGAATTGGTGATGCCCTTACCCGCGGCTTGCAGATCCTCACCGGCGCCGCGCGTCGTGTAGCAGGCCGTCAACAGCGGTACGGCGGCGACAAGGGTGGCAAGAGCCAGCAACAACCGGGCGTTTTGGCGCATGATAATTCCTTTTCGTTCGTTTCACACGCTGCGTAACGCTGCCTGACGACAAATGGTTGCATGTCGGATGGAGATCGTTCCAGAGCATGGCGATCTCACGCGCGTTTGAGCGATCGTCCCATCACCGGCGTCCGGTCCCTTGGCATGCGCGCGCGAATGCGGTTGAATCGCCCCCACCAATGCAGGAGCGTCGCGACATGGCCGGTCTTTATTACGAGCAGTTTTCAGTGGGCCAGGAATTCATTCATCCCTGGAGCCGGACCGTCACCGAGATGGACAACACGCTGTTCAGCGCCCTGACCATGAATGTCCAACCCCTCCATATCGACGCGCATTTCTCCGCGCAGACCGAATTCGGCCAGCGCCTGGTCAACTCGCTGTTCACCGCCGGCCTGATGGTGGGCATGACCGTCAATGACACGACCATTGGCACCACGGTCGGCAACCTGGGCTTCAGCGAGATGAAGTTTCCGAAGCCGGTGTTCCACGGCGACACGCTGCGCGCGCGGACGAAGGTGCTGGCGATGCGCGAAAGCAAGTCACGCCCCGATGTCGGTATCGTCGAGTTCGAGCACACCTGCTGGAATCAACGTGATGAAATGGTGGCGATCTGCCGCCGGCAGGGGATGATGCGCAAGCAGCCGAAGCAAGTATGACGAAGGAGCCCGCCGATAAACCGGCAAAGCCGCAGCCGAAGCAGGCGCGCGCGGACCGCGAAGCCGCGGCGTTGCGCGCTAACCTGCTGAAGCGGAAGGATCAGGCGCGCCGGCGGGAGGAAGCGAAGGCGAAACCGGACCAGTGATCCAGGCGTTGGACGGTCCGTTTCGCGTGAGGATACACGGGATAAAGCGGTGCAGGTTGGCGACCAGGCACGGGAGCCACCGGACGATGGCCGGGAAGTAGAAGAGGCAGCGATGGAGGGTCTGACGGCAGCGTTCCCGGACCGCTCGGAAGCGCAGGGGACGGGTTCTCCTATCAGCCGGCACATGTCTCGTTCGAGACACGATGAGTAGCCCGCCAACAGCATCCTGTGGGCCGGCCTGTCCCGTTTTCGCTGCGCAATGGCACCGTGTGAATTCTCCTATCCTCTCGATTTTGAAATGGATGAATGCGGTAAGGCGCAGTCCAAGCCGTGACGGTGGAGGGAGAAGCGCCCCCCCGCTCCGGACACGCCCTTATCCTGACGCCAGCGGGGCACGTTCCATTAATTTCCATACCAAAACAATGTATGAAGGCGCTCGCGCGGGACAAACCGGCGGGGTAGCTGACCCACCCCGCCGGATCGCTCAGCCAACAGGGAAATTGCACTTCGGATTCAGCGGGTGCAGCACGTCAGCGGCCGGCGTGGTGCTGACCAGCTTGTACAGATCCCACTCGCTCTTGCTCTCCTGAGGCGTCTTCACCTGGAACAGATAGGCCGGGAATTCGCCACGGCCGTCGGCGCGCACGCGCCCCGGACCGAATGCATCGTCGTCCGTCGGCAGCGCCTTCATCTTGGCGACGGCCGCACGTCCGCTTGCCTTCGCGGCCGCGCCCCCTAACGCCGCGACAGCCTTCAGGTAGTGGATCGTTGAACCATACGAACTGGCATGGGCCTGATTCGGATAATTGTTCTCCTTCGTCTTGGCCAGCAACCGCTTGGTGAATCCGCGGGTGCGGTCGTTCATGTCCCAATAGAAGGTTTCGGTCGTCAAAAGTCCGCCGCAGATCTGCGTGCCGAGCGCGTGAGGGTTCTGCAGAAACATCAGCAGCGGGGCGATCTTCATCGTCTTGTTCAGGCCGAACTCGGCCGCCTGCTTGATGCAGTTCTCGGTATCCAGGCCGGCATTGGCGAAGCCGACGACCGTCGCGCCGCTGGCCTGTGCCTGCGCAAGGTACGACGAAAAGTCGGTGGTGTCGGGGAATGGATAACGCGACACGCCCTTGATTTCGCCGCCGCCTTTCCTGACCACGTCCGCAGTTAGTTCTTCGAGCGACTGTCCGAACGCATAGTTCGCGGTGATGAAGTACCAGGACTTGAATCCCTGGGCCACCAGCGACCCACCGGTCGAGTGCGCATTCTCGTAGGTGTCGAAGCTCCAGACAATCGAATTGGGGCTGCACTGGTCATCGGTCAGTGATGCCACCGTCGCCGATGCGTTCAGCATGAGCTTGTCCTTCTCCTTGGCCACCTGGGAAACCGCGAGCGCAACCGACGATGTCGGCACGTCAGCCGCCACGTCCACGCCACCATCGAACCACTGCCTGGCGATGGAAGCAGCGACGTCGGGCTTGTTCTGGTGATCGGCGCTGATGACCTCGACATCGCAATCGAGATGGCTCCTCATCTCTTCGACCGCGAGTTGGGTAGCCGCCAGGGATGTGGGCCCCGTATTGTCACGATAAGTGCCGGACAGGTCCGTCAATACACCGATTGTGATTTTTGTCCGGGCCTGCGCGCGCAGGCGGGTCGCCGGTGCGAGCGTGAGCGCGGCAGCGCCCCCGAGAAGGGTACGGCGTGTCGAAATCATCTGGTTGAGTCTCCCTGGTGCCGCCGATTCGTTCTGCCTCGGCGTTGATATGCCCGGATCGGTCCGGATGACTATTATCAACTGAACAGGGGTGTGCCCTCAAGGGGCGGGTGTCATGACCATGCATGTCGGCATCGGTTCTCATCCCGATGGGGATCGAGGCACGACGGCGCGCCGAGCAAGCCCTTCTCCCTGTTCGTCATGGCCGGCGTGTCCCGGCCATGACGACGAGAGTGCGATCAGGCCAATCGGGCCTGACCATGGGAGGGACGGCGCCTCACCCCCCGAACTTGGGCGTCCTTGGGAAGCCGTTCGGCGGCTGGCGGCCAGCGGTCGCGCGTTCGGCCAGCCAGGGACGAAGATCGGTTTCCGTCCGCACCCGATCGCCGAGCCGCCAGGTCAGGCCATCGGCGAGCCGGAACACCTTGGCGTCCCCCAAACCGCCGTCCTTGTAGCGTTGCAGGATCACGCCGGACCCACGGGCCATCTCCGGCACCTGGTCCAACGGGAACACCAGCAGGCGGCGGTTTTCGCCGATGATCGCGACATGATCGCCGTCAGCCGGCACGCACAGCGCCGCCTCTTCCTTCGGCTTCAGGTTCAGCACCTGCTTGCCGGTCCGCTTCTCCGCCAGCAGATCAGCTGCCGGCACGATGAAGCCGCGCCCGGCGTTGGAGGCGATCAGATACTTCGTTCCCTCCTCCGCCACGAACAGCGCGGTGACGTCATCCTCGTTCGTCAGCTCCGCCAGCAGGCGCACCGGCTGGCCGTCACCGCGGCCACGTGGCAGATCGGCCGCCTTCAAGGTGAAGGCCTTGCCATTGGTCGCCAGCAACGTGAGCCGATCAATCGTCTGACAGGGGAGCAACAGGCGGAGCTTGTCACCTTCCTTGAATTTCAGCTCGCCCGGTTCGGCGACGGCGCCCTTGACCGCCCGGATCCAGCCCTTCTCCGACAGGATGACCGTGATCGCTTCCTTCTCGACAAAAGCGTCGATGTTGACATCGACCGGCGCCGGCGGGGTCCCGAGCTCCGTCCGGCGATCGCCAAGCGGCCCCGAGCCGAATTTCTTCCGCGTGTCCTCGAGTTCCTCGGTAATCCGCACCCAGCGCAGCTTTTCGTCCTTCAGCAGGGCCTGAAGGTCCTTGCGCTCCTTGGACAGAGACTTGTGCTCCTTGCGGATTTCCATCTCCTCCAGCTTCCGCAGGCTGCGCAGCCGCATATTGAGGATCGCCTCGGCCTGTACGTCGGTCAGGCTGAACCGGTCGATCAGGCGCGGTTTGGGATGCTCCTCCTCGCGGATGATGCGGATCACCTCATCGAGGTTGAGGTAGACCAGCAAATAGCCGTCCAACACCTCCAGCCGACGCTCGATCGCCGTCAGGCGGTGGTTCGAACGGCGCACCAGCACTTCGTGCCGGTGATCGAGCCAGGAGCGCAGGACCTCCTGCAATCGCATCACCCGAGGCGTACGGCTGGCATCCAGCACGTTCATATTGAGCGAGAACCGCGTTTCCAGCGCGGTGGCGCGGAACACCGTCTCCATCAGCACTTCGGGTTCGACACCGCGGGTCTTCGGCTCCAGCACCAGCCGGATCACATCGCTGCTCTCGTCGCGGATATCGCCCAGCAGCGGCAGCTTCTTGTCCTCCATGAGCTGAGCGACCTGCTCGATGAGCCGGGACTTCTGCACCTGATAGGGGATTTGGGTGACGACAATCTGCCAGGTGCCGTGCTTGCCCTTCTCCACTTCCCACTTCGCACGCAGCCGGAAGCCGCCACGGCCGGTTTCGTACGCGGTCAGGATCGCCGCCTGATCCTCCACCAGCACGCCGCCGGTCGGAAAGTCCGGCCCCTTCACCCATTTCAGCAGGGACTGCGATTTCGCCTGCGGCTTCTCGATCAGATGCAGCGCGGCGTCGCACAGCTCGGCGGCGTTGTGCGGCGGGATCGACGTCGCCATGCCGACCGCGATGCCCTGCGCCCCGTTCGCCAGCAGGTTCGGAAACCCGCCGGGCAGCACCGCGGGTTCCCGCGATT
>JARLIN010000531.1 GCA_031291715.1 Rhodopila sp. | reverse complement strand
CGGCATCGAACGGCCTTTGTCCTCGTGCCGGCCGGCGTTGCCTTGCCAGGTGATGCCGACGCGAAAGCCGGCGGTGCCGATGCGGTCTCGCCAAAGGGCGACGCGATCCGGTTCGGCGAACAGATACGGCGGCTGGGCGGGCGCGATCTCGGTGCGCGCGGGCAGGCTGAGCAGCGGGGCGACGGTGTCGAAGTGCGGCGGTGCCGCGCCGGCCGGACTCATCCGCGGCATCGACTTGTTGCTGGAAAGCAGCCGGATCAGGCGCGGGGGGGCCTCAAAGATCACGTCGCCGGGGATGGCGGGCAGATAGCGGCAAAACTGGATGGTGTCGCCCAGGCCTTGCTCGGCATGCACCAGCAGAGTGCGCTCGCCAAGCGGCTCGCCCTGCCATTGGGGTTGGGCAAAGGCGCGCGCGGGCACGGCACCGGCGCGGAAGCGGTATTCCCAGCCATCCCAGGCCTCGGCTGAGCGGCCGAGCAGCAGCATCAGCAGCGACCAGTTGTAGCGCAGGACAGGGTTGTCGGGGGCAATACGCAAAGCCTGACGCAGGGTCGCCTCGGCGTCAGCGAAGGCCCCGCGTTCCTTCTGGACGCTGGACAGGTTGACCAAGGCTTCCGGCTCGGGCGGAGCTTGGCGGAGTTCCTGTTCGGCTTCCGCCAGCCGGTTGGCCTGCCGCAGGGCCATGCCGAGGTTGTTGCGGATATCGGGCAGCGCGGGTTTGAGGCGCAGGGCGGCCCGGTAGGCGTCGATTGCCTTGTCTGGTTCGCCGCTGTCGCTGAGAGCGTGGCCGAGAACCTGGTGGGCCTCGGCGCTGGCGGGGCGGGCGCGCAGGACCAGCCGGGCGGTTTGGGCGGCCTCTTCAGGTCGGTTCATTGCGAGCAGCGCGTTCGCGCGGGTGAGTTGGAAATCGGCGGCGGGTTTCAGCCCGATCGCCTGACTCAGCAACGTGTCAGCGACGGCGGGCCGCCCGGCTTGCAGGGCGAGTGCGCCAAGGGCGTGCAGCGCGTCCGCGTGCCGGGGCGCGGCCGCGATCACCTGGCGATAGATCTGCTCGGCTTCCGCCAGCCGGCCGGCCATGTGGAGTTGCTGCCCCTGGCGGAAGAAGGCGTCGATCTGCTGCGACCGTTTGCTCATGGAACTGGACGTAGCGCCGGGTGGACAACGCGTCCAGGGAACGCGCAAGATTGAGTTTGCAGGGAGTGATCGGGTATGAACTCAAAGCGGGACTCAGCCTGCTTGGCACTAATCCGGCAGGCGCGGGCGATCGTCGATGCGGACGGCATCGGCGAGGCGGCGTTGGACAAGATCAAGGCGCTACTGGTGAAGCTGGCGGGAAAGCCTTTGTTCCCGCGGACGGATTTCGCGATGCCGGATGCGCAGGCGCGTAACCACGTCCTGGCGCTGGAGGATGGTGATGGGATGGGGCTGTACCTGACCATTTCTCTGCCCGGCAAGGAAGCGGCGCCGCATGACCACGGGATCTGGTGCGTGAATGCCGCTATCTCCGGGCGGGAGGCGCACAGATTCTATCGCCGCACCGATGACGGGAGCCGTGAAGGATTCGCGACGGTGGAGCAAATCGGCCAGGTGATGGTGGCTCCCGGTCAGGGGATGGCGATGACGGATCATGCCATCCACGCCACCGAGGTGATTGGCGATGAGCCGGCGATCGGATTGGCGCTTTATGGGTACGCGTTGGTGCGGTTTCCGTCGGTGGTATGGTTCCATCCGGAATTTTCGTCCGTGCGGGTCGGGGCCAGCCGGCGAGCGGAGGCGGCGTGATGGGGTTCCAGGTCACGATCGCCAATACGGGGGCGACGATCGATTGCGCGGCGGATCAGACGGTTCTGCGGGCCGCGATCGGTGCTGGGGTGGATTATCCCTATACATGCGCGACGGGGAACTGTGCGGCGTGCATCTCCGAGTTGCGGGCGGGAGAGGTTTCGATGCTGCCCTATGGCGACAACGCCCTGTCCGCGGCACAGGCCGCGGAGGGGAAGGTGCTGGCCTGCCGTGCCCGGCCGCTTTCGGACGTGGAGGTTGTCTGGTTGGGGCGGGGGCGGCGGTAAGCAGCGCGATACCCTGAGGCAGCCTGACCTGGAGCGTTTCGTCGACCGTCTCGTTGCCGGCATGATCGCTCTCGCCGCGACGTCTGCTCTCTTCATCCCGAGCCCGTTCGCGCAGCCGCGATGACCCGTCGAAAAACCGGTGCCCCATACAGCGGCCGTTCGCACAGCAACCGGGTCTTGTCCGCGACTTCCCCATAGGGATCGTTCCGGATCGCGGTTATCAAGGGCACCCAATCAGGCATCCGGCCGCGGGCGAGAATGTCCTCAATAGCCGCCAACGTGAATGCCTCGTGCGTCAAATGCCGGTGCTTCATGCATCAAGCCCCGGCAGTTTGCCCGGCAGTGGTGACTGACCAGCAGCCCGCGCGTCGCGCCACATGTCTATCTTGCTTGGTTTGAGCTGTCCGGCCCGCTGGCGAGGTATCCGCTGCCAACGCCCGCATGCAGGCATTCAGCAGCCAGTCCGACAGTTCGCCGCAAGCCGTCAAGACGGCGCTTCGCTTGTCGCGTCAGGCCGTTTGTCGCTCTTGGTCATCTCACCAACGGTATCCGCCCTGCGAACACCATGCAGCAGCGGAAACCCGGAGCGACGTCAGCGGCTTAAGCTGACCCCGTCACTGACAGGCCAAACACTCCTCATAATCCGTCGCATTCCCGGCCATCGCCACCAGCGGCAAGCTCCCCTGCTCATCATTCGCCGGAAGCGTCGACCCAAGCATCATCCCCGTGAACGCCGCCGGCGCCACTGCCTTTTCGCTGACGTTGTCCGCCCGCGCGATCGACAGGCTCCGGCAGTAGTACAGCGACTTCACGCCCTTCTTCCAAGCCATGAAATGGATCTGGTGCAGGTCCCGCTTATGCACATTCGCCGGCAGGAACACGTTCACCGACTGGCTCTGGCAGATGAACGGCGCGCGATCCGCCGCATGTTCGACAATCCAGCGCTGATCCAACTCGAACGCCGTCTTGTAAACCGCCTTCTCCTGCTCGCTCAGGAAGTCCAGGTGCTGCACGCTGCCCTTGGTCGTGGTGATCGAAGACCAGACCTCGTCGGTATCGTATCCCTTCTCCGCCAGCAGCTTCTGCAGATGCCGGTTGCGGACCGAGAAACTCCCCGACAGCGTCTTCTGCAGGAACACATTCGCCGCGATCGGCTCGATCCCCGGCGACGAATTCCCCGCGATGATCGAAATCGAAGCCGTCGGAGCGATCGACAGCTTGTGCGAAAACCGCTCCATCATGCCCCATTCCGCGGCATCGGGGCACGCGCCCCGCTCCTCGGCCAGCTTTATCGACGCCGCATCGGCCTGGGTGCGAATGTGCCGGAAGATCTTCTTGTTCCAGACCTTCGCGACCACGCTCTCCCACGGCACGTTCAGCGCCTGAAGAAAGGAGTGGAACCCCATCACGCCCAGCCCGACGGAACGTTCCCGCATCGCCGCGTATTTCGCCTTCTCCATCCCCGGCGGCGCGCGATCGATGAAGTCCTGCAGCACGTTGTCCAGGAACCGCATCACGTCCTCGACGAACGTCGGGTGCTCCTCCCACTCGGCCCAGTTCTCCAGGTTCAGGCTGCACAGGCAGCATACCGCGGTGCGCTGGTTGCCGTGCTGATCCTCGCCTGTCGGCAGGGTGATCTCGCTGCAAAGGTTGGAGGTCTTCACCTCCAGCCCGGCCAGCTTGTGATGCTCGGGACGAGCGTTGTTCACATGGTCGGAGAACACCAGGTACGGCTCGCCGGTCTCGATCCGCGCGGTCAGGATGCGGACCCACAGCGCGCGGGCGGAGATCGAGCGCACCACCGACTTGTCCTTGGGCGACAGCAGCGGCCACGGCTCATCGTTCTCCACCGCGCGCATGAACGCGTCAGGGATCTGGATCCCGTGGTGCAGGTTCAGCGCCTTGCGGTTCGGGTCGCCGCCGGTCGGGCGGCGGATTTCGATGAACTCCTCGATCTCGGGATGCCAGACCGGCAGATACACCGCGGCTGACCCGCGGCGCAGCGAGCCCTGGCTGATCGCCAACGTCAGGCTGTCCATGACCCGGATGAACGGGATAACGCCGGACGTCTTGCCGACCGCGCCCACTTTCTCGCCGATCGAGCGCAGATTGCCCCAGTACGAGCCGATGCCGCCGCCCTTCGACGCCAGCCACACGTTCTCGTTCCACAGCCCCAGGATGCCGTCCAGGCTGTCACTCGCCTCATTTAAAAAGCAGGAGATCGGCAGGCCGCGGTTGGTGCCGCCATTCGACAGGATCGGCGTCGAGGGCATGAACCAAAGCTTGCTCATATAGTCGTACAGCCGCTGCGCATGCGCCTGGTTGTCGCCGTATTGTGAGGCGACGCGAGCGAAGAGGTCCTGGAAGTCCTCGCCTGGCATCAGGTACCGGTCGGTCAGTGTCGCCCTGCCGAAGTCCGTCAGCAGCGAATCGCGAGAGCGGTCAAGCCGCACCTGATAGCGACCTGGCATCTGGACTGCATCAAGCACGGCGGCCTCCCCTGGAAACGTCATTCGCGAACCTTCCTTTTCCGAAGCCCATTGGATTCGAGGCAACAACATATGGGATGCGCGTCGATTTGTAACCACCATATGGAGCGTCTGTTGCGAGATTACCACGCTACATTCTCGCGAAAATGCACGCCGACTCTAACCGCTAAACACCTCTCATCCCACAAGACATTTGCCCCTCCGACACGTTCTCCCCATGTTCCACAGGGTAGAGATATGATTCAAATGAATCCGCCGAATCGCATGAAAGACCGGACCGGGGCGCGTTCGGTCACGAGCATATTCTCCGGCGCATCCGGGTCGGCGTAGCCCAGCGCCATGCCACAGATGACGATGTCCTCCTCCGGCAGCCCCAGGACACGCCGAATCACCTGGTGGTAATTGGTCCAGGCGGCCTGGGCGCAGGTGTCCAGACCCCGGCCGCGGGCGGCGGTCATGACGTTCTGCAGGAACATGCCGTAATCCAGCCAGGAGCCGGTGGCGAGGCGCCGGTCGATGGTAAAGATCAGGCCGACCGGCGCGTCGAAGAACTGGAAGTTGCGGCGGTGCTGAGCCTTCATCTTCGCCGCGTCGCCCTTGGCGATGCCCAGCTTCCCATATAAATCCCACCCCACCGCCCGACGGCGCGAGAGATAGGGTTCGAAGAACGCGTCCGGGTAGTATTGGACTTCCTGGGTATGCCCTGGGTCCTGCGCGTCGAACGCGGCTTGGACCGCCTCGCACAATGCGTCCTTGGCGGCGCCGGCAAGGGCATGGCCACCCCACGGCTGCATGTTGGTACCGCTCGGGGCACGGGCGGCGACGTCCAGGATGGCCTCCACCGTCGCCGCCGGGACCGGTGTGGACAGGAACCGCCGGATGGAGCGGCGCGATGCGATGGCGTGATCGACGGGGGAGAAATCCATATCAGGCATTCATTTCCAGTTTGGAGATGAAGGCGCGCAGCGCCGGCGCCCATTTGTCGGCATCCGCGCCGGACGCCAGGTGGCCGTGCTCACTGTCGATTTCCACGTAATCCGCATCGACCCCGGCCGCGCGAAGGTCCGCCATCACCCCCGGCGCAAGGCTGGGCGGAAACAGCGCGTCCGTGCGTGACAACACATAGAGTACCGGCACCTTGATCCGCCCATAGTCCTTGGTGATGTCGTACGTCTCCATCGCCCTCCCCAGGATGAACAGGGAGTTCGCGTCGAATACGTCCGCCCAGGCCGACGCGATGCGGCGCAATTCCGCGTCCCGCGCCGCCGGCTCGGGGAAACGGTCCGACAGGCTCGCGGCCAGACCGTAGCGTGTCAGGGTATCGACCCGCAGCGCCGTCAGCGTGCCGTGCACGCCGCCCTTATCGTAATAATCGCCGCCATTCCAGTTCGGGTCGGGCTCGAACCATTTCAGCAACCCATCCACCCGGTCCGACGCCGGTGGCAGTGGCGAGGTCACGACCGGTACCACGCCATCCATGAAGTCGGGGAACGTCACCGCCCACTGGAACGCCTGGAATCCGCCATAGGACGGACCGACCACGGCACGCAGATGGGTGACGCCCAGATGCTCCAACAGGTGCTTTTGCGCGGTCACGATGTCCGCCACGGCGATCCTGGGGAATGTCGAGCCGTATGGCCTGCCGGTCCGCGGGTCGATGGAGGCGGCGTTCGTCGATCCATAGCTCGATCCCAGCATGTTGGAGCAGACGACGAAATACCGGTCGGTGTCGATCGGTGCGCCAGGACCGACCAGCGTGCTCCATGCGCCTTCCGACGACGCCACGCCCGGTTCGATCATGCGCGGGCCGCTGGTATAGCCGTGTGTGATCAGGATCGCGTTGCCGCCATCCGGAGCGAGGCGTCCACGCGAGGCGTAGCCCAGCGTCACCTCCGGTAGGATATGACCGCCGCGAAGCCGGAAATCCTTGAATGTGAAGCTGTCGTGAGCGACATCGGACATGGTAGTTTCCTTTCCCTGATCCGGATCAGGTTGCCATCGGCCGCACCGGCATGCGAATCGCGGCCGCATTGAAGGCTTGCAAAGGAACGTCATGAAACACCCGATCGGATACACGCTGTGCCTGGCCCTGATGGCGAGCGCGATCGCCCTGCCGACCATGGCGGCGGACCTGACCGTCAAAATGCAGAAAGCGATACAGGACGGGACCGGCGAGGATCTCGGCACGATCACCATCGCCAACTCGAGTGGCGGCGCGACTTTCAAACTCGACCTGCACGGACTGCCGCCGGGGCCGCATGGCTTCCATGTGCATGAGAATGCCAACTGCGGCCCAACCCTGCTGAATGGTGTCCGCATTCCCGCCGGGGCCGCCGGCAGCCACTTCGACCCTGAACACACCGGCAAGCATGAAGGCCCGACCGGCGAAGGCCATCTGGGCGACCTGCCAGTGCTGGACGTGGCGGCCAACGGCACCGCGAGCCAGACCTTGACCGCACCGCGCATCAAGGACATCGACACGCTGAAGGGGCACTCCCTGATCATCCATATCGGCGGCGATAACTACAGCGACACGCCCAGCGTCCTGGGTGGCGGCGGTGGACGTTTTGCCTGCGGCGTGATCGAATAATCGCCTGTTGTCCGGCCCCTACGTTCGTCGCATCCGGCCACGACCGTAGGGGACGACCAGGCCACGGAAAACAAAGAGTTCGTGTCCCGACTCTGAGGTCCGCCCGCTATGGCGACCTTCAGATTCGGGACATGAGGGAGAAACGATCATGGAATTCGGCATCGCCATCGCCACCGCGGCGGATAGTTGGAAAATCGTCAAGCGGGCAGAGGAACTGGGTTTCTCCCACGCCTGGTTCTACGACACGCAGATGCTGTGCGCCGACTGTTTCGTCGCCATGGGGGCGGCGGCGGTGCAGACCTCGCGCATCCGTCTCGGCACCGGGGTGCTGATTCCGACCAACCGGATCGCACCGGTGACCGCCAATGCGTTCGCCTCGCTGAACCAACTCGCGCCGGGGCGAATCGATTTCGGCGTCGGCACCGGGTTTACCGGACGGCGCACCATGGGCCTGGGCGCGATGAAGCAGTCCGACATGGAGGAGTATATTCGTGTCGTTATGGCCCTGCTGGACGGTGAGACGCCCGAATTCGAAGTCGAGGGCAAGCGTCAGAAGATCACCTTCCTCAATCCGGAACTCAAACTGATCAACCTGCGCGATGAGGTGAAGCTGCACGTGTCGGCCTATGGACCGCGCGGACGGGCGCTGACCGCCCGGCTCGGCGCGGGCTGGCTGAACTTTGTCGGCGATGTGACGGGCGGCGTCGCGGCGATGCAGGCGATGCAGCAAAGCTGGGACAGGGCCGGAAACGACATGACGGACCTGTCAGCGGTCGCTTTCGCCCTTGGGTGCGTATTGCAACCTGGAGAAGCGGCGGACAGCGATCGGGCGATGGCGCAGGCCGGACCGCGCGCCGCGGTGCTGCTGCATCGCGCGGCGGATGAGGCCATGGCCGGACTGCCGAACACCTCTCCCATCCCGCCGGCATTGGTGGAACCGGTGGCGGGCTATGTGGAACTGGCGAAGACGTTCAAGCCGGCGGATGCCCGGTACCTGACCAATCACCGCGGTCACTTGATGACGGTGAAGGATATCGAGCGGCCGTTCGTCACGGCGGAAATGATCCGCCAGACGACGTTCACCGGGACCGAGGCCGATCTGTTGGAACGCATCGCCGCGCTTCGGGACGGCGGCTACACGCAGTTCACCATCCAGCTTGTCCCGGGCCAGGAAGCCGCGATCGAGGACTGGGCGCGGATCAAGGCGGCCATGTAATACCAGCGGCCCGAAGGGGCGACTGGTATGCGCGCGGGGTTGGCGGGGCGGCCGCGCACGAAATCAATAAAATACCAGCGGCCCGAAGGGTCGACTGAAGAGTCGATACTTCGGGCCGTTGGTATAAGGAGGACGCGTGAGAAGGGGCGCTCGTGGAAGCGCCCCTTCCCGCTCAAGATCCGACCGGTTCGGCTGACTTTGGCTCACGCGCCGGGCAGGGATCGATCGATGGCAGCCAAAGGGTGACGGTTGTTCCGCGCCCCAATTCGGTTTCGATGGACAGTTTACCGCCCGCGCGTTCAGCAAATTCGCGGGCTCCCGCAAGGCCAAGGCCGGTTCCTTGTCCGCTGGGCTTGGTTGTAAAGAATCGCTCGCCGGCCCGCGCCAGGACGTCCGGAGCCATTCCAATGCCGTGGTCGGTCACCGACACTCGGACGTAGAGTCCGGGCGTCAGCGTCGCTCCGCGGCATCCGCTATCGACCTCATCCGGCGCGCCGCCGACGCGTAGCACGGCCGCCCGGATGACCACCTCTCCGCCGTTCGGCATGGCGTCGCGCGCGTTGACGACAAGGTTCATCACCGCCACCTCCAGGTCAATCCGGTTGCCTCGGCAGGGTACCATCGAACGATCCGGTTCGATTTGGCAACGGAGCTGATGTGTGCTTCCCAGGATGCGCGAAAGCAGATTGGAAACGCCCGCGATCGCCTCCGCCGGGTTCAAGATCTCGCCCGCACCGTCCTCGCCGACACCCTCCTGCCCGTGGTTTCGCCGCACCAGGTCGAGCATCCGATGCGTGAGTGACGCGCCACGCTCGGCATCTTCGCCAAGTCTTCGGGCGAGGAATCGCACACGCTCGGGCTCATCCGCGCCGCGCGATATCAGGTCAGCGCCGGATTGCACCGCTTGAAGTATGTTGGCGAAGTCGTGCGCCGTCGCCACGGTGAATTGGCCCAGGAGTTCCATGCGCTGTCCCGCCAGCATCGCATCTTCGATCGCGGCCCGACGGGCCTGCTCCTCAGTGAGATTGCGTACCTGACGGATGGCGGCCAGGACAGCAAGGGCAACCCCGCACGATGCGACGGCGCCGAGACCGCCGAGAACCAGCAGGTGCAGTCGCCACGGCGCCAGCACCGAATGTTCGCTCAGGCCGAAGCCAACCACGAGCGGGTAAGGTCCTACGCGTGCGTAAGCATAAATCCGCTTCACCCCGTCGATCGTAGAGGTGACACGATAGACCCCACCTCGTTCTGCCGCGGCGAGATGGCGCAGAAGCGGGCTGGCTTGAGGTACGCGGATTGGCAATGGCTCACTGCTATCGGGGAACCGCGCCAGTACCTCGCCATCGGTGCGCACCAACGCGATCGCGGCACCATCCTTGCCGGCGATGACCTCCGACCAGAAGTCGGAGAAGTAGGATGCCGCGACGACGACGTGAACCGTTCCGTCGAAGCTGCCGTCCGGCGCGGTCCGTCGCCGGCTGATGCCGAATTTGAGGCCGCCCGTCCGACTGTCGACATAGGCGTGGCTGAAAAAGGTACCTTGATCGGCCTCTCGCTGCGCCGACCAGAAATCCCGTTGGGCTATGGACCGGTGTTCGTCCCGGCCAAGCTGAAGATTGCTGTCCCAGATCCGTCCTTCAGCGTCGGTGGCCGCCATGAGCGAGACCTGCGGCATACCGGCGTGCATGGCTCGGATGTCGGCGGAGAGCGCGGCTGACGACGACCGAATCTGGTCCCAGCTCATCCCTTGAATACGATGGTCAAGCTCGCGGAGAAGAAGTTCATGGGTCTCGATCGCCTTAAGGGCGTGTTCACGCAAAGCGGCGACGGTGCCCAGCGCTTCGCCGTCGGCTGCATCGAGCAGTTGCACGCGCTCGTCCCATGCGCCGGCAATCAGCAGGACCAAGGGCAAGACGACAGCGGCAACGAGCGCGATCTTCAGCCGGCGCAATGTAACGACTGCCGTTGTCGGGCCTCTTTTATCGCCTAACTCGATTCTAGAGGCCGTCATACTCTCTCTGGCGCCAAGAAATGATCTTTAACACGACGTCCGCATGCAAACGTATTAATAACGACACGAATCCGCCGCTGGCACGGCATACAGTAACACATTTTCGTGAACATCTTTGGAGCGTATCATGGTGCGGGTCATTATTAACTCGGAAACGAATGGCATGTGATGTCCGCGGCCATTCCCCGCTACTTGTCGAACGTCTATCGGGCATGAGCGGGGATGAAACCGCGGAGTCAATCAAACGCTTGCGCCGGGAAAGATGGCCCTGGGGCGCTTCCCTTCAGGCGACCGACCTGAATGTCCGTTTACGGCGTATCCCGGGTTGTTCAGGCGGGTCCTTTCGGCGCCGGGGGCATCGGACACTCGCCGCCCTGTCCCTGCATCGCGGCGGCGCCGCCTCCTTCCCAGACCCAAAAATTCCTCGCCGGCCCTCCCCCAACAGACTTCGCGGACGGACACTGAGGGGCGGCCGTGACGAAAGTTGAGCAGGCCGATCGATCACCGTATTTCCGGCCGTTTGTATCGGGAACGTCTCAAAGCGCCGGCCGCATCGCGGCGGCGAACAGGAACGTGTTGTACCGGAGCATGTCCAGGTAGGTCGACGCCGGTCCCCCGGCCGGTGACAGCGCATCCGAATAGACCGTCCCGCCGAGCACAGCGCCGGTTTCACGGGCGAGCATTTGCGCCATGCGGGGACTCGTCATGTTCTCTATGAACACGGCGCGTACCTTCTCCCGCTTGATCTGCCGGACGAGCGCGGCGATTGCCTTGGCGGAGGGTTCGAATTCCGTGCTGATGCCCTCGGCGGACAGGAATTCCACACCGTAACGGGCACCGTAATAGCCGAACGCGTCGTGGGTCGTGATGATCCGCCGTTGCGCGGCGGGAATGGGCGCCAGCTTCGTCTCGATCCAGGCGTCGGCCTCGGCGATCCGGGCGGCATAGCGGGCCGCGGTCTCGCGATACGCATCGGCGTTGGCGGGGTCGGCAGCGGCCAGGCCCTCCGTGATTGCCTGGACATACAGGATCGCATTCCGAGGATCCTGCCAGGCATGCGGGTCGACGGCGATCGCGCCGCCTTCATCCCTCATCGTACGCGGGTTGATCTTATCCGCCGCGACCACGACCTTGCCCTTGAAGCCGGCGGCGCCGGTCAGACGGTCCATCCAGCCTTCCAGGCCCAGGCCGTTGCGGACCAGCAAGCCGGCCGCCATCAGCGTGCGCAGGTCTTTCGGACGTGGGTCATAGACATGCACGTCACCATCCGGGCCGACCAGCGTATCAACGGCGACACCCGGACCGCCGATCTGACGGACCATGTCTGCCAGAATGGAGAAACTGGCGACCACACGAAGTGGCGCCGCCGCATGCGCCGCGAAGGGCGCCAGACCGAGTGCCGCGAGGAAGATGCGCCGGCGCATGATTTCGTCCTGCAATGTTATAATATAACGCCTAAACCGAAACCCGTCACCGTTCAAGAACCCATTGACGAATCGACCAAACCTCTATGCATTGAAACATATGGACGATCTCCAGCCTGAGACGCTCGCCCTGCCGTCCGGGCTGGCCCGTGTGGAATGGCGCCGTAGCAGTCGCGCCCGCCGGGTGTCTTTGCGTATCGACCCGACCGGAGGCGCCGTCGTCGTGACCCTGCCGACCAGAGCGACCCGCAAGGCCGGCATGGCACTGCTTATGGGTCATGCCGACTGGGTTTCCGACCGCCTGGCCGCACTGCCCGACGCGGTTGCGTTCGTCGATGGCGCGATGGTGCCGATCTGCGGCGTGCCGCACCGCATCCGCCACGCGCCGGCGGCGAGAGGCGGGGCGTTCCTGCTGGATCAGGAACTGCACGTTACTGGAGCGGTCGAATTTTTGTCGCGCCGCGTGCGCGACTTCCTCCGCCAGGAGGCTCGGCGGCGACTCGGTGCGCTCGTGATGGCGAAGGCCGGGCTGATCGGCACGATCCCGCGCCGGGTGACGATGAAGGACACGACCAGCCGGTGGGGAAGCTGCGCCCCGGACAAGTCCCTGGCACTGAGCTGGCGACTGGTGATGGCCCCTTCGTTCGTGCAGGACTATGTCGTGGCACACGAGGTCGCGCATCTGCGGCACATGAACCACGGCCCCAGGTTCTGGTCGCTGGTGGATGAGTTGACGCCGCATACGAAGGCCGCCATCCCGTGGCTGCGGGCCGAAGGGGCGAGGCTCCTGCGGATTGGATGAGCGGCTCGTTCGGGTTTCGAGCCAGGCTTGAAAAAAGGGGCGTTCTGGGCTTGGCGTTTCAGGCTTGATCCAGAAGCGCCGCAATCAGGCCAATGCATTGAAAATGTTAGAGTCTTATACCAACCGCCCTTGATGTTGACCCATGAAAATGGGTCAACGGCGGTCGGCATGAGTCTTGGTTTGGCGCGCGGCCGCCCCGCCAACCCCGCGCGCGATACCAACCGTCGCTATCGCCGGAAGGGGCGGTGATAGCGACGGTTGGTATTATGCCAAGCGGCGGAAAGATCAAACCACGGCCACGACGGGGATACCGAGTCGGCGCCAACGCGGGTTGGGTGTTACTGGTTTAGAAATGAAGTGCGCAGAGAGGCGTTGATTACGCTTTCAGAAGTGCGTGTCGACGAACTTCAAGAGATCATTCGCGTTCAGCGGTTTCTCAAGCACCGTTCCAATGCCGAGGCGGGCCGCGTTCGCGACGATGGCTGGTGACACCGAACCGGTGATAAGCAGGAGCGGAATGTTGGCTCCCTCTTGCTGCAGCTGCGCGGCAAGCTCCAGCCCTGTCATCCGCGGCATATGGTAATCGACGACCAGGCAGGCCGGCCGGGGCCCTCTGTGGTCGAGGAATGCCGCCGCCGACGAATAGGTGGTCACCGTATGTCCTGCCGTCTCGAGCAGGAATTTCAACGAGTCGCGGACCGCGACGTCATCATCGACGACGGCCACGGCATCCTTGGAATTGTCCGCCATATACTTTCACATTCAGAACGCACTGACACAACAACAACGGCCAATAACCTCAGGCCGAACATCATTTCATCGAGTATCCCCCGGCCGTTAGCAATGATCGAAATCAACTGGTGCGATGAACCGGGCCGACATCGTGCTACGGCACGGAGGGTCCTGCGTATGGAACGGTGAAACGGAATACCGCGCCACCGCCGTCCGCATCCTCAGCGTGGATTTCGCCCCCGTGCGCCTCGACGATGGTGCGAGACACTGACAGGCCCACTCCCATCCCGCCGGCCTTGGTCGTCACGAAGGGTTGGAACAGTTGGGATCGAACCGGCTCCGGCAGGCCGGGTCCGGTGTCGGTGACGCGAATCTCGACCATGTCCCCCGTGCGACCGGCACTGATCGCGAGCTCGCGGCGCGCCGAACCGGCCATCGCCTCCACGGCATTGCGCATCAGGTTCAGCAGGACCTGCTGGATTTGGATCTTGTCGATGACAGCTTCGGCTGCGTCGTTGTCGACACGGATGTCCAGCTTCAGCCCCGGTCCGGCACCGAGCAGAGCCAGGGTACCGACCTCCTCGATGGTGGGCAGCAGACTTTCGACCCGCTTTTCGGTGCCACCCTTCTTCACAAGATCGCGGAGCCGTTGGATGATCTGCCGTGCACGATCGGCCTGCTCCGCGATACGCTCCACCGCCTGCTGTGCGGCGGCCGGGTTGCCGGCAGCAAACAGACGGCGGGCGCCGTTGATGTAATTGGTTATCGCGGCGAGCGGCTGCATGATCTCGTGGGCCAATGCCGAGGTCATATGGCCGAGCTCGTTCAGGCGCGAGACATGGATCAACTCGGCCTGCAGTTCCTCGACGTGGCGCTCGCGGGCCACGCGCCTGGTCAGGTCGCGAATGACACCCGTGAACAGACGTTCTCCGGCCAGTTGCACTTCCCCAACCGCGAGTTCCATCGGGAAAGTGGTGCCGTCCTTCCGCTGGCCGACGACGATACGTCCGATTCCAATGATGCGGCGCTCACCTGTCGTCAGATAGCGCGCCAGGTAACCATCATGTTCTTGCCGAAAAGGCGGCGGCATCAACGAACTTACGTTTTGGCCCAGGACCTCCTCGGTTCGGAACCCGAACAGGCGCTCGGCCGCGGGGCTGAACAACTGGATACACCCAAGCTCGTCGATAACGATAACAGCATCTTGTACGGTGTCGATGACCGAGTGAAGCAGCGCTTCTCGGCCTCGCGGTTCCTGCCGCTCAGGCCACGGCGCTTCAGCCGCGACCCCACCCTGGTCGTCCGATCGCGCCGGGATGCCCAATCCGTGAGTGGGATTATTCCCCATGTCCTCTGAAAGCCCCCCAGGCTCGCCGTCGGCCATTCCGCCAAACTCTGCTACCTCATGCCAGCCAACGGCAATCCCTCAATGTGGCATGCGCCGCTTGTTTACGAGGCGTGTCTTTCCATCGGGAAGATGACGGACGACGGAACGTGCGCCAAGTATGCGCCGACGGTGCTCAAGCCACGCCCCTTCTCTTCCCACAGCTTCCTATATGGTGCCAGCCTGGAGACGCGCTGTCATCAAATCGTCCCAGTGGGCACCGAGGACGACATCGCCCCATCGCGGCAACCAGCCGAGCACAATGGCCGTTAAATGCGAGCAGGCGGTCACCGCGACCATCATTTTATGTTGTGCACTTGGGGGAGGCGGGCCGTCCGAAGGACAAATGTGCAAAGATCAATCCTGGACGCCAGGGCCTCATCGCAGGCACCAGGAAGGCACACGCCCTACCGACGTCAGGTTGCCCCTCTCCCGGTCACGGCCTGGCGTTAGTTCAGACAATCTGTGGCCGCCTGGTGCTGGTTCAGATGGCCCGGATTACACCCACCCATGACGGTGGAGGAGGGGCCGGGCGCCAACCTTTTCGCCTGTGGGTATAAGAGGCTCCGAATCTTCGAGTTTCAATTCCCATCAGGCCAATATCG
>JARLIN010000530.1 GCA_031291715.1 Rhodopila sp. | reverse complement strand
GATCCGCCGGATCTTCGCCACCTGCTCGGCATTCGACTTCGCGAGCTGGCCCTTGCCGATATACAGGCTGTCTTCCAGCCCGACGCGCACGTTGCCGCCGTTGATCCCGGCCATGGTGGTGAACGCCATCTGATGCCGCCCCGCTGCCAGAACCGACCATACATACTGATCACCGAACAGCCGGTCCGCCGTTTCCTTGGCGAACAGAAGATTGCGCGGCTCCGCACCGATGCCACCGGTGATGCCGAAGATCGACTGCACGAACAGCGGCGGCTCGACGATCTTGCGATCCAGGCAGTACGCCAGATTGTAAAGGTGCCCGATATCGTAACATTCAAACTCGAACCGCGTGCCGTGGCCCTTGCCCAACTTCTCAACAATACCTTCGATGTCCTTGAAGGTATTGCGGAAAATGAAATTGTCGGTCGCGTCCAGGTAGGGCTTCTCCCACGGAAACTTCCACTTGGTGATGCGGTCGCCGGCACGGGAGATGTTGAAGTTCATGCTGCCCATGTTCAGGCTGCACATTTCCGGCTTCGCCACCAGCGGCGCGGCCAGGCGTTCGTCCAGCGTCATGGTCAGCCCGCCGCCCGTGGTGATGTTGATCACCGCGTCCGTGCTCTGCTTGATCACCGGCAGGAAATTCATGAACACGGCCGGGTCGGGCGTCGGCGAGCCATCGACCGGATTGCGCGCGTGCAGATGGATGATCGCGGCCCCCGCCTCCGCCGCCTCGATCGAGGAGCGCGCAATCTCCTCAGGGGTGATCGGCAGATAATCCGACATGCTGGGCGTGTGAATCGCACCCGTGACGGCGCAGCTTATGATGACCTTGGCCATGGCGTTTCCCCTTCAAAATCGAACGGCGCGGACTTTGCCGCAGCCCGGCCGGAAGGACCAGGGGCAGTCAGCGTTGACGCCAACTGGGTCGGATCGCGGCATGGACCGCGCCCCACGTCACGGCCGGGCTCGGCCCTATGGGTATCAGGATATGCGCCGAACGGAGCAGGTCGTTCTCCTACCGCGTCATGGCCCGGCCCGGCCATGACACAGGAAGACGACTCGGCCGTCTGAAACGTCGCGTTAAGGCCGCTGGGACGCGTCAGCTCTTCAGCGAGGCCATCCCGGGTTGCGGCAGGTGCCCCTGCGGCAGGTCGATCTGCAACACCCGTCCGCCCCAGCCGCGCACGAGGTCGGCCCCCACGACGTCCTCGGGCGCCAGGCTGGTGCGTTCGATCAGAACGTCGGGCCGCAATGCCTCGATCAGCGCTTCGGGGGAGTCCTCCTCGAACAGGCAGACCTCATCGACGCAGGCGAAGCTGGCCAGCACCGCCGCCCGGGCGGCCTCCGGCTGGACCGGATGCGGCAGCCCCTTCAAGCGCCGCACGGCGGTATCCGTATTAAGCCCGACGACCAGCCGGTCGCAGGCGGCACGCGCCTGCTCCAGCAACTGAATATGCCCCTGGTGCAGCAGGTCGAAGAACCCGTTGGTGAAGCCGATACGCCAGCCCCGATGGCGCCAGCGCTCCGCCTGCTCCACCGCTTCCTCGCGGCTGACGATTTTTCGCAGCGCGCTGTGCTGCGGAGTCAGGGCGGCGAGCAGATCCGCCTCCCGCACCACCGAGGCACCGACCTTGCCGACGGATATCCCCGCGGCCAGGTTCGCCAGCCGGACCGCCACGGGCAGTTCAAGCTGTGCCGCCAGGGCCGCGCCCAGGGTGGCGAGAGCTGTGTCCCCTGCCCCGGACGTGTCAAAGACGTCGGCCGCCTCGGCCGGAAAATGCTGGGAGCCCGTGGCATCCACCAGCGTCATGCCGTCATTGCCGCGTGTGACCACCACGGCGCCAAATCCGTGCTCGGTCCGCAGGTGCTGCGCGGCCGCGACGATCGCCGCTTCGGTGTCCACCGGCATGCGCGCCGCGGCGGCGAGTTCCTGGCGGTTCGGCATCACCACATCGGCGCCGGCATAGCGGGCGAAATCGCTGCCGCGCGGATCGACGATCAACTTGCGGCCGGTCTTGCGCGCGGCCTCCACCAGCCTGGCCGGCACGTCGCCGGACAGCACGCCCTTGCCGTAATCCGACAGCACGGTGACGCTCGTCGCCGCCATCGCATCCATCGCGATCCGCAGCAGGCGCTCGGCCAGTTTCGGGTGGATCGGGTCCGTCTGCTCCCGGTCGGCGCGCAGCAATTGCTGGCCGGCGGCAATCAGGCGGGTCTTGAGCGTGGTCGTCCGCCCGCCTTGCACCAGCAGCCACGGTTCCACGTTTGGCTGGCCGCCGATCAGTCCGGTCAGGTCGGACCCGGCCATGTCGTCGCCCACGACGGAGATAAAGGCAGTCGCGGCACCCAGGGCCGTCAGGTTGCGCACCACGTTGCCGGCACCGCCGGGCAAGGCGACCTCCCGGTCGATCGCCAGGATGGGAACCGGCGCTTCCTGGCTGATTCGCGTCACATCGCCATAAGTGTAACGGTCGAGCATCACGTCGCCGACGACCAACACATTGGTGTGTGCCAGACGCCGAACCGCCGCAGCGAGGTCCGGCTGCGGCTCATCCGGGCGCGGCGCGGGGCCGGGCGTGAATTGATTCATCTCACCTGCCGTAACAAGGCTATCGTCATGGTGCAACCCATCTTCGCGTGCAGTGCGGCAAAGAAGCAAGCAACGATCGCCAGACCGGCGAAATCCCCCCTAACTCTGGAGGAACCCCAGCTTGTCCTCCTCCAGCACCACGCAGGTCAACGCACCGCCGAGCACCGCGCCGGTGTCGATGGCGATGCGGTTGGGCAGGACGATCGGCTCCCGCTTCGGCGTGTGCCCATGCACGATGACGGCACCGTGATCGACCCGGGAGGACAGGAATGGCTCACGGATCCACATCATGTCGTGCCGGGACTGCCGCTCCAGCGGTACGCCGGGCTGGATGCCGGCATGCACGAACAGATAGGGACCGATGCGATGGCTGATCGCCAGATCCCGCAAGAAGATCAGATGCTGACGCGGAATCCGGCTCGCCCACTCGGCCGGGGGCACGGTGCGGGAGATTCCCCAACTCAGCAGCGAGTCCGCGCCGCCGTTCATCAGCCAATGGCTTGGCGCTTCCTTGTCCACCCCGGCGATCGCGGACAGCATCATGAGTTCGTGGTTGCCCATCAGGTTGACGAAATCGTCCGCAGGCACCGGCGGGCCGCTGATCAGCCAGTCGATCACCTGGGCGCTGTCGGCGCCGCGATCCACATAATCGCCCAGATGCACCAAGGTCGTGTGCTCGGCCGGCCGAGCCGTGATATCCTCGGCAATCATCTCATGCAGGGCGACAAGCCGGTCCAGGCACCCATGGATGTCGCCAATGGCATAGACACGCTCGCCAGGCGGCAGGGTGGCAGGGGCAGCTGTGAGTTCGATCATGGTCACACAACGTAGAGCCGCGTGCACGTTTGGCCAATCGTCTCTTGGCGGATGGGGTCGGGCGCCCTATCCCGACTGATATGAATGCCATTCAAGTCGAGAAACTGACGAAACGGTACGGCGATGTGCTGGCCGTTGACAACATAGATTTCATCGCGCCGGCGGGCGCCACGGTCGGCCTCCTCGGCGGCAATGGCGCCGGCAAAACCACGACCATCGCGATGCTGCTGGGCCTGATCGTTCCGACCTCCGGCCGGATCTCCGTGCTGGGACACGACATGGCGAAAGACCGGTTCGCCGCATTGGCACGGATGAACTTCTCGTCGCCCTACGTCGCGCTGCCGCACATGCTGACCGTGATGGAGAACCTGAGGGTTTACGGCCATCTGTATAACGTGCCGCATATGGACGAGCGGATCGGGGTACTGGCGCGGGAACTCGACCTGGGTGCGATCCTGCACCGTCCGGCCGGGCAATTGTCCGCTGGACAGAAGACCCGGGTTGCCTTGGCCAAGGCACTGATCAACAAGCCGGAAGTGCTGCTGCTGGATGAACCGACCGCCAGCCTTGACCCGGACACCGGCGACATGGTGCGCACCTGGCTGGAGCAGTACCGCGCTGAAAGCGGCTGCACCATCCTGCTGGCCAGCCACAACATGGCCGAGGTGGAGCGCCTGTGCTCCAACGTGATCATGCTGAAGCGAGGCCGTGTCGTCGATCGCGGCAGCCCGGACGAGCTTCTGGCGCGCTATGGCCGCCACGACCTGGAGGACGTGTTCCTGGACATCGCACGCGATCGCAGGCAGGCAATCGTCGCATGAAGCCAATGTTCCGCCGTATCTGGGGGCTGATGTACCGCCACCTCGCCCTGTACCGCCGGTCCTGGCCGCGCATGCTGGAACTGGCTTACTGGCCAATCCTGCAGATGTGCATCTGGGGTTTCACGGCACGCTTCCTGGCGGCGCGGATGGGCAGTCCGGCGATCATGGCCGGCGCCGCGCTGCTCGGCGGCGTGCTGCTGTGGGAAATCACGCTGCGTAGCCAGATGGGCATGTCGATCTCCTTCCTCGAGGAGATGTGGTCGCGCAACCTCGGCCATGTCTTTGTCAGCCCGCTGCGCCCGTTCGAGATGATCGCCGCCCTGATCGGCATGTCGATCATTCGCATGCTGCTGGGCGTGCTGCCGGCGATCCTGCTCGCCTGGGCCTTGTATGCCTTCAACCTGTTCACCCTCGGCCCGGTGCTGGTGCTGTTCTTCATCAACCTGATGATCATGGGCTGGGCGGTGGCGCTGGGGGTGATTTCGCTGGTGCTGCGGCATGGCGCCGGGGCGGAGCCGCTGGCCTGGGGCGTGCTGTTCGGCCTCGCCCCCTTCTCCGCCGTGTTCTACCCGGTTTCGGTGCTGCCGGCGGTGATCCAGCCGATCGCGCTGCTTCTGCCCACCACGCATGTGTTCGAAGGCATGCGTGCCGTGCTGATCCAGGATGTCATCCGATGGGATCATTTGGCTGCCGCATTCGGCCTGAATCTGATATGGCTCGCCGCTGCCGCCCTGCTGTTCGCCCGGCAATTCCACCAGGCGCGGGTTCGCGGCGCCCTTATGAGCATCGGTGAATGATGGAAACTTCTTTCTGGCTGATCCGCCATGCGCTGGTGGAGGAAAACGCCCGCGCCTTCCTGTATGGCGTGATGGATGTGCCGCTGTGCGAATCGACGCTGCTGGAGCAGGCGCCGATGTATCGCTCGCTCGCCACAAGGCTGCCGCGCCCGGCGGATTGGCTGGTCACGCCGCTGTCGCGCACACGGCGCACCGCGGAGACGATCTTCGCGCACGGTTATCCGCGCACTGAACTCGGTGTCGAGCCTGGACTGACCGAACAGTCCCTGGGTGAGTGGCAGGGCCTGCCGCACGCCGAACTGCCGCCGAAGCTGCTGCGCCCCGCGCATGCGTTCTGGCCGCTGGCCGGGCATGAGAAGCCGCCCGGCGGTGAAAGCATGTCCGAGGTCATCACCCGCGTCGGTGCGGCGATGGAGCGGTTGGCGGAAACCCACGCCGGACGGAACGTGGTGATCGTCAGCCACGGCGGCGCGATTCGCGGGGCCATCGCTCATGCGCTGCGCATCGGGCCCGACAACGCATTGCATATGTCGATCCAGAATCTGTCGCTGTCCCGGCTACAAAAATCGCCCGACGGCTGGCGCGTGCAGTGTGTGAACGAGGTGCCGGGTTACTGAAGCGCCTTCGCATACGCCGCGACGGTCGCGGCGAATCCGAATTCCAGCGCATCGGCCGTCAGTTCGTGCCCGATCGAGGCTTCCGCCAGGAACGGCACCGCCCGCATCAGCGGCGGGATATTGTGCAGGTTCAGGTCGTGGCCGGCATTGACCACGAGGCCCGCCGCCTGAGCGTCCGCGGCAGTCGCTGCGATCTGGTCCAGGATCGACTGATGGCCACCATCGCGGAAGGCGGCAGCGTACGCCCCCGTGTAGATCTCCACCCCATCGGCCCCGGCCTGGCGCGCCCGCTCGATCACCGCCGGGTCGGGATCGATGAACAGGATCACCCGGCAACCTAGCGCCTTCATCGCGGCGATGGCGGGCGCCGCCAGAGCGGCCTGCGCGGGGTCGAGCTTCCAGCCCTCTTCCGACGTGAAGGCATCGGGCGCATCGGGCACCAGCGTCGCCTGCTCCGGCCGGTTGTCGCGCAGGATCTGCATCAACCGTTCGTCGGGATAACCCTCGATATTGAACTCGATCGCCGGCCGGTCGGGGCGCATCAGCTCCGCCAGCATCGGAACATCGGCAGCGCGGATGTGCCGCTCATCCGGCCGGGGATGCACCGTCAGGCCCTTCGCGCCGGCATCCAGCGCGATGCGAGCGAATCGGCGAAGGTCGGGCACGCCGGTGCGGCGGGAGTTCCGCAGCAGGGCGATCTTGTTCAAATTGACGCTAAGTCTGGCCATACGAAAGGATAGCGCCGACGGGGTAAGGACTCAACGCGGTGCGACGAACCCCGATGAACCCCACGCCTGAGATGTGAATAGACTTTAGCCGATGGCTACCTGAGATAACGAACGGCAGTCCCCACCCCGCCAGATGGGTCTCGGCCGTTGGCGCTGTATCTTGATCGAGTTCCGGTTCACCATGTCCGAGAAAATTGTCGTTCGCGCCAACGTCCTGTTTTTCGGCGTGCTGATCGCCATCCTGATGCTGATCGGCTTCATGGCCTGGGACCGTTTCAACGCCACCCGGTCGGCGCGCCAGTGGGCCCAACATACATACGAGGTGCTGGGCACGATCCGAGAGCTTGGCATCGCCGTTCGTGATGCCGAAATCGGTCAGCGCGGCTATCTGCTGACCGGCAATGGCGACGATCTCGCCTCCTATGATTCGGCCCTAAGCCGAACCTCGATTCTGACTGGTGACCTACGGCACCAGACCGAAGACAACCCGTCGGAGCAGGAGCGTCTGCGGACGTTGGCAACAGCATGGCAGCAGCGGCTGGATCAGTTCGCGCGTTCCATCCAGGTCCGCCGCGACAGGGGACTGGAAGCCGCGGCCGCATTTGTCGGTACGGACGCGGCGCAGGCCACCCGGGATAAGATCGAGGGAACCTTGGCGTCCATGACCGCCGCGGAGCAGGCACTTCTGACGGAGCGGCTGGAAGCGACCGACCGGCGCGGCGACTGGGTCCGGGGCCTTGTGCTTGCCGCCGCCGCCATCGCCATCCTTGGCCTGGTCTGGGCTGCCCGGCTGCTCAATCAGGCCTACAGCCGTTCCTATCGCGCGGAATCCGATCAACGGGTATTGGCAGGGCGGTTGCGTGCTGCGCTGGACAGCCTCAGCCAGGGGGTCGCCGTGTTCGGGCCGGGGCACAGGCTGCGGCATTGGAACGAGTGCTTCCAGGTTCTGCTCGATCTGCCGCCAGCCATGGTGCGCGTCGCGACGCCCTACGCTGCTTTCGTTGAACATACCGCCGTCGGCGGGCAGGCGTTGCTGGAAAGTGACGAGCAGATCGACCACACCCGCCAGATCGCAGGGGAACCGATCGTTTACGAATGCGCGGTGCCGGATGGCCATCAGCTTGAGATCCGGCGCACGCCCACACCCGATGGCGGTTTCGTCCTGACCATTTCCGACATGACGAAGCGGGCGCAGTCCGAAGCCGTGCTACGCGAGTCGCAGAAGATGCAAGCGATCGGCCAGCTCACGGGCGGCATCGCGCACGACTTCAACAATCTTCTCACGGTGATTCAAGGCAACCTCGAACTCGCGCGCGCCCGACTGGACCCACAGCATCCGTTGGTGACGCCTATCGAGCGGTCGCTGTGGGCGGTGCAGCGCGGCGGCACACTGACCGGCCAGCTCTTGGCCTTCGCGCGTAAGCAGCCCCTCGCACCGGCGCCGATCGACCTGTCGGACACCCTGCCGGAGCTGGTGCCGCTGCTGCGGCGCACGCTGGGCGAGCATATCGACGTGCACTTCGTGGGCAGCGACGGGTTATGGCCGGCGATGGCCGATCCGGCGCAGCTGGAGAGCGCGGTGCTGAATCTGGCGCTGAACGCGCGCGATGCGATGCCGGATGGCGGCAGGCTGACGATCGAGCTGGCGAACAGCGTGCTGGACGACAACTATGCGCGCGCCAATGCCGAAGTCGCTGCCGGCGACTACGTCCTGGTGGCGGTGTCGGACACCGGGCACGGCATGACGCAGGACGTGGTGGCCAGGGTGTTCGAACCGTTCTTCACCACCAAGCGGGACGGGCGCGGCACCGGCCTTGGGCTGGCGATGGTATTCGGCTTCGTCAAACAGTCCGGCGGCCATGTCAAAGTCTATTCGGAGCCGGGCGAAGGTACGTCGGTCAAGCTCTATCTGCCGCGGGCTGTCGGCGACGCCCGGACCCGCACGCAGCGCAGCGACGTGCCGACCGATCCGCCACAGGGATCGGCGACGATCCTGGTCGTCGAAGATGAAGCCGGGGTGCGGGAGATCGCCGTGGCGATCCTGCGCAACCAGGGCTACCACGTGCTGGAAGCACCGGACGGCGAAGAGGGCCTGCGCATCTTCGGCTCCCATGCCGCGGACGTGGACATGCTGCTGACCGACGTGGTGCTGCCTGGGAAAGTGCGCGGGCGCGAACTGGCGGAACGGATCACCGCGATCAGGCCGGAGGTGAAGGTGCTGTTCATGTCCGGCTATACCGAGAACGCCATCGTGCATCATGGGCGGCTGGACAACGGGGTCCAGCTTCTCGGCAAGCCGTTCAGTCGGGAGCAACTGGCGCGGAAGGTGGCGGAGGTGCTGGGGACGGACGCGCACCACGCGTCGGAGGAGGCTGAGAACGTGGTGGACTTGAGGGCGCGCAAGCGCGACCAGTCAGGGCCATGAACGCAGGAGTGTCAGCCTCCACGCTGGCATTTTATTGATTTCACGTGCGGCCGCGAAGCCTTGCCCTTTTTGGCAACCTCCGGGCGCATACCAGCCGACCCTTCGGGCCGCTGGTATTACCACTGTCGATGGATCGAGCGTTTCCGGTCGAGACGAGCTCGTCCTACTCGATCGCCGACGATGATTTCGCCAGATCCCGCAACACGTTTTTCTGAATCTTCCCCGTGGAGGTCTTCAGAATCGCCCGGAAGACAAACGTCTTCGGCACCTTGAACCGAGCCATGTGCTCGCGGCAGAAATCGCGCAGCTGCTCCGCCGTCACCGACGCACCCGGCTTCAGTTCGATGAACGCGCACGGGGTTTCACCCCATTTCTCATCGGGCTGCGCCACCACCGCGGCGCTCAACACGGCGGGATGCCGATACAGTGTTTCTTCCACCTCGATGGATGAAATGTTCTCCCCGCCGGAGATGATGATGTCCTTAGACCGGTCGCGGATC
The DNA here is from genome assembly GCA_031291715.1 of Rhodopila sp. Lineage (GTDB taxonomy): Bacteria > Pseudomonadota > Alphaproteobacteria > Acetobacterales > Acetobacteraceae > Rhodopila. Next base: position 4,803 of record JARLIN010000530.1, on the reverse strand, counting down.
TTCACGTACCCGTCCGGCTGCATCACCGCGAGGTCGCCGGTATGGAACCAGCCGCCGGCGAAAGCCTGTTCGGTGGCCTTCGGGTTCTTCAGGTAACCCTTCATCGTGATGTTGCCGCGGAACATGATCTCGCCCATCGTTTCGCCATCCCACGGAACCGGCTGCATGGTTTCGGGGTCGAGCACCGTCATCGCTTCCTGCAACGGCGTCCGCACGCCCTGGCGTCCGTTCCGCTCCGCCCGCCGGTCGATCGGCATGTAGCTCCAGGACTCTTGCTTGGAGCACACGCTGGCCGGCCCGTAGACCTCGGTCAGGCCGTAGACATGGGTCAGTTCGATACCGATCTCTTCCGCGCCTTCGATGATCGCCGCGGGCGGCGCCGCGCCGGCGACCTGCCCGGCGATGCGATGGGTGATCCCGGCGCGCAGGTCCGCCGGTGCGTTGATCAGCATCGAATAGACGATCGGGGCGCCGCACATGTGCGTCACCTCGTTGTCGCGGATGGCATCGAGCATCGCCTTCGCCTCTACCCGGCGCAGGCAGACATTGACCCCTGCCCGCTCCGCCATCGTCCAGGGGTAGCACCAGCCGTTGCAATGGAACATCGGCAGCGTCCAGAGATACACCGCGTGATGCGGCATGCCCCAGTTGAGGACGTTGCTGACCGCGTTCAGGTGCGCGCCGCGATGGTGGGTGACGACGCCCTTCGGATCGCCGGTGGTGCCCGAGGTGTAGCCCAGAGCGATCGCGTCCCATTCGTCGTCGGGGTTCTGCCAGGCGTAGTCGGGATCGCCCTCGGCCAGGAACGCCTCATAGGTCGTCTCACCCAGCAGCCGGCCGTGGGGCCAGGCGGGATCGTCGATGTCGATGACCAGCGGTTTGTCATCCAGGAGGGCCAGCGCGCCCTCGATCGCGGGGGAGAACTCGCGGTCGGTGATCAGCGCCTTCGCACCGCCATGGCGCAACTGAAACGCGATGGCTTCCGCATCCAGGCGGGTGTTCAGCGTGTTCAGCACCGCCCCGCACATTGGCACCCCAAAGGCCGCCTCGTACATCGGCGGCGTGTTGGGTGCCATGACCGCGACGGTGTCGTTCTTGCCGATACCGCGCCGGGACAGCGCCGAGGCGAGCCGCCGGCAACGGGCATATGTCTCCTTCCAGGTCCAGCGTTGGGCGCCATGCACGACCGCCAGCCTGTTCGGATAGACGTAGGCCGCCCGCTCGATGAAGGTCAGCGGCGTCAGGGGCGTGTAGTTGGCCCGGTTCTTCGGCAGGTCGTCATAGGGGCTGGTCATAGAGGCGTCTCCCTCGCGCACGGTCCAGTGGCGCGGATCTGTAACACGCGGACATAACGCCCAAGCGACCGTGCCTGCAATCGGCGTTATGCCGGAACCATTGCCCCTGTCGGGCAATCGAAAGGGGTTCATCGCCGTAGCCGGGCATCTACCGACGTAGCCCGGCATCTGCTTCTTGGCCCGACTCTGCCGACGTAGCCCGGCATCTACCGCCTTGGCCCGACTCTGCCGACGTAGCCCGGCATCTACCGCCTTGGCCCGATATCAACCGATGAATCGAATGCGAGGTGACAGGTTCGTCTCACGCACTCGGCCCGGCTAAAAGGGATCGGCAATACGCAATACGTCTTTCTGCTGTACGGATTCATCGTGGGACGGCTCCCGACCCATCTGCGTCACTCGCTCACCACGGACGACTTCCGGATGGCGGACACTTGGCCGATCCGCGCGGCTGCGATCGATCGCACGAAGCCCTCGCTGTGGTGCCCCCTTTGAAGCGGCAGCTTCAGGTGGAAACTCGTCGTTCGTCCTTAGGTCGCTTGAAGCCGGTCGCGCCGCTCGTCTGGTGCGCGCGTCAAGCCTTGTCCAACGTCGTATTTCCCAAACGATCTATCAGAACCCCGCTGTCGGCGTCGCACGACCAGTCCACCCAGCGCGCCGGCCAGGAGCGCGATCGACGGCGGCTCCGGAACGGCGACGCCGTCCGGACCATCGAAGGTAATGAAGAGCGTGCCGTTTCCGGCCGGGTCGAATTGCGACTCGTTGCCTATAGAGAACCCATAGATGTCGAACTGCGTTCCGGGCAGGACCGACGTGTCGACATAGGGAACGCCGCCGTAGCCATAGTAGCCACCAAAATACGCAACGGTTTCGCCGCCGTCGCCCCCGGTATAGCCACCACCGCCGCCGCCGCCGCCGCCGGACCCACCGCCGCCCTGGCCGCCCCCTCCGCCGCCACCGCCGAAGCCGCCGTTGCCGGCGACGTGCGGCGGGAAGATCAGATTGGTGTCGTTGCCGCCGGCCCCGCCCGCGCCACCAGCGGCGGCACCGCCCGCCCCTCCGCCCGAGCCATTGCCGCCGCCGCCGCCCGCCGTGCCGGCCCCGAGGAGGCCTCCTCCACCACCACCGCCGCCGCCGCCGCCAGAATCGTTTCTCCCGTAGCCGATGCCACCTATGTCGGCCCCGGGCGCACCGACGCCACCAGCACCACCGCCGCCGTTGAGCCAACCCGGCCCGCCCGTGCCTCCAGAGTTGTAATACCCGTCCCGGCTGCCGCCGCCTCCACCGCCGCCGCCCGCAATGAGCAGTGGCGCAAGGCCGGTCGTAAGCACGAACGTTCCGCCGCCGCCACCGCCGCCGTTGTAGTCGGTGCCGTCACCGCCCCGGCCACCGACGATGATCGTCAACAGTTCGCCAGCGGTGAGCAGGAAATCTCCGCCCACCAGCGCGCCCATGCCACCGCGGTACGTGTCGATGGAGAAGGACGAGCCGCCCTGGGCGCCCTGGGCGAGGAACGAATAGGTGCCGTTGACTGGGGCCGTGAACGTGGTCGCCGCACCCGTGTAAGTGAAGGTAATCGTTGTCGCCCAGGCGGGCGCGGCGAGAGTCAGCATGCCTGCTGCAATCGGGCCGCCTACGCACGCAGTGGCGAGCCCGCGCGGGAAGCGCTGCAACCGCGCCCGGAGGGCGTTAAAAGGACGAATCGACATCTGCCTACTTTCCCGTTACGCCCGCGCACCAGCCGTGGCTGCCACAATGGACCTCGATGACCGAAGGACGGTTTCGCAAGCACTCCGAATCGCGGGGCTGCACTCGGTGCGCGCCCTTACTAATAACGGCGGCGATGTTGAACTATGTAATTTTGGCATGAACGCCGGGGCCTGACGGCGCGGCTCGGCCGCCGGGCGCGTGCCGCCGCAGGGTCTCGGACGGGCGTTCGCCGAACCGCGTGCAGTATGCCTGCGCGAATCGGCCAAGCTCCCAGAAGCCATACCGCATGGCGACGGCGGTGACCTGGGTGGTCGTTGGGTCTGACGCCAGCAGTTGCTGGCGGACGTGATCGAGCCGGCGCCGACGGGCGTATTGCATGGGCCCTTGGCCGAGAAATTCCTGGCAGGCGAGCCCGAGCGTCCGCTGGGCGACGCCGAGCGCGGCACAGATGTCCGGCAGGGACAGCATCTCCTCGGGGTGCTGTCGCAGCGCGCACTCGAAGCGTGCAATGATCTGGCGGTGGCGAGCCGGCGCAGCCCGACCGCGTCCCGGCTCGCCTTGGGCCAGGCAGGCGAGCAGGGCCTCCATGATAGTTCCGGCCAGCGCCTTGGCTGGCTCTGGCGCCTCAACAATCCAGGGGGTTTGCCTGGCAAGGCGCGACAGGTCTTTCATCAGGCCAACGAGTCGGGCCAACGCCGTACCTGGCACTTGGAACATCCGATCGTCGTTCAACGGCACGCCAGGGTCGCGGCCCGCAATCTGCGGACCGTACGCGGCGAGCAGGTCAAAGGGCGCCGTGACGATGCCGAAAGCCCACGGCTGGTCCGGTGGTGAGGAGGTGGCAGTCTGCTCGTTCGGCCGGAAATGAAAGATCTGTTGGCGGCCGAGGGTCCAGCCCGAAACCCGCCGGGACAAGCCAGGTTCGGTGGCGAACATGAAAGTGTGTGCATTCGCGATGTGAGCGGTTTGGGGAATCCCCTTGCTAAATCGGCCGATTCCGACATGAACCCGCTCAAGCGGGGCGCACGCGAAGGTTCCGTGGAAGGCCGTGCGGGAACCGCCGAGGGGGTGGGGGCCGCCGACGCCTGGATTGACTTGGCGCAGCGCAAGCGCCATCGAGTAAGGGTCGGAGAATGTACCGGAATAGAAGCGAGAGGCCGCCGCGAGCCCGTTGTGGTCTGTCGTCATGGCGAGGATCATACTCGCAATGACGTCTGTCACTCCTGGAAAAGAGTTTGAACTCCTCGCGGTCCGGGCCTGCGCGATCCGGTCGACCCCAACGCCCGACGTCGGGCACGCGTCTGTCCGCGCGGTTCATGGGACTCGAGCCAGGTCCCTCGGCACGTGCTCTTGATAACAGATCTTATCGAGGGAGCTGACGTTGCATACCGCAGCCGCCCTCCCGGTCAAGGCAGCGAGCCGACGTCTGCCCGCAACCGCACCTGCCGCCAAAGGTCTGCGCGAGCGCCCATCCGGCTGCTGTCACGACAGCTCAAGAAGGACGTCTCTCCGTGGGCCGGCCTTTGCCGTCATTGGCACGTCCACGTTCAGCGTATCACGACCCGAAAGCAGACTGCCGCAAAACCACCCACAGCGGCGATAGACGGCCTGCTTGAGGGCGCTTACTCGTACGAGAACTCTCGGTCTCGCTGGAAATTTCAGCGACCGGGGCATCGTGCGCCATGCACCCCGACGCACCACATCAGCGGACCGCGATGCCAGGTGGTGGCGCAACGCTTACTATCAACCGTCATGGCCCGGCGACAGTCCGGGCCATCTGCCACCCCAGTGCTGGTTC
>JARLIN010000529.1 GCA_031291715.1 Rhodopila sp. | reverse complement strand
AGCTGCGTTGGACCGACTAACCGCCCTGACCGCCAGCTTCTCGGGGGAGCAACGCTAAAACGCATTCTGCTGGTCCTTGTAGCCCTGACGGCGACCGCCGCCGCGCGGGCCGAGGTGCCAAAAGTCCGCACCGCCCGTCGATTCTCGATGGGCTGCCTTGAGTTCTATATCCGTGAGCCAGAAGCACGCCGCGGAACTCGGCATCCCCGAAGTCACGGTGACGCCCTACAAGTTCAACGGTCCGGCGGCGATGATCGATGCGCGGCTGTCCGACAGTATCGACGTCGTGTCGGGCAGTCCGCAAGGCATGCTGACGATCTGGAGCCGCACGCGTAGATCGGCCGGGCGTACGGGCTTCCCGATTATTTGGGTCCGGGCACGAACTTCGCCGCCAGGTAAACCCCGTTGCTCAGCCCCATGAGGGTGAGGATGCCGTTCGGTATTTCCGGGATCTGGCTCTCGTCGAACAGCTTCATGGCGACAAAAACAGCGGTTATGACGGTGAAGAGCAGCATCTGCGTGCGCGTCACATCGACTTCCCCGCCATCGACCACGAGATCGGACCACTGTGGGGTTCGGGCTGCCGTTCGAGCAGCCACCACCTGCGACGGCGCCCCGCTCAGTCCGGAATTCACGCCGAAGACCTGGAACTCGTAGTCCGTTCCGCCCGCCAAACCATCGATGACCCACGGCGACGCCGCGCTGCCGCTGGAGGTCGACCAGGTCCAGGTGCCGGCGGGGCGATATCGCACGACGTATGAGGATGGTGCCGGGGTGGTGGCGGCCCAGGTTAATTTGACCGACGAACTTGGCCGAGGACCAGTCTGCGCGATTACGCTCGTCACCGGACCGGGCACTCCGGGCGCCGTTGCGCCGCTGGCCGTCGTCATGGCCGAGACCGGCATGGTGGCCGGACCGGAACCCGCGTCATTCACCGCGAACACCTGGAATTCATAGGCTGTATTTGGCGCGAGGCCGGTGACCGCGAAGGGTGGTGCCGCGACCGAGGATGCCGCGGTGGACCATGGCACCATGCCAGCCTGTCGCACCTGCACCACATAGGCGGCTGTCGGGTCGCCCCCCGCCGGCGGCGACCAGGTGAGTGTCACGCTGGTATCGGTCGCGGCACCGCTGACCGACAGACCGCTCGTCGCACCTGGCGGGTTGGCTGTCTGCGTCGTTTGGCCGCCGGACGCGTTCAACTTGGCCCCCAACGTCGCGATGCCTGAAATACCGAGCAGACCGAGAGCGGTCTGCGGAATGTCGATCATGCTGCCGGACAGCGCCATCACATAGGTCACGCCGGCGCCGAACAGGAACGTCCAGAGCATGATCTGAAACTGCGACAGGCTGGCGACGCCGCTGCTGCTGGAGATGATGGACAGCAACAGACCATGCTTGATGCCTCTGCTGCGACCCCAGGAAACGAAAACCACCCAGGCCACGAAGGGGCCGAGGAGCGCGGGCACAAGGGACACCCATTTATTGGTGATTCCGACTTGCTGGATGAAGTCGATTCTCTTCCAGGCGCCGTTGCCCGTGACGACGACATGCATGTCCGCGAGCGGAACGAGGCCAAAGCCGGTATATTCGACCCTTTGCGATTTCCCTGACGCGAACCAGTTTGGCCGATCGCGCGTCAGTTCCCGCGGTACGGTCACGGCTACATTCACCGAGTCGCCGCCACTTTGCACAACGCGTGGATAAGGTGTCGCGCGCCAGATCTCCTGGCCTCGCTGTCCATGCCACCGGAAGCAGACCCATACCTGCATATCGTGGGCGGGGATGCCTTCGCCCGAGAGGCTGAACAGCACCTCGCCTCCGGGTGGCTGCCACGCAGTCGTGCTATCCTGCACCAGCTTAACTTTGAAGGCACCATCCGTCACAGGCTGAGGGTCTGTCGCGCAAGGGGGGGCATCCGCGGCCGGCGCGATATCGGCGCGTGCTGTCGTCCCGGCCGTCATGGCGAGCAGCCAGCACAATACCAACAACTTGATGAGTGCTGAACGCTTCATCGTCCTCCCCCGAAAACGCTGCACGCCATTTACCGATTTTTTAATTGACTATGATCGGCTTTCCGTCGCCGGCCTATGCAATAGCGATACCCGTGAGAATAATCAGGCCTTTTGCGCGGTGGCGATAGTATCGACAAACTGCTGACCGAGCGAAAGTACCGTTGCGCTTTTGATCAGCAGGTCGGTGGCTTTCGGCAGTTCGGCTGCGGTGGTGTTCATTTGACTTGCGAGGTCGGCCAGGATGGCGGCTGCCGCGACGACTTCCGGCAGCGCAAGTGCCGCGTCGGTCGCCGCTGTCAGGATGGCCTCACGCTCATCACCCAAGGCGTCATATCGATCTGTCAATCGGTCAAGGTAGGGGCCGAGTTTTGTGGTCCGCGCGACTTCCCGGCCGATCGTATTGAAGGCGTCATTGAGCGCGCTCAATGCGGTATCGCGACTGGTGCGGATGGAATCGATCGCGGGTGCTTGGGCCATGGCAAAGTTTCCTTCAGGGCGATTTGGCAGCCGTGCTGGGGGCGGGCGCAGACGTCGCGGCAGCGTTGGCCAGATCGTTCGTGTTTTTGCCGAGGGCCGTCAGGCTCATGACAAGCTGGGTGAATTCGCCATCGTTGTTCCGCACCGCCACGACAAGCTGGTCGTGCGTGTCGATCAGCGCCTGCATCAGCTTCGATGGGTTCACGACCTTGATCGCCTGATAGGCATCGGCCGCGGCCTGCGCCTCGTCCAACATGGTACCGTAGGCCGCGTCGGTCACATGCGGATCCTGCCGCGCCCGTCCCACCGCTTGAAGCTTGAGACCCAGCAGTTTGCTCATGCCCTGCAACCGTACCTCTCGCTGTTCCTCAAGGAGGATGGTCATGGCCGCGGCAAGCGTATGGACGGGTTCGCAGGCCCCTTGGGTGGCGATTCGCAGTTGTTGCAGGCGCCGATAGTCCAGTTCCTGTCCCAGCAGCCAGAGCGCCGCATTGCTCGATGCCGTGGCCAGATTGCCAGCCAGTGGTCCGCCCGCCGCGGCCACTCCACTCGCGGTCGCGCCCGATTGGGCTAGCCCACCGACCGCTGCGCTCGCGCTGGCCGCCGCACTGTCCAAATCGGCACGATCCTGTGCCTTGGTGATGGCGGCCAGCGCCGCGAAATAGGTGTCGAGCGATTTTGGCAGAGCCGCCCGATCAAGCGGCGGCAATGCCCCGACCGTCTCCTTCGTCGGGGTTGGAACCGGTATCGGCGTGGGTTCACAGACCTTCGTTCTGGGGGCGACCGGTTGTGGCGTCGGCATTGGATAGGCGGGCGGGTTCATGTGGGTGTCGATCATCAGATCGCAGATGTCCTTGGCGGGTGCATTTGGGTCACATCCCGCGGTCGCCGCCAGTATCGGCTTGTCCCGGATCCATTTGAGCCGGTTGTACAAATGCTTCTCGGCCACGATCCTCTGTGCTGTGTCCTGAGACGAAGCGTCAATCGACGTCATCTTGGTGCTGAGAGCCTGAACGTCATCCGAGAAGGAGTAAGGCGAGCACGATGCAAGCCAGCCCGACACCAGCAGCGCCCCCACGAGAACCAATCGCCGTTGCGACCCGTGCGACACATCAAACCTGGCAGACACCGTCATTCCTTCCGCCCGTTCGGACACTTCGCCAGGATAGCAGCAGTCTTATTGAATTTATCTAAACCGAGTTATAGTTCTTCGTCAATCCGGCGAAATAACGGCGCCCGGCGGGCGACCCGCCTCGCCAGTCGAAGCGCCGTCATGCCAAGCACCGCGGAAACGACCGAACCCGTGAACACCGCCAGCTTTACTTCCGCATGCACCTTGGTGCCGTGGAAGCCGAGGTCGCCGATGAACAGGCTCATGGTGAAGCCGATGCCGCACAGTACGGCCGCACCGAAAAGCTGAGGCCAGCTCAGCCCCGCCGGCATCCGCGCCCAACCTAGGCGCACCGCGGCCCACGTCGCGCCGAACACACCGACCGGCTTGCCGATCACCAGCCCCAGCGCGGTGCCAAGCATGACCGGCGTACCGAAGTCGCTCAGGGTGACACCGCCCAGCCGCAACCCTGCATTCGCCAATCCAAACAGTGGCAGCACCACCCAGGTCACCCAGCCGCCCAGGGCGCTTTCCAGCCGGTGCCCGGTGTCGTCCATCGGCACCACAAAGGCCAGCGCCACCCCCGCGATCGTCGGGTGTATCCCCGACTTAAGGACGCACGCCCACAAGACCAGGCCACCCAGTACATAGGCGCCGACCGCCCGTACCCCCGCCCGGTTCAACGCGTACAATCCACACCACACCACGCCCGCCGCCAGCAGCGCGGCCAGGTCCACCCGAGCGGTATAGAATAGCGCGATCACCACGATCGCCCCCAGGTCGTCGATGATCGCCAGCGCTGTCAGAAACATTTTCAACGATATCGGCACACGCCGCCCAAGCACCGACAACGCCGCCAAAGCGAAGGCGATATCGGTTGCCATCGGCACCGCCCAGCCGCGCAGCCGAACCGGGTCGGTGTGGTTGAAGGCTACGTAGATGAGCGCCGGAACGACCATCCCGCCTAGCGCTGCCAGTCCGGGCGCGGCGATTTGCCGGCGCGACGAAAATTGACCTTCGGTAACTTCCCGCCGGATCTCCAGCCCCACGGTCAGGAAGAACAGCGCCATCAGCCCGTCATTGACCCAGCCATCCAGCGGCAGGATCCCCAATGGGAATGCCATCAGATGAAAATAGTTGTCGGCGCCGGAATCGTTCGACCACACAACCGCCAAAGCGGCCGCCAGGATCAGCGCCAGGCCGCCCGCAGCTTGGCTGCGCAGGAATGCGAGAAGCGCATGGAACCGATGCGCGGGGTCTTTTGGGCGGGTAGCGTTCATACGGGTCTCGATAGCCTTTCATGTTCGCCGCACTTCGCGGCCTCGACGAGCTGATCCGGGTCGCGACGGGACCGCCTGACGGATTTATATTGCAACGAGGAACGAAAAACCGCAGCAGCTCACTGCAGTGAGCACGCCTCGGCCGTTCCGGCCGTCAGAGATGCGTTGGCGCTCGTGTCCTGCCCCCGGTGGTCGAACCCGCCCGTTTAGTGTAGCAGTCTTGCTGCACTCGCGAAGGCGCCCGTTTGGACCACCGACCAGGAGACTCATGGATGCCGAAGATCATACCCGTCGCCACCTTCGACTGCGTTGTCTTTGGCGCCACCGGCGATCTGACCCTGCGAAAACTTCTGCCTGCGCTATATTACCGGTTCCGCGATGGGCAGATGCCTGGTTCCCGAGTCATCGGCGCCGCTCGCTCCCATTTATCCGATGACGATTTCCGCGCGCGCTCCCTCGCGGCCCTGCAAAAGCACGTCTGCCCCGACGATCAGGAGCCGGAGACGATGCGGCGCTTCCTGGCGCAACTCCATTACGTGCAGATCGACGCCGTCGCGCCGGATGCCGATTGGAGCGGTTTCAACGCTGTCCTGGACGACGATCGCGTCCGGGTCTTCTACCTTGCCACCTCGCCGGACCTCTATGGGCCGATCTGCCAGGCCCTGAGCGCTCGCGGCCTGGTGACGGCGAAATCGCGTGTGGTGCTGGAAAAGCCAATCGGGCACGACCTGGACTCCGCGCGAGCGATCATCGGTGAAGTGGCAAAGGTGTTCACCGAAGCGCAGACCTTCCGCATCGATCACTTCCTGGGCAAGGAGACGGTGCAGAATCTACTGGCACTGCGCTTCGCCAACACGATTTTCGAGCGCTTGTGGCACGCCGACGTGATCGACCATGTGCAGATCACCGTTTCCGAGACGGTCGGGCTGGAGGGGCGCGGCGGCTATTACGACAAATCCGGCGCGCTGCGCGATATGGTGCAGAATCACCTGCTGCAGCTTCTCTGTCTGATCGCGATGGAGCCGCCGGTTTCGCTCGACGCCGACCGGGTACGGGACGAGAAATTGAAGGTGTTGCGCGCCCTGAAGCCGATGGGGCCGCATGAGGTCGCGGGTCTGACGGTACGCGGTCAGTACACCCAAGGTGCGATCGACGGGAAACCGGTGCCGGGCTACCTGGCGGACCTGGGGTCGGACGAGGTGTCCTCGACCGAGACCTTCGTCGCGCTGAAAGCCGAAGTGCGGACCTGGCGCTGGGCCAACGTGCCGTTCTATTTGCGCACCGGCAAGCGGCTGCCGGAGAAAGTGTCCGAAATCGTCATCCAGTTCAAGGCGTTGCCATTCTCGATCTTCCCGCGTGAGGCAGCGGAGTGGCACCCGAACAGCCTGATTATCCGGTTGCAGCCCGAGGAAGGGATGCGCCTGGAAATGATGACCAAGGACCCTGGCCCCGGTGGGTTGCGGCTGTCGCCGACCGGGCTGGATATTCGTTTCGAGAAGACATTCGGGAAGCGCTTCCCCGATGCCTACGAACGCCTGTTGATGGACACGGTGCGCGGCAACGCGACTTTGTTCATGCGGCACGATGAGGTTGAAGCCGCCTGGGCCTGGGTCGAACCGATCCTGGAGGCCTGGGCTGCGCGACCGGACCAGCCGCGTCCGTATCCAGCCGGAAGCTGGGGCCCGACGGCGGCGATCGCGCTGATCGAACGCGACGGGCGGACATGGCATGAGAAGATGGAATAGGCAGGCAGGCGACCCTTCGGCCGCTGTGTCCGGTGTGCACGCGTAGGGCCCTCGCTTCTTGTTCCAACCGTCGGCAGTATCAGGAGCGCTGGCGGAGGAGGGGGGATCAACATGAGGCTTGGTGTCGCATTGCCCGTGATCGATGCCGAGGTCGGCGGCGATCCGAACGCGATCCGTGAATTCGCGCAGGTCGCCGAGGAGATCGGCTACCACGACCTGTCCGTGCCCGACCACGTGCTCGGCGCTAACGTGGCGAGCCGACCCGACTGGGGGGACCGAAATACTTCGGCGAATCTGTTCCAGGACCCGTTCGTTGTATTCGGCTTCCTTGCCGGATGCACCAAGGCGATCGGGTTCTCGAGTCAGGTGCTGATCCTGGCGCAGCGCCAAGCGGTGCTCGTGGCAAAGCAGGCCGCGTGCCTCGACGTGTTATGCGGTGGGCGTTTCCGCATGGGGATTGGGGTCGGGTGGAACCCGGTCGAATTCGTCGGCCTCAACGAGGAGTTCCACAACCGTGGCCGCCGTTCGGAAGAGCAGGTCGAGGTCATGAAGGCGTTGTGGGCCGAGCCGCACGTCACCTTCCGGGGGAAGTATCACACGATCGAGGATGCCGGAATCAATCCGTTGCCTCCAAGGCGCTCGATCCCAATCTGGTTCGGCGGCCATGCCGACGTAACCATCCGCCGCGTTGTCAAATGGGGGGATGGGTGGATGCCACTCGCCTATGGGCCGGGTGACGAGGCCAAGGCGGCCTTTGCCAAATTGCGAGCCTATGCGGAGGCGGAAGGCCGTGATCCAGCCAGCATCGGTATCGACACGCGGGTTTCCGCCGGCATCGGAGGCGAGGCCGAGTGGCGTGATACAGTCCGCTTCTGGAAATCCTGTGGTGTCACCGACCTGACCCTGGCGACCTATTCCGGACGTGGTCATCTCCGCCGCATCGCTGGCCGGTCGCTGTCCGATCATATCGATGCCATCCGGCGGTACTGGAACGCGGTCGCCGATCTTCTGTAGGCCAGCGAAGCGAGGTTGCGCATGATATCTCGTCGATTGGCACTGTTCGCGATGACGCTGCTGCTGGCTCCTCGTGCCTGGGCACAGCGGGCGCGTTGGCTGGATCTGCCGCCGACGCCAAAGCTGCCGAAGGCGGAACGCAGCGGCTACGCGCCGATGAACGGAATCAAGCTGTGGTATGCCACCTTTGGCCAGGGCGAGCCGGTGATCTTCCTGCACGGCGGACTGGCAAATGCCGACTACTGGGGCCTTCAGGTGCCGCAAGTGGCGCAGCACCACCGGGTGATCCTGATGGACAGCCGTGGTCATGGCCGCAGCACCCGTGACGACCGGCCATACGGCTACGACCTGATGACCGACGACGTGGTGGGCCTGCTCGACCACCTGGGGATCAAACGGGCGGCCGTTGTCGGCTGGAGTGACGGCGGCATTCTGGGGCTTGATCTGGCCATCCGGTATCCTGACCGGGTTTCCAAAGTGTTTGCCTTCGCGGCCAACACCGACCCCTCGGGCGTCGTGGAGGGGGTGGAGAAGAACCCGACCTTCGCCGCCTACATCAAGCGGGCTGGCCATGAGTATGAGAAATTGTCGGCCACGCCCCAAGAATACGCCGCCTTCGTCGATGCCATCAGCAAGATGTGGGCGAGCCAGCCGAACTGGACAGCAGATCAGCTCAAGGCGATCAAGACGCCGGTGGCGGTGGTTGACGGCGATCATGACGAGGCGATCAAGCGATCACACACAGAGCAGATCGCGGCCACCATTCCTGGCGCCGGGCTGCTTATTCTGCCCAATACAAGTCATTTCTCGTTTCTTCAGGATCCCGACCAGTTTACCTGGCATATCCTTCACTTCCTGGGGCAGAAGCCGTAGCGACATTCTATACCAACCGCTCCTGATGTTGACCCATGAAAATGGGTCAACGGCGGTCGGCATGAGTCTTGGTTTGGCGCGCGGCCGCCCCGCCAACCCCGCGCCAGTCGCCATCAGGCAAGGCGCTTGCCGGCGAACCGTTGCCCGGCCTTTCCGGAACGCCGGTCAGGGCCGGGATGCGCAGACGTGAACGACGCGCCGGCCAGATCGCTCAGTATCGGGCAGTCGGGGCGGTTATCGCCGTGACAGGCACGGGCCAGCTCCGCGAGCGCATCCTTCATAGCCGTCAGTTCGGCGATCTTCGCTTCCAGCGCCGCTACCTGGCTCAAAGCAATCGCCTTCACCTCGCGGCTCGGCCGGTCCTTGTCCTGCCACAGGCCGACCAGCAGCTTCACCCGATCCATCGGCATGCCGAAATCGCGGGCGCGCCGAATGAATCGGAGCGTGTCCACATCGCGCTCGCCGTAGGTCCGGTAGCCCGCCTCGGTTCGTCCGGCCGGCGGGATCAGATCGACACTCTCATAGTACCGGATCATCTTGGCGGTGATCCCGGAAGCCCTGGCTGCCTCGCCGATGTTCATGCGCACCTGTCCCCTTCCACCTGATGAAGGTTCCCCACGCCGGAAGGTCAAGACGTTCCCGGCGCGGGGTTGACCTTCCCACAGTGGGAAGCCCCATACCCTGGTCGAATCATGCGACCCGCCCGTCAGCGGCGCTGTGATCAACCGCCACTTCCCGAACGCAGGAGTTACGAATTGAAAACAATATTTCTTGCCGCAATAGCCATGGTCGCGACGGCAAATCTTCCGGCGGCCGCCCAACAGCCCACGCCAGGCGCACCGGCGCCTATGACGGCAACAGCGGCGTCCCCACCGGGTACGGATGCCAGCCCATCGTCCAAGGCATTCAAGGCCGCGGATGAAAAGATGATGAATGGCATGATGGCGCCGATGAGCGGTGACGCCGATCGCGACTTCGTCGCCGGGATGATCCCGCACCATCAGGGTGCCGTCGATATGGCGAAGATCGAGCTTCAATACGGCAAAGACCCCGAAATGCGACGCTTGGCCACAGACATCATCAACTCCCAGGACAAGCAAATCGCTCAGATGCGGGCCTGGCAGGCCAAGTACCACGCCACGCGTTGAGCGGAGCCGTGACCTGGGGCGGCGGGTGTTTGCGGCTGCAACAATGACACCGCGATTCGGCCGCGGTATTCGACCGCCGCCAGTTTGAGACAGCAGTGAACGCAGCGAAGCAATCTTCTGACACGACCGGGGGGATTGCTTCGCACTGCCCGTACTGACATGCCAGCCTCTCCGAAGACGCTCCAGGGCTCTGGCCGGGCCGCCACGGCTCACACGGCATCGGCCTTCAAGAGGAGAAGTAATTTGGTGAACCAGATAAGCCCATACGCGGGCAAGACGGTTGATGCTTCCAGGCTGATCAACGTGCCGCGGCTGGTGACCGCGTATTTCACCGGCAAACCGGACCCGGCGGTGCCGTCGCAGCGCGTCGCGTTCGGCACCTCGGGCCATCGTGGATCCGCCTTCGACAACGCCTTCAATGAGGCGCATATCTTGGCGATCAGCCAGGCCATCTGCCATCACCGGCGTCGCAACGGCATCACCGGCCCGCTGTTCATCGGCATCGATACCCATGCGCTGTCCGAACCCGCCCTGGCAAGTGCGCTGGAGGTCTTCGCCGCCAACGACGTCGATGCGATGATCGACGCGCATGACGGCTACACGCCGACCCCCGTCATTTCGCATGCGATCCTGACTTACAACCGGAATCGCACGAGCGGTCTTGCCGATGGGGTCGTCATCACGCCGTCGCATAATCCGCCCGAGGATGGTGGCTTCAAGTACAATCCGCCGAATGGCGGACCGGCCGATACCGATATAACCACCGGCATCGAGCGCGCTGCGAACGCGCTGCTCGAAAGCGGGCTCGATGGTCTGTTGCGAATCCCGTACGACCGGGCGCGCCGATCACCCCGCGTCCATCGCCATGATTATATTGGTCCGTACGTAGCCGATCTCGGAAACGTCATCGACATGGAGGCGATCCGCTCGTCCGCGGTGAAGATCGGGATCGATCCGTTGGGCGGTGCGAGTGTGCATTACTGGCAACCGATCATCGAGCGTTACGGCATCGCCGCGACGATCGTCAGCGACGCGATCGACCCGACGTTTCGGTTCATGACGGCCGATTGGGATGGAAAGATCCGGATGGATTGTTCCTCGCCGCATGCCATGGCTCGGCTGATCGGTATGCGCGACAAATTCGATGTCGCCTTCGCTAACGACACCGACGCCGATCGGCATGGGATCGTGACGCGATCGAACGGTCTGATGAATCCCAATCATTACCTCGCGACCGCCATATCGTATCTGTTCGGGAATCGGCCCGGCTGGGGCGGCGGTCGCGCCGTCGGGAAGACAGTTGTCAGCAGCGGCATCATCGACCGGGTCGCGGCCAAACTCGGCTGCAAACTCGTCGAAGTGCCGGTGGGGTTCAAATGGTTCGTCGATGGCCTGATCAATGGTTCGCTTGGGTTCGCGGGCGAAGAGAGCGCCGGAGCCTCGTTTCTCAGGCGAGATGGGTCGGTCTGGACCACCGACAAGGATGGGATCATTCCGGGCCTGCTGGCGGCTGAAATCACCGCGCGAACCGGGCGGGACCCAGGCGAAACATATGACCGCCTCACGGACGAACTGGGCGTGCCGTTCTACGAGCGGATCGATGCGCCGGCGACGCAGCAACAGAAGGATCTGCTGAAGAAGATATCGCCTGATCAGCTGGGCATGGCGGACCTGGCCGGCGAGCCAATACGTTCGACGCTGACCACCGCACCGGGCAACGGCGCCGCGTTCGGCGGAATCAAGGTGATCGCCGAAAATGGCTGGTTCGCGGCGCGGCCGTCCGGCACGGAGGATGTTTACAAGATCTATGCCGAGAGTTTCCGCGGCGAGGATCATCTGCGGCAAATCCAGCAGGAGGCGCAGGACGCCATGACGCGTCTGTTCAAGACGGCGAAACCGGCCTGAAAGCATGAGCGTCGGCCAGCCCTGGAAGGTGAAGGCCGACGGTCTGCCTGTCGCGAAGGGTTTGTCGAACCCCGATCCGCATGACAGCAACCTCGGTCTGCCTCTTCCGGCCGGCCGTCGAGGTGCTAAACAGCCGGCATGAACCCCTCCGACCCCGGGAGCGGCCCCGCATCCCGCACGCGCCTCAGCGTCCCCGCCCTTCCGATACGTGCCGGCACGCGCGGCTCTCCGCTCGCGCTGGTGCAGACCCGCACTTTCCTGCGCTTCCTCGCCGCCGTCCCTGGGGCGGGCGAGGGCCAGGAAGCGATCATCAGTACCACTGGCGACGCGGTGCAGGACCGCCCGCTGGCGGATATCGGCGGCAAGGGGCTGTTCGCCAAGGAGATCCACGAGGCGCTGCTGGACCGCCGCATCGACTGCGCGGTCCACAGCCTGAAGGACCTGGAGACCGAGCTTCCCGCGGGCATCGTCCTTGGCTGCGTGTTGAAGCGGGAGGACGCGCGCGATGTGCTGATCCTGGGCGAGACTTGCGGCACGGCCGATCCCGCCGATCCGCTGATGGCGCTCCCGCATGGCGCGCTGGTTGGGACATCCTCGGTCCGCCGTCAGGCGCAATTGCTGCATGCGCGGCCGGACCTGCGCGTTGCCTCGATCCGCGGCAACGTCCAGACCAGGCTGCGCAAGCTGCGCGACGGAGAATGCCAGGCCAGCATGCTTGCCTTGGCCGGACTGCGCCGGCTGGAGATGGAGGTGCCAGGTGCGGTCGTGCTGGAGCCAGAGACCATGGTCCCCGCCGCCGGACAGGGCATCGTCGGGGTCACCGTGCGCGCGGACGATACCGCCCTGCGCGACCTGCTGGCCGTGATCGAGGACGCCCAATCGCGCGCCGCCGCCACCGCCGAACGGGCGTTGCTGGCGACCCTGGATGGCTCCTGCCGCACCCCAATCGGTGCGAATGCCCGCCTGCTGCCGGACGGGACCCTGATCCTGACCGGCCTGGTGGCCCGTGCCGACGGGTCCTTCCTGCTGAAACGGAGCCTGACCGGCCTGCCAGCGGACGCCGAACGGATCGGCGTGGAACTTGGCGACAGTCTGCGGGCCAACGCGCCGGCCGATCTATTCGGGTAACGCGGGGGGCTCCGATCGTGTCCCTGGTATGTTGCCAAAGCTGCCTGGGAGCGGCCGGAATGAGGGCTCCGCCAGCGGAGAGTCCGTATCAACGCGACCTGGTCTAACGGAAATACCCCGGCACTCAGGCGAGCACCCGCTCCGTCAGTCGTTCCAGCACCCTTAACGGCGACCGATCCGGATCCTGCATCGCCCGGACTGGCAGATAGAATGTCTGCTCCGCCGCCATATGACCCGCCAGCGCGGCATGCGGCACCTGATCGGTGAAGCCCATCCAGGTCGTTCCGGGCGGGAAGGCCCAGGCGGTGACCGGCGCAGAGGCCTGGTACTCGGTGTCCAGCTTCATCCGGTTGTGCAGCGCCAGCATTATCTGATCGTAGGGCGAGCTGATGCCCTTCGTCAGACCCAGCAGGGCGTACAGGCGCGCGCGGGAGGGTGAAGGGGACGGCAAATCGGGGAGAAACCGAGCGGCCACAGGCTCAAAATCCCCGCCAATCCGCCATTCCCTTGGCTGGCCGGTAGGAGACAGATTGGTGAACAGGCGCAGGATTCGGTCGCCGCCGGTTGGGCGGGACGGGAAGGCGTCCACATGCAGCCGCCGATCATCCTGGCGGGGGGCGTATGTCCGCCCGGCTATCTCGGCTGGGCGGAAGCTGGTCCGTCCCACACGCAGCTCCGCCGTGTAAGGCGTCAGCAGCCCGCGCAGCAGGGTTTCCGCATCGGCGGCGAAACGCCGCAGCATCGCGGCCAGAAGGTCGGCCTGGGCGGCCGATCCGCCCAGACGGCCGGTCGCCGGGTCGAAGCTGATGTTCTTGCGCCGGCCATTCAGCAGGTCCGGCGACAGCAGCTTCTCCTCCTCGACGCGGGTACGGAAGGCCAGATCGGGCAGAATCACAACCCGGCCGGCTTCCAGTGCGGTGGTGGCGGTGCGGCTGAGGGAGGGGTCGAACGGTCCAGACCATGCCTGGACCGGCAGGGAAACGACGGCGTTCCCGTTACTCGTGAGCGAGCACCCAGTCGTTGATGAAGCTGGCCAAGCCATTGGCGTGAAAATCCCGGCGCAGTGCGGCCTCATCGTAATCATCCCGCACCCAGTCCAGGAAGGGCTTGAGGCCCTCACTTTCGCGTTGGTAGCGCAGGAAGAACGCGTCCAGGATGCCGGTCTTCGCCTGCTTGATATGGCCAAAACGCCAGGACAGCTGGCGCATCGCGTCGGCCGCGGTGCCCCCTTCGAACAAAACCATCAGTCCGGCTGCGAGCCCCGCGCGGTCGGCGCCGGACTTGCAGTGCATGATCGCCGGCGTCCGCATCGCCGTGTAGATGCCATGCAACCGCAGGATTCTGTCCCGCTGCGGCGCGCCGCGGCTTTCGAAGGCCATGTCGTGGAACTCGAGACCGAGTTCGCGCGCGGCCTCCCGCGACAAAGCGTCCGAACCGCTTTGGGTCTTGCCGCGCAGGTTGATCAGCGTTCTGATCCCAAGGCGCCTTGCCATGCCGCGCAGACGGCCCGGGGTGGGGTGGTTGCAGCGATAGACCTTGCCGGGGATGACCGGGGCGAGATTGCCCCAGATCAAGCGGAAGATCGCGTGGTCGATGAACAGCGAATCGATCCAGGCCACGGTACGGCCTTTCGTGGTGCTGAGATCGCCGCGGAAAATGGAGTTCATGCGTGTGTGGGCCAGACTTTCGGAACGTGGGCGCATATGGTCATGGTCGGGCGGATGGTGCAACTTGTGACCGACTCGCCCGAGCAGATGGCTCTCCCCCGCCTGCGGTCGTATCGCGCGGTCGGCCAGGTTTCTCCCGACCGCCACGCGTGGTCGGCGGCGGAACGATTAGCCCACAACCGACAGCCATTGCCCATCCGTCATGGCCCGGCGACAGTCCGGGCCATCTGATCCAGCACCGTGCCGTGGCAGATGGCCCGGACTTT
>JARLIN010000528.1 GCA_031291715.1 Rhodopila sp. | reverse complement strand
CTTCGCCGCCGATGTCGGGCGGACCCGCAAGCTGCTGGAGGATACCGGCGGGGTGGCGGTGGCGGGCTATCGTGCCCCCACCTTCTCGCTGAACGCCGGCACGCCCTGGGCTTTCGCCATCCTGGCGGAGCAGGGCTACCGCTACAGCTCGAGCGTGTATCCGGTGAAGCACGACCTCTACGGCATGCCGGACGCGCCGCGCTTTCCCTACCAGCCGACGGACGGGAAGCTGTGGGAGATCCCGCTGACGGCGGTGCGGTTGCTGGGTCGCAACTGGCCCTGCTCGGGTGGTGGCTGGTTTCGCGTGCTGCCCTATCCGGTGTTCCGGATGGGACTGCGCCGGTTCAACCGGACGGAGGCGCGGGCAGGGGTGTTCTATACCCATCCCTGGGAATACGACCCGGACCAGCCGCGCCTGCCCGTGCGCAACCCGTTGTCGCGGTTTCGCCACTACGTGAACCTGTCGCGCACCGCCGGGCGGCTGGAACGCCTGCTCGGCGACTTCGCCTGGGACCGCATGGACCGGGTGTTCGCCGGCGTGCTGGAGCAACCGCGCCCTTGACGATCCAGGTCACGGTCGGCGTTCCCGCCTATAATGGCGCGGCAACGCTGCGGCGGGCGGTGGAAAGCATCCTTGGCCAGACGCACCAGGACTGCCGGGTCCACATCTCCGACGACGGCTCCACCGACGGCACGGGCGCGGTCGGGCAGGCGCTGGCGGCGGCACACGCCGCGGTTTCGTACACGCGCCAGCCCACCAATCTCGGACCCTCGCCGAATTTCCGCTTCCTGCTGCGCCAGGCCACGACGCCCTATTTCATGTGGCTCGCCCAGGACGACACTCTCGAGCCGACCTACGTGGAACGGATGCTGGCCGCGCTGGAGAGCGACCCCGGCCTAGTAAGCTGCGTTTCGCGCGTCCGCTTCGTGCGCCCCGACGGCAGCACGCGGCTGGCCAGCGGCACCTATCCGTTGCAGGCGGACACAACGACAAATCTCGCCGCCTATCTCTCGGGTCCGGACGACAACGCCCGCCAGTACGGCCTGCATCGCACCGGGGCGTTGCAAAAAGCGTTCCCCACCAGCGATTTCCTGATCGGCTACGACTGGGCGCTGATGGCGGGCACGCTGCTCCATGGCCGCCACGCGGAAATTCCCGATGTCCTCATGGTCCGCGAGGAAACCCCGCTGCGCGACTACATGATCATGATCCGCCGCCATGCCCGCGGCTGGCTGGAGCGGGTTTTGCCGATGCTGCCGATGAGCCGCGACCTGATCTTCCGCCAGAAGATTCCGCTGCGCCCGCCGGTGCTGAAAGCGCTGCTGCACGTCAATCTCTCGGCGCATTTTCTCTACGTGGGGTCGTTCCATCCGCGCTATGCCGGGGTCGGACGGTTCCTGCACCGCCACCTGCTGTGGCGCCTGCAAACCCGGTCGGCGAGGGGTGAGCCGTAGATGGACGATTCCGCCCCGCTGACGTTATCGCGCATCGCGCGCCTGATGTACTGGGAGGCGCGGCGGCACCGGAAGTATCTGCTGCATCTCGCCGCCCTGCTTTGCAGCCTGATCAAGAACGCTGCCGTGCTGTGGCTGCGGCGGATTTTTTCCCACCGGCGGCGGCTGGTGGCGATCGCCCTGGTGGAGCACATGGGCGACATCGTCGCCGGCGAGCCGATTGCCGGCCTGGCGCGGCGGCGTTTCCCGGATGCACGGATCTACTGGATCACGCGCGCGCCCTATGCATCGCTGCCCGCCAGTTACCCGGCGATGGATCGCGTCCTCACCGTGGTCTGCCTGACCGAGTGGATTCTGTTGCAGCGCCTGAAACCGTTCGATGTGGTCTGGGACCTGCACATCAACGGCCGCCACTGCCCGCGCTGCGGCATTCCGCAGGTCAAGCCCGGCAACCTGCCGGAGATCGACGATTTCTACGACTACGGCTGCCTGCTCACGGTGGAGTGCCTCTGTGCCGGGTTGCCGGTGCTGACCGACGGACCGGTGATCACGCCGCCTCCCGCCGCGGTGGCGATGGTCGATGCCTTGTCGCTGCCGTCGCGCTTCATTGTCATCCATTGCACATCGAACGACTCGCGCCGGGACTGGTCGGCGGACAAGTGGCGTGAGTTGGCTGCCCGCATCCTCGCCGCCGACCCGACGGTAAACATCGTGGAAGTGGGCCTGCGGCCGCTGGTCGTGATGCGGGACGGCGCCCGGCAGCGGACTCTGTGCGGCGCGCTGACCATGCTGGAAACCGCCGAGGTGATTCGCCGGGCGCGGCTGTTCATCGGCATCGACAGCGGACCGGCTCATCTGGCCAACGCGGTCGGCACAAGGGGCGTGATTTTGCTTGGCGTTCTGCTGCGCTTTCGCACCTACACACCATACAGCGGCGACTATGCGGCGGGAGCAGCCGCCGCCATCATCCATGCCGACAGACCCGTCGCCGAGCTACCGGTGGAAACGGCGTTCGCCGCCGTGATGGCGCACGGTCCGTGACGTGATTTTCCGGGACAATCGCGTTGATCCTGACCGGCGTTGCCGTCACGCCCGCCACTGGTGCCAGATCAAGCCCCGCATCACTCCCGCCAGAACCGGACGGGACCAGCCCAGTAGCGTTCTTCGCCCACGGCGGCGATCAGGAGGCGCATCTTCAGTTGTTTGAGTGCCACGCGGGCGCTCTCGCACAGATAGTGGCGCCGCGTAGCGGCCAATTTGCGCCGCGTTTCCGGCGCCAGATCGGCCCCTTTGCGAAACCCGACAAAATACAGATCGAACGATTTCCAGTTCTGGAAGAAACAGAATTCCGAAAGCGATTCATGCAGATTAAATGACTTGCAAAAATCACTCTTTACGAGATTACGATAATACTCCCATCCTATGCTTATAGTCAACGGTGAATTGACGGGAGTTGTGCGCGTTGTTCCGTGTTCTTGCCGTCCCGTCGATGCGCACGTCATCAGCACCAGGCCCCCAGGCTTGCAGAGGCGGAGCATATTGGCAAAAGTCTCTTTCCAGCTTGGATTGTGCTCCATGACTTCGCAACAGACGACGGTATCGAAGGATGCCTCCGGGGCGTCATAGTCCTGCCCCTGGCAAACCACGTCGACACCAGGCCCGGCGGCAACATCGAGCCCGATATAGTCGCACTGCCTGAACAGGCCGCGGATGCTGCCATTGATATCAAGGCTGCCGATTTCCAGCACCCGCTTGCCCACGAAGGCATCGGGAAACATCGTGCTGACGCGCCCGACGAATTCCATCTGCTCAGGATGTGCCATGATGTCTCCGTGATTGACCTGGCGGCTCCGCGGGACCGGTCCGCGGGCGTCTCGCACCTATCCAACGCAACGCCCCATTGGCAACCCGGGCGGCAAACATGACAAAGCGCAGGCCGGCCCGGGTATTGATCGTCCTGTTGAGGAAAGCCGAAGGCGTGATCACGAGCTTCGTGCATGAGGTCGTGACGAAGGCCGGCCGCATCGTGCGGGCGTATTTGTCGACAAGGCCGGCCGCGGCGCGAACAAAGACATCATCGATCACGCCCCGGCTTTCATGGCGTAAGTGAAAATCCACGATATACGCGGTGTAACCGAGGATCGACGCCACGAGGCACAGATCGGTCCCATAGAGATGGAACCCGTGCAAATCGGTCGACGCCGCCAGGTTCGCCGCGGCCCGGACAACAATGAAATTCTCATCCAGCGTCTGGCAGGCCACGGGAAACGGGCCGCCCTGCGTCACTTCCTCGTCGTAAACGGAGATGCGGATCGCCAGGTTGCCCGAACGCAACCCGCCGGCATTGCCGAACAGCCCCCAGCGCGTATCGAGGCTGTCCAATTCGGCGATCACCGCATCGAGGCGGTCGCGCCCGTCGCTCAGCAGCCGGACATCCTGATGGCACAGGATGACATAGGCGCCACGCGCGGCGCGGAGGAAGATGTTGTAGCCGGCATAAGCGTCGAACCGGTTTCCCGCGGCGTTGTCCAGGAACAGGAACTCGCAGTCGGGAGGCGCAAAACCGACGGCGGCGAAGCTTTGCGCCATGGCACGATACTCGGCGGGGCGGGTAACCAGCGTGCAGATGGAATAGCGGATGGCGGTGTCGCGCAGCCGGTCGGCGGCGTTTACGGCCGCAGGTTCTTCGGGTGGCGGGGTGGAGGGTTCGGGAATGGGGAGCCTCTAGGTTCCTGGGGGAGCGAACACGGAATTCTTCCACCGGCCCGCGAACTGCCGCAACAGGCCGATAACGAACGCCTCGGGGCCCGCCGGCCGGCCGCTCGTCAACCATAGCAGCATCAGCAGCGCGCCATAGATGGAACAAACAAGGATGCCGACACCGAGGCCATGGAAGAAAGCGGCCAGGACCGGTCTCGCGGCAGGCTGCCAGCCAACGCCGGTTTCATAGAGCAGACCCACCGTCGCGGCGATGACGACAAAGGTGCGCAGCTTGCCTTTCGCGGCTTCGGCCAGCCGCACCCCCTGCCGCCACAGGATGACGACGAAAAGGCTGGTCTCGACGGCGAGCAGGGCGACGTTGGCGGCGACCGCGATCTCCAGGCTTCCCGTCCGCGCCGCGAGCCAGGTGACGATGATCTTGGGTGCCATCATCACCGCGACCGGAATGAAATTGGCCCGTACCCGGCCGCGGGCAACGAGTGCGGTGTTGCAGACAAAGCCGATCGACGCGAAAATAGTCGAGACGGCGAAAATCGCCATGAGCGGCTTGGCCGCGTTCCATTGCCCGCCCAGCAGCACCGTCACCACATCCCCCGAGGCCGCGGAAAAAGCGATCGCCACGGGGGCCAGAACCGCCATCAGGGCAACGGCGATCTTCGGCGCGGTCTGGAGGGGGTCGGTCCCCTGTGCCTGGGCCGCCGCGAAGCCAGGGAACAGCGCCTCGGTCGCCGGCGCCAGCAGTTCGCTCACCGGCATCATCGCCAGATCGCCGGCCTGGAGATACATCGCCAGCGCCATCGGGCCGAACATCGGGCCCAGGATGAACGGGTCCGCCCGGGTCCAGGCCAGTCCCACGATGGCCGTGGCCCAGGTCCAGAAGGTGAAGCCGACGAGGTCGCGCCAGCGGCCGATGGCCAGGCGCGGCCGGTAGGGGTGCACGACATAGGTCATGGCCAGCCGGCCGAGCCGTGTCGCGGCGACGCCGATCAGCAGCGCCCAGTAGCTGTGCAGCGTCCAGGCCGCCAGGATGGTGGCGCCGATCTGCAACAGCCGGGGCAAAGCGAGCAGGCGGACCTGCATGCCGAAACGCAGGTCGCGGCGAAATTCGATGATGCCGATGTTCTCGAACCCGCTCAGGGCGGACAGGCCCGCCAGCACCAGCAGGACCGGCACCAGCCGCGGCTCGGCGAACCATCGCGCCGCCCAGGGCGCCCCCAGCGCGACGATCGCCCCGGTCAGCACGGCGCGGCCGGCCTG
>JARLIN010000527.1 GCA_031291715.1 Rhodopila sp. | reverse complement strand
CAGCGTGGCTTTCCGCTGGCCTCGGCGTCGGTCGTCATGCTGCGGAACTTGAATAGGGTGAATGGCTTGTCGAACCGGCCGGTCCGCCGCTGGCGGTAAAACACTGGGCCGGCACTGTCGATTTTGATCGCCACCGCGGTCATGGCCATCACCGGCAGGGTCACGGCCAGCAAAGCAATGCCGATGACGATGTCGCACAAGCGTTTCAGCGTGGCTGAAAGCCGGCCGGTGGCGAAGCCTTCGGTCGTCAGCAGATCGTTCGCCGTCAGTGCGTCCAGATCGATGCGGCCAAGATAACGTTCATAGAAGGCGGAGCCGCTGAAGATATGCGTGCCTCGGAGTTTGCAATCCAACAGGGATTCGACGGCTGGGTCCGCGGGCCTGGAGGCGACGACGACGCCCCAGATGCGCTGTTGTCGAAGAAGCTGCCAGGACACATCCTGGATTTGAAGGACGACCGGATCGAAGCTCCGGCCAAGGCGGGAGCGCAGCCTTGCATTGAAGGCGGCGACCTGCCTCGGGTCGCCGACAAGCAGGACGCGGCGGGCCAATGACATGCGGACGATGGCGAAGCCATAGATCAGGCGGATCAGGGCCATGGTCGCGAGCCATGCGCCCAGCACCTGTGTCATATATATTGTGTGTTCGATGGTAAAACCATCGCGCGGCCCGCCGCCGATGAACAGCGGGACGGCGAATGCCACGATGGCGGCGAGGCCGGAAGCAATCAGCAGCAGGCGGCGGTTGAGGCAGGCTTCGGGGCGGTAGAGGCCGATGGTCAGGGCGACGAGGCCGATGACAAGGGTCAGGGTGGCGGCCAGCACGACGCTTTGGTTCGGCAGGAATTCGATGCGGCCGGGCACCGGCGGCGACATCCCAGCTGCCTGGCTCAGGGCGTAGATCGCGGCGAACGAAAGCGCGAATTCGACCAGGCCCAGGACGGCCATCTCGCGCGGCAGGAAATGCGCGACTGCACGCTGCATCAAGGCTTTCCTTTCAATCCGCCCGGTCGCGCATTAAAAGGACAACGCAACGTCCGGGGGGGGCGCTGTGGGCCAGATAGGAGCACGTTTGCCGTGGACATTCTTGGGTGCCGACCCCGAAGCGATAACCAAAAGGAACGTTACAGATTGGCGCACAATCCGTCAATTGATTTTCAATCTTAATCATATTTTTCGAAAATTATGACCGGAACCGGCAGAAACATCATTATATTTAGACACCGCCTATGTTAATGGATGACAACATCCAGACCTCGGGCGGGACTCCATGCCAATGCGTAACCTACGGTGGTGACTCCAATACGATTATCACTCCGTATCGGTCGGTGGGACGTCCGCGTTGAACTGGCACAAGCGGGGTGTTATAGCCATTCTCACGTATCGGAGAGGTCATCGGCCCACGGCTGACCGCTCCGTCGTTTCGGATATGGCGATGCAGAAGGCATGTCGCTCATCGACAGAGCGCTGCCTCAACCTGGCAGAAGAGGGGTTCGTTTCCTTCCGCGCCTGCCGACAGGCAGGCGCCGCTTTCCGCGGTTTCCCTATTCGCCCATCCCATACGCCGGTCGCGGCCGTCGCGCCGTTCGATCTTTCCAGAGGTTGACGTGATCTACGATTGGTTTGACCAGACCCGACAAGGTATCTCCCGGCCGGCCCGGCGCTTCGGCGGGACCGTCTGGAAATCGCGGTGCGGGGTGACCCTGGCGCTGCCCCTCGTCCTGTTGCTGAGCGGCTGCGGCTCCTGGCCATTCAAGTCCGAATCAGGGCCGCCGGTGGTCGAAAAGTCCGCGCCGAGAGCCATGGATGACTATGTCATTGGGTCCGGCGACCAGCTCAGCATTTTTGTCTATCGCAATCCCGATCTCAGCGAAGGCGGCGTCGCGGTGCGTCCCGATGGACGCATCTCCACCCCGCTGATCGAGGACATCGTGGCGGCGGGCAAGACGCCCACCCAGCTGGCGCGCGAAATCGAAGAGCGGCTGGCCAAATATATCCAGGACCCCAATGTCACGGTGATCGTACGCGGCTTCGTCGGGCCGCCCGACCGGCAGGTGCGGGTGATCGGCGAAGCGACCGATCCAATCGCGATCCCCTACCGCGACCACATGACCCTGTTGGATGTCATGATCGCGACCAAGGGGCTGACGAAATACGCCTCCGGCAACCGTGCGGTGATTGTCCGGATCGAACCCGACGGCAAACAACAATCGATAAAGGTGCGATTGAGCGACCTGATCAAGGACGGCGACATCAGCCAGAATATCGAAATGAACCCAGGCGATACGCTCATAATCCCACAATCCTGGTTCTGAGGAACGGCCAGTCATGGATTCCGCACGCGTCATTCTTTCCCAATACCTGCGTGCGGCGTGGCGCCGACGCTGGATGGGCGTGATCATTGCTTGGCTGGTCTGCGGTATCGGCTGGGTGGCCGTCTATACCATCCCCAATCAATTCGAATCAGGCGCCCGGCTTTTCGTTGACGCGGACGCCGTGCTGACCCCGTTGCTGCGAGGCATCGCCGCGGACTCCGCACCGACCACACAGCTTGAAATCCTCCAGCGCACCCTCCTGAGCCGGCCGAACCTGGAAAAGCTGGTTTCTAAAACCGATCTCGACCTGACATTGAACGGCCCGTCGGATCGCGAACGGCTGCTGACCCGCCTGGGCGCCGAGATCAAGGTCAATCCGCAGACCAAGAACCTTTTCACCATCACCTATCGGGACAAGAGCCCCAAGCTGGCGCACGATGTGGTGCAGACCCTGCTGACCATCTTCGTCGAAAGCGCCACCGGCGGCTCGCGGACCGACATGGAGAACGCCCGCCGCTTCCTGGAGCGGCAGATCCAGTCCTATGAGCAGCAACTTCGCGCGGCGGAAAAACGGCGGGCGGATTTCCGCGCCCGCTACATCGAAATCTTGCCGGCCGACAACAATCCCAACGTGCCGGCCCTGGAAGGTGCCCGCAATCAGGCTCAGGCCCTGGAGGGCAAACTGCAGGATGCGCTGATCTCGCGCGACGCGTTGAAGCAGGAAGTCGAGAATACGCCGCCCATGCTGGTGGTCGAGACCGGTGGTCCGAACGGCGTGTTGGGCGGCGGGCCGGCGGCGAAGACAAGGCTGCAGGAGGCCGAGGAACAGCTGACCATGCTGCTGCTCAGGGATACAGAAAAGCATCCGGATGTCATCGCCCAGCGCAAGCTGATCGAATCGCTCAAGAACGCACCGCCCGACACGCCGAGGCAGGCCGCCGACAAGGAAGCCGCCGGCCGGAACGCCGCAGCGAATGCCGTGAAACGTTCGGTGCCAAATGCCGTCTATGATCAGTTGAAGGTCAAGCTGATCGAAGCCGATACAAACGTGATTTCCTTGCAGCGCCAGCGCGACGACGCGGTGCGGTATCGCGACCGCCTGGAAAAGGTCCAGCGGGAGCAGCCGGGGCTGATCGCCGAGTATCAGAACATGGACCGCGACTACACCGTGCTCCGGAAAAACTATGAGGAATTGCTGGCCCGCCTGCAATCGGCGAACATCGCCCAGGCGGCGGATACGCAGGCCGATAAGGTCAAACTGCAGGTCATCGACCCGCCCGAAATCCCGCGCTTGCCCGTGGCGCCGAACCGGATGCTGCTTGTCACCGGCGTGCTGCTGGGCGGCCTGATTACCGGAGCCGGCCTTACCGTGATGTTCGGTCAGCTCGACCGGTCGTTCTCCACCGTTGACGAACTGCGTAGCCTGGGACTGCCGGTGCTGGGCGGGATCTCGGTGCTGGGCTTGATACCGTTCCGTCAGAGGATCATGTCGGTTCTCCGCTTCGGCGCAGCCGTCGCGGTCCTGGTCGGTGTCTACGGGGGTCTCATGATTCACATCCTGCGGTCGGCGGCACTGATCTAGTGACCAATTTCACACGCGAATCATCGCCGTCCGGCCGCGTACCTGGGCGGGCCATGCTCTCTATCGAAAATGAGGGAACTGACGGGTCATGCTGATGCCGAAGGCATCCCATCTGGTTGAACGGGTCGCGGAACGTCTGCTGCGATCCGGCGCGCTGGACGATTCGTCCGCGCAACTCCTGCGCCAACCCAACGCCGCGCCAGCGGCCGACCCGGCGGTCCAGGTTCAGGCCGAACCGGTTCAGCGATCCTCGCTGTTCGCCGCGCCGGCGGCCAAACCTGCTTTGCCACTGGGGACAGCGGCACCGAACCAGCCAATGACCGGCGCCGGTTTGTCCCCGGCCGCCGGCGAGGAGGCGCGCGCTCCGGAAGCATCGGTCCTGCCGTCCCCGGCGATCCTGGGGCAGGCTCGGGTTCCGGGTCTGTCGGGGGGGCAAGCCGCGGTGCTCGACCGTCCCGCGGACTTCCTGACATCCGCGCCTCTGCCGAACCTGCGTGGTGCCCCGGCTGATCCGGCGGCGGGTCCGTTGCAAGGTCCTTCGTCCATCGACGCCGTTTCGCTGGAACGTGCCGGCATGGTCGATTGGTCGCGGACCCGTACCCGCATCTCCGAGGAATTCCGCCTGGTCCAGCGCCAGATCATTCGCTCCGCTTTCGGTCCGGGCGCGGAGCCTGGATTCTCCAACCTTTTGTTGGTGACAAGCTCCCGCCCGGGAGAAGGCAAGAGTTTCATGTCCACCAACCTGTCGGGCAGTATCGCTCGCCAGGGCGACCACCATGTGCTGCTGGTCGATGCCGATTCAAAGCGCGATTCAATCTGTTACAGCCTCGGACTGGCACAGGCGCGCGGGCTGCTCGATCTGGCGGCCAATCCCAAGCTCGATCCGGCGCCCTTGATCGTGAAGACGCCGATCGAGCGCTTGTCGATCCTGCCCGTGGGCCGCGAGCGCGAGCGCAGCGCGGAGCTGTTCTCAACCAAGGAAATGACCCGCCTCATCCAAAGCCTGGGCCGCCGCTACGCCGATCGGCTGCTGATACTGGACGCGCCGCCCTGCCTGTCCACCTCCGACCCGGCGGTGCTGGCACAGGTCGTCGGGCAGATCCTGTTCGTCGTGGAGGCGGATCGTACCCAGCGCGATGAGATCGAAGCCTCACTCGACCTGATCCAGGCCTGCCCGACCATCACCATGGTGCTGAACAAGCAGCAGATATCGTCCCGCTACACGTTCGGCGCCTACTCCTCGTACTACTCCTCCTGAGCCGGCGGTCCGCGATAACGGAATGGACGACTCGGCGACGAGCGAAGGGGCGATGGCCACGGGGTTGATGGCCACTGGGGTTAAGGCCACTGGGGCGACGAATCCGGGGGCGATGAGCCCGGACAACGCCCATGAGCCGCGTCCTGGTACTCTCCGCCTGCGCGCCCTGGGCCTGGCGGCGGCGCTGCTGCTGGCTCGGACAGGCGGCGCGGCGGCATTCCCGCTGCTCGATGTCGCGACCGAGGGGCAGGTTCCGCAGGGAACAGATCTCGCCGCACCGGACGTGCAGGACCTGCGGCATCAGTTGCAGCTGGTGAACGGCCTTGCGGCGCCTGCTGGCGGCGGCTGGACCGTGGTGCCGCGGATCGACGTGCAGGAGATGCTGACCGACAACGTGTTTCAGGTGCACAGCCCGCGGCAGGCCGATCTGGTCACGTATGTCGCGCCTGGGTTCAGCATCGCCGGCGATCTGCCTCGCATGCAGCTCATGTTCAGCTATGCGCCGACGCTGGCCATGTATACGCGGTCGAGTTCGCTGAATGCGCTGACCCAGCAGATGAACGGTCTTGGCACCATCACGTTGGTGCCCGATCTGGCCTATGTCGATGTTCGCGCGTTGTCTGGCGTGCAGAACCAATATGGCGGCTTCGGCGGGCTGGGTGGCATCGGCGCACCGGCCGGGGCCGCCGCCACCGCGCAGACCGCGGTTCCGAGCCTGTCCGGCAACGCCCAGGGCCTGACACGGAACAACGAGGTGCAGACCACGAGCGTCGGTATCTCGCCATATCTGCTTCGCCGGTTCGGTGACTGGGGCGTTGGGAAGATCGGCTACTCCGTGGATGTGACGCGATCCAATCCGTTGTCCGGCTTCGCCTCGTCGCCGTTTCCGACGGGCGGCAACAACGGCCAAAGCCTGGTGACGAACGAGCAGACGGCGCATTTCGTCACGGGCGATGTCCTGCAATACCTGCAGAACAGCATCGATGTGGACCTGATGCAGAGCCAGACCTCCACGGACGCCGGCTTTTTCAATGGCGCGACGGGGGCGACCGCACCGAACACCACTCACACCACCTCCACGCGGGAAATTGTCACCGACCAGATCACATATCAGGTGAGCCGTGGCATCGCCGTGTTCGCGATGGGCGGTCATGAAAACATCTCGTATTCCGGGATCGGCTTTCGGCCGATCGACGACATGACCTGGAGCCTGGGCACGACGCTGACCCCGAATCCGGACAGTTCGCTGACACTCAGCTATGGCCACCAGGACGGCTTCAATTCGTTAGCGGTTAACGGCCACTATGCTGTGACGGCGCGCACCGTCCTGAACGTTTCCTATGGCAGCACGCTGGGCACCCAGCTTCAGAACCTGCAGCGCCAGCTCAATCTTGCGACCAACGGCGGCAACGGAACGCTGGTGAACGGGCAGACCGGCGGCCAGCTTTTCGGCAGCACCAACGCGCTGGGCTTGCAGGAGGGCGTTTTCCGTACCGATACGCTGGCCGTGGGAAGTGAGACGGTGCTGGACCGCGATATTATTTCGCTCAATCTGATGTTGACGAAGCAGACCACGACGGGCGGAGCCGCCGCGACATCGACCAGCGCCAAGACTTTCAACGCGACCTGGCTGCACCAGATGCGGCCGGACATGACCGTCAACGCGGCGATTGCCTATTCGCTTCAGGACCAGGGCGCCGCGGTCTTCAATCCCGGCAACAGCACCTCGATCGTGGCGAGTATCGCATGGCAGTATCAGATTTCCGATACACTCGGGGCCAGCGTGCGGTATTCATTCCTGGAACGGCAATCCGCCGTCGCCGCCTATAGTATCAACCAGAACATGCTCATCCTCGGCATTTCGAAAACCTTCTGATCGCACATCGTGTTCGACAAATTCTACAACCTGTCCGGCCTGCCCTTTCTGCTGACGCCCGATACGCGATTCTTCTTCGGATCGAGCGGGCATAGCCGGGCGATCTCGCACCTGGTCTACGGGCTGTCACAGCAGGAAGGCTTCATCGTCATCACCGGTGAAGTCGGGGCCGGCAAGACGACGCTGGTGGAGCAGCTTTGGTCGCAGCTTGACCGCAACACCTACATCATCGCGCGCGTCGTCACGACTCAGGTGTCGGGCGATGACCTGCTGCGTCTGGTGATGGCGAATTTCGGGCTGGGGGAGACGCCGGGCACCGACAAGGCGACGTTGCTGCGGCGGTTCGAGCACATGGTGCGCGACCAGCGCAAGCAGGGGCGGCGCTGCCTGCTGGTGGTGGATGAGGTGCAGAATCTGTCGCTGGCGGCGATGGAGGAACTGCGCATGCTGTCCAACATCACCGTGGACGGGAAGGCGTCGGTGCAGACCATCCTGCTCGGGCAGCCGCAGTTCCGTCCGATCCTGGCCAGCAAGGACTGGGAGCAGCTTCGTCAGCGCGTGCTGGCGTCGTATCACCTGGGACCTCTGACAGACGCAGAGACGCGGGGCTACATCGAGCATCGCCTGCGCACCGTCGATTGGCGCGACGATCCCGTGTGGGAAGACGCGGCGTTCGCGGCCGTGCACCGGCATACCGGCGGCATCCCGCGGCGGATCAACACGCTCTGTTCCCGCGTGCTGCTGCTGGGTGCGCTGGAGGAAGCCCATGTCATCACCGGCGACATCGTCGATGCCACGGCCGAGGAACTGAACCGGGACCTTGGCGCGGGGCTGGAGCTGGCGATCAGCCCGCTGGTCCGGCCGGCGCATGATACACGGGACGACCTCGTGCGGCGGATTGAAGTGCTGGAGCGTCAGGCTCTCCGTCAGGAGCAGGTATTTAAGCGCGTAATGGACCTGCTGGAAGCCAACGTGACGGGGCGGGTATGACCGCTGCCCCGCTCGTGATCCGGAATGCCATGACGGTGGACGTGGAGGATTATTTCCAGGTTCAGGCCTTCGCGCATTGCATCAGCCGAACGCGCTGGGACAGTTTCCCGAGCCGGGTCGATCTGAACACCAACCGCATCCTCGACCAGTTCGCCGCCGCGCGCGTGAAGGCGACGTTCTTCACCCTCGGCTGGGTGGCGCAACGGTTTCCGGCGTTGATCCGCCGCATCGTCGATGACGGGCACGAACTGGCGAGTCATGGCTGGGATCATACCCGCGTCGACTCCCAGGATCCGGAGACGTTCCGTGCCGATATCCGCCGCACGCGCGCGCTGCTGGAGGATACCAGCGGGGTCAAGGTGGCCGGCTATCGCGCGGCGACGTTCTCGATCGGGGCGCGCAACATGTGGGCGTATCCGATTCTGCGCCAGGAAGGTTACGTCTACAGTTCGAGCATCAACCCGATCCGCCACGACCTGTATGGCATGCCGGGTGCGCCGCGTGTGCCGTTCCGGCCCGATGCGGACGGCGTGATGGAGATTCCGATGACGACGGTGCGCCTGATGGGCCGCAACTGGCCCTGTTCCGGCGGTGGCTATTTCCGTCTGCTGCCGACCGCGCTTTACCGGGCGGGTTTGGCGCGGGTGAACCGGCTCGACCGGCAGCCGGGCATCTTCTACTTCCATCCGTGGGAGATCGATGCCGATCAGCCGCGTATTCCCAATGCGGGCTGGAAGTCGCGCCTGCGGCACTACACCAACCTGTCGCGGATGGCGGGCGATCTCGACAAGCTGTTGCGGGATTTTGCCTGGGACCGGATGGATCGTGTCTATGCGCCGGTTTTGGCCGACGCCGAAGCTGGCGCGGCCTGACCGGTATGTTCGTCGTTGTTCGCTCGCTCGACGCTGCCAGCGAAGCCGCCTGGGATCGCTTCGTGGAGGCGATGCCCACCGGCACATTCTTCCATCGCGCCGGCTGGGCGAAGGTGATCGAAACGGCGTTCGGCCACGCGACGCAGTATTGTTTCACCGAACGGGACGGCGCGATCACCGGCGTGCTGCCGCTGGGGCGCGTGAAGACCTTGCTGTTCGGCGATACGCTGATCTCCAACCCGTTCTGCGTCTATGGCGGCCCGTTGGCGGCAGACGCGGAAAGCGAGGCGGCGCTGGTCGCGCATGCCGAAAGCCTTCTGGTTCGGACCGGAGCCAGCGCTCTGGAGTTCCGTCACCTGGCCTCGGCGGAGTATACCGTGGCGACCGGCTGGATCGAGCGGCCGGATCTTTATGTGACGTTCCGTAAATCGATCGACGCCGATAACGAGCGCAACATGAAGGCGATCCCGCGCAAGCAGCGGGCGATGGTGCGCAAGGGAATCCAGAACGGGCTGGCTTCGGTGGCGAACCGGGATGTTGGCGTGCTGCACCGGGTCTATGCCGAGAGCGTACGTAATCTGGGCACGCCGGTATTCTCCCGCCGCTATTTCCAGATCCTGATGGATGTGTTCGGGGACGCGGCCGATGTGGTCACGATCCTGGACCAGGAAACGCCGATCGCGTCGGTGATGAATTTCTATTTCCGCGAGGAGGTGCTGCCGTATTACGGCGGTGGCACGTTGGCGGCGCGCGGCCGGGCCGGCAACGATTTTCTGTACTGGGAGACGATGCGGCGGGCGGCGGATCGCGGATCGCGGCTGTTCGATTTCGGTCGCAGCAAGATCGGGACAGGATCTTTCGCGTTCAAGCACAACTGGGGCTTCGAGCCGGAAAAGCTGCATTACCGGTTTCGGCTGAAGCCGGGGTCGTCGATACCGGACCATAATCCGCTGAACCCGAAATACCGGCTGTTCATCGCGGCCTGGAAGCGGCTGCCGCTGCCGGTGGCGAATCTCCTGGGGCCGTTCATCGTTCGCGGAGTGGGGTAGTGAGGGTGTCGATCCTTGCTCGATGCGGGTGTTCCGGGATGGTTGGGGAGCAGCCGTCCGGAATGTTTCGGGCCGGCTGGGATCGACGTTTCCTTGGGGTGGCTTGGGTCTTTGCTGGCTTTGGCTTTTTTAAGAATTTCACCACGGAGAGCACGGAGAACCACGGAGGGCCACGGAGGGCGAACGATGCGGCACCGGAGGCGGTTCCTGGGGTGGCGTGCATCGCAACGCGTCTGTTGGTCGATGCGGGATTGAACGATGCGGATCTGGCGCCCGGACCGTGCCGCACAGGTGCTCACTTAAGGGAACAGGCACGGCGCATTGCTTTTGTGTCGTGGCCGGGCCTGGCTCGGTCAGCTACGTCTTGCGTTGCCAATACAAGCAACGTCGTGGGTCGCCGGGTTGAGCCCCGTAGGTATCGGGAGAAGGGCCGAACGGAGCGACGTCTTCTCCGTGATCGTCATGGCCATCCGCGGCACCGTCATCGCCATCCGCCGCACCGTCATGGCTATCCGCCGTACCGTCATGGCCCGGCGCAGTCCGGGCCATCTGAACCGACACCGTGCCGCGGCAGATCGCCCGGACTGCACCGGGCCATGACGGTGGGGGCGAATCC
This sequence comes from Rhodopila sp., assembly GCA_031291715.1. Taxonomy (GTDB): domain Bacteria; phylum Pseudomonadota; class Alphaproteobacteria; order Acetobacterales; family Acetobacteraceae; genus Rhodopila. The sequence goes on along the minus strand of JARLIN010000527.1, from coordinate 55 downwards.
CGACGCCCATGGGGCCACGCCCGGCCAGCACACATTTATCAATCGCGAGCCTCAT
>JARLIN010000526.1 GCA_031291715.1 Rhodopila sp. | reverse complement strand
TTTGATGCCCGCGCCACCGCAAGACGCGGGTGGCCGGGACAGGCCCGGCCATGACACACGGGGCGAAGCCGCGCTGCCATGGCGGCGTTGGGCGACCGCACCCTTTCTGAAGCGGTTATCTGGCGGCGAACCCTCAATGCTTCAAATCCATGCCGACCTTCTGATTCACGAAGCGCAACGTGTAGGCCTTGGTGATGTCCAGTCCCTTCGGATACACCCCCGCTTCCGAAGTGGCCTGATAGAATTCCGCCCAGCGTTCGGCCGCCATCGTGCCAATCCCCATCGTCAAGGCATCGCCCGAGTCCAGGATGCCGTGGGTCTTCATCGAACTGATTCCATAGGCGATCAGCGCGTTGTTCATCTCCGGGTTGGCCTCCTTGATCAGCGCGTTCGCCGGCGCCGGGTCGCCGTAAAGGTAGGAATACCAGCCCTCGATCGAGGCATCGACGAACCGCTTCACCAGATCCGGCTGCTGCTCGATCTTCTGGTCGGACGTCGCGATCATGCTGGCGTAGCCCTTGAAGCCCACATCGGCCATCAGCAGCACAACCGGCTCGAAATGCGCCTGTTCCTTGATCGAAAAAGGTTCGGAACCCAGGTAGCCCTGCTGCACCGCCGTCTTGTCCGCCAGGAACGGGGCCAGGTTGAAGGTGTAAGGCCGGATCTGGCCGTCGGTATAGCCGAACCTCGCCTTCAGGAACGTCCACCAGCCAACCCGCGAGTCCGCGCTGATCATGATCGGCTTGCCCTTCAGCGCCGGGAAACTGTCATTCCCCTGGCCCGGATGAGCGATCAGCACAACCGGATCTTTCTGGAACATGCCGGCGACCGCCCGGAACGGGATGTTCTCCTTGACGAAGTTCAGCGCCAGGAACGAGTTGGAGGAGATGTTGAAATCCAGCCGCCCGGCCAGCAGCAACTGCGTGTGGTTGACCTGCGGGCCGCCCTGCTGGATCGTCACGTCCAGCCCATGCTTGGCATAGATGCCGGTCGCGACAGCCTGGTAGTAGCCGCCGTATTCGGCCTCGGCCTTCCAGTCCAAACCGAAGGTCACCTTGTCGTTCGCGTGGGCGACGCCGGAGATAAGCAGCAGAAACAGGATCGCGGCCAGGCGACGCATCAGAGGGGTTCCTTCCCGAAGCTTAGAGCGTGATCGCGCTGGGCGGAACATCCGGAGCGCGTGAACAAACAATGGTCTGGTGGCGAGAATGGCACCGATACACGGGGAGGCAAGATGGGTGCGGATTTGAGTTTCGGTCTGGCGGGGCGGCGCGCGATCGTCACCGGTCATCGCGGCGGCATCGGCGGTGCCATTTTCGACGTTCTGGCGCGGGATGGCGCGGAGGTCATCGGCCTCGACCTGCCCGACTTCGACCTGTCCGACACCGCCACGCTGGAGGACCGGTTGGCGGCGCTGGTTGCCGAACGCGGCCCGATCGATATCCTGGTGAACAATGCCGGCGTCACCGTGCTCGGCACCGTGCTGGAAACCTCGCTGGCCGAGGTCGAGCGGGTGTTCCGGGTCAATTTCCTCGCCGCGTACGCCCTGATGCGCGCAGTGCTGCCGGGCATGGCGGCGCGGCGGCGCGGCGCGATCGTCAACATCGCCTCGGACCAGGCGTTGATCGGCAAGCAGGTCAGCGCCGCCTATGGCGCCTCCAAGGCAGCGATCGCCCAGCTTTCCCGGTCGGCGGCGCTGGACTGGGCGCGGTTCGGCATCCGGGTGAACTGCATCGCCCCGGGCAGCACAGAAACCGCGATGCTGGCCACGGTGATCGGCGATCTGTCAGTGAGATATCCCGATCGATTCCCGGTTTCGTCGGCCGACGCCTACAAGGCCGGCGTGCCGCTGGGGCGCTTCGCCGCCCCATCCGAGATCGCCGCCGCGGTGGCATTCCTGGCATCGGACGCGGCCTCGTTCATCACCGGCGTGGTGCTGCCGGTCGATGGCGGCGGGACGGCGCAATGAGGTTCGCCGTCGTCACCGGGGGCACACGCGGGATCGGACGCGCGGTGGCGGACCGGCTGGCGGACGAGGGGTGGGATGTGCTGGTCGTGGCCCGGCACGCGACGGACACCCTGCATCGGTTCGTGGCCTGCGACGTGGCCGATGCGGATTCGGTACGAGGCGTGTTCGCAGGTCTGGAGCGCGTGGATGCGCTGGTGAACTGTGCCGGGATCGCCGGGGCAAACCGGCTGGATGGGGACGATGCGTTGTGGCACGCGATCATCGGGTCGAACCTGCATGGCACGTATCACTGCTGCAAGGCGGTGTTGCCGTTGCTGCCTGATGGCACCGGACGGATCGTGAATATCGCCTCGGTGCTGGGGCTGCGCGGCGTGCCGGATCAGACGGCCTATTGCGCCGCCAAGCATGGGGTCGTCGGCTTCACCCGCGCTCTGGCATTGGCGGTGGCGCCGCGCGGGATCACAGTGAATGCGCTGTGCCCCGGTTGGGTCGATACCGAAATGGCCGCGGAGCGCTACGCGGAACTGGGTATCACGGCGGAGCAGGCGGCCGCCGGGGTGCCGACCGGGCGGATCGCATCGCCGCAAGAAGTCGCGGATGCAACGATCTGGCTGCTTCGGCCGGAGGCGCGCAGCATCACGGGTCATGCATTGCCGATCGATGGGGGGGGGCTGGCGCTGCCTTGACGCTGGCGTTGAAGCGGTTGGCTTCCGGCGGTGTCGGGGTTTGATTGCCCGGGGTCGAGTGTCGGTTCGTGCGGTTGATAGGTCCCATATTCAACACAAAGGAAGAAAGTCAGTCACGAAGCACACAAAGAAGATTCGCCGTATATCGACAACAGGCTGAGACGTCGCCGCGTTGGCATTATGGATGATTTTTCTGCAAAAAGACGAGGCCCGGAACGCAACAGTGGTCGGTTCGATGATTATCCTTGATTCGAATCAAAACTCCCATCGACGCCTCCGGGCTGCGCCATAGCGAGAACTGAAGCGGAAATACACGAATCTTCTTTGTGTGCTTCGTGGCTGGCTTTCTTCCTCTGTGTTGAATTTTGGACCTATCGACCGCACGAACCGACACTCGACCCCGGGTAACCATTCCAACCACGACCACCCTGATCCCAGGCGCTCTGGCCGAACGGCGCCGCCCGTGACAAGATCTCCTTATAGAAGAAGAGAGGGGAACGGACATGGTTACCTTGGGCAGCGGCGACTACATCTACGAACCGGTTGACGACTGGGCGAAACTGCCCCCCGGCTGGTCCTTCAAGGAGATCGGCGGCGTCGGCGTGGACAGCAAAGACAATGTCTATGTCTTCAACCGTGGCGAACACCCGATGATCGTGTTCGATCGCGACGGCAATTTCCTCCGCTCCTGGGGAGAGGGCATCTTTCCCCGCGCCCATGGCGTGTTCGTGGCCCCGGATGAGACTTTGTGGCTGACAGATGATGCCGATCATACGGTCCGCCAATGTACGCTGGATGGAAAAGTGCTGCTGACACTTGGCATTTCCGGCAAGCCCGCACCCTATATGAGCGGAGAGCCATTCCATCGTTGCACCCATACCGCGATGGCGCCGAACGGCGATGTGTATGTCTCGGACGGATACGGCAACGCGCGAGTCCACAAATACGCGCCGGACGGGCGGTTGCTGATGTCGTGGGGCGGCCCTGGCACCGATCCCGGCGAGTTCAACATCGCGCACAACATCACCTGCGATGCCGATGGCTGGGTCTATGTCGCGGATCGGGAAAATCACCGCGTCCAGGTATTTGACGGCAACGGCAAGTATGAAACCCAGTGGAACAACCTGCATCGCCCCTGCGGTATTTTCATGCCGAGCGGGAAATGTCCGGTCTGCTATATTGGCGAACTGGGACCGGTGCAGCCGGTGAACCGCAATTCGCCGAATCTAGGCCCGCGCGTATCGATCGTCGATCACACCGGCAAGCGTCTCGCCCGGCTGGGCGGGCTTTGCGCGGGGCTCGGCGTGGACCAGTTCATGGCCCCGCATGGCCTGTGTGTGGACAGCCGTGGTGACATCTATGTTGGCGAGGTGTCTTGGACGCAATGGCCGCAATTGTTTCCGAAGGACCCGATGCCTGACAATTTGCGGTCGTTACGGAAGTTCCGGAAAGTGACGTAGCAACTGTCTTGTTCATTGCGCTTCGGGACATCCCGCTCTGCCCCTGACGATGCCGTCGTGCTCGCTGCGGTCAAAGGCGCTTTACGCCCCTTCACCGTCACGGTCGGGCGGTTCACCCTCTCACGGCCAAACGTTTCCTTGCCGTCAGGGGCGGTCCCCCTCCGTCACGGCCAGACGTTTCCTTGCCGTCATGTCCCGGGGGGCCGGCCGGGGGTTCGGGGGGGGGGCGGGGCGGGGGTGGTGGGGCGGGGGGGGGGGG
>JARLIN010000006.1 GCA_031291715.1 Rhodopila sp. | reverse complement strand
TCCGCGCCGAACGGGACGGAACCGTGATGACGGTGAGCAAGGTGTCGGTTGGATCCGTGCTGAGCGCCGGCCAGCAGTTCATAACGCTGGTGCCGACTGATGCTCCGCTGGAAGTCGAGGCCAACATCGCCGGCAATGACGATGGCCATGTTCATGTCGGCGATCCGGTCGATGTCAAGTTCGATACTTTCCCCTACACCCAGTACGGCCTGGCCCATGGCGTCGTGCGCACCGTTAGCCCCGACAGCTTCACGGCGCAGGATGAGCAGCGCAATCCAACCGGTTCGGTTCCTGTCCCAACCAATGGCAACGGAGTCTGGTTCCGATCCAGGATCACGCTGGACCAGATCAACCTCCACGGCACGCCGGCCAACTTCCATCTGGTTCCCGGCATGCCGATCCAGGCGGACATCCGGGTCGGAAAGCAGACCGTGCTTCGCTACATGCTTGGGAAGACCGTTCCCCTGGCCACCGAGGGCATGCGGGAGCCCTAAGGCCCCCGCACCTTCGAACGGACACAACGAAACATGGCTCTCTTCGATACGCTGATGGCTGGCTTGTCCCCCGCCGCCGCATTGCGGCGGGGCAACCGCCTGCTGGAACAAGGGGACGTAAAGGGCGCGTTCACCCTGATGTCCCGCGCCGCCCGAGCCGGCATCCCGGAAGCCGAATTCCGGGTGGGACGCTGCTATCTGGAAGGCACCGGCGTCCCGCCCAGCCGGGGCGATGGCGTGCGGTGGGTCGAACGCGCGGCGACGAAAGGGTATGTCGAGGCGCAGGCCCTGTTGGCCACGCTGTGCCTGCACGGCATGGCGCCCGACTCGCCGGAGGCCGGACCTGGGATCGGCGCCAGCCTGTTCGGCGGCCAGACCACAGCAGAACCGGATTACCCGAGTGCCGCCAAATGGGCCAGACGAGCCGCCGAGGCAGGGTCGGCCGACGGGCAGGCGGTGCTGGGCTTCGTCCTGACCTCGGGTCCGGAGAATCTGCGCAACGTCGAGGAAGGCGATCGCTGGTACCAGAAATCCGCCGCCGGCGGCTGCCCACAAGGCCAGCTCGGCTATGCGCTGGTTCTGGCCCGCGACACCAGCGACCCCGAAAAACAGGCGGAGTTGCTTAAGCATCTGGGTCAGGCGTCCGAAAAGGGTCTGGCGACCGCGCTCTACCTCTACGGCATGGTCAACGAACGCGGCCTGGGGTTGCCGCAGGATCGCGCGGCCGCCGCTGCCTGCTACAAGCAAGCCGCCGAGAAGGGCCACCGCGCGGCGCAGGCCCGCTGGGGCTATGCCCTGATGAAGGGCAACGGCGTCGAACCCAATCTGGTCGAAGGCGAGTCGTGGCTGCGTCGAGCGGCCTTGGCGGGCGACCCGGAAGCCGCCGCGCTGGTGGGCGATATCTATGCCAAGGGCGGCAACCTGCCGCCGAACTATGCCGAGGCGGCGATGTGGTTCCGGCGCGCCGCGGAAGCCAATCACCGTGGTGCCGCACGCGCTTTGGGCATGCTGTACCTCACAGGTGCGGGCGTGCCGCGCGACCAGGACGAAGCCGCGAAACTGTTCCGCATCTCGGCCCAGGCCGGTGATGCCCATTCGCGTGTCGATCTCGGCAACCTGCTGCTGCGCGGACACGGCGATGAGCAGGACTCCATCCGCACCCGCGAATGGTTCGAGCAGGCCGCGGCATCCGGCGACCTGATCGCTGCATTCAATTTCGGTGTCTGCCTGGCGGAAGGCGTCGGCATCGAGCGCGACGACCGCAAGGCCGCGGAATGGCTCCGGCGGGCGGCAGATGGGGTGATCAACGCCCAGTATTGGTATGGCCGCATGCTGGTCGAAGGCCGAGGCGTGGACGCCAACCCCGAAGAAGGCCGCATCTGGATCACCAAAGCGGCCGAGGTCGGCATGATCGAAGCCCAGGTCATGCTGGCCGACATGATGCTGAACGGACGCGGCGGCGCGAAGGATCATCCGGCCGCGCTGGCGCTATTCGAGACGGCCGCCGGCCAGGGCCATGTCGGGGCAATGTTCGCCGTCGGCGCGATGCTTGGCGGCGGTCACGATGTTCCCTGGGATCGCGTCGCCGCCCAACGCTGGTTCCGCGCGGCAGCTGAACGGGGTCATCCGTATGCGCAGATGATGCTCGGCCGCTATCTGGCCCGCAACCTGGCCGGTGAGCTGAATATCGAAGAGGCAAGACGCTGGACCGAGCGTGCGGTCGCCCAAGGCTTGCAGGATGCCAAGGCCGATCTGGCCGCACTGCCGCCGGCGCCGGACCAGGAAAGCGCATCGTCTCAGGAGGCATCGACCCGGGCGGCAGGCGATTGAGCCATGCCGCCGCGCGATACGGGGGCTGAACCGCCGGTCACCGCGCTTGCTCGCACCGCGATGGCGCGTGGCCGCGCGGCACTTGCGGCCGGCGATGCCGCTTCCGCGCTTCGCTGGCTGGAGCGGGCGCACCGGCTGGTGCCGACGGACCCGAACACGATCCTGGCGCTCGCCAGCGTCTGCCTGGCAACGACCCCAGCCAGAGCCGCGTCCCTCTTCCTCGGCATCGCGCAGAAACATGATGTCCGGCAGGCGTGGCTGGGTCTCGCCGCTGCCCGACTGCGTCTGACAGGATCGGCAGATGCGGCCGAACCTCTGGCCGCCGTGCTGTCCCGCCACGCCTTCGTGCCGGATGTCGTCGGACTCGCCGATCAGATCAGCCGCCACCCTGGCTGTGCCGGCTGGTGCGGCCTGAAATCGGATGGCCAGCTGGAAATTCATGCCGCGATACCGGGCCGGGTCCAGGTGCTCATGGACGGAAAACCGGTGCGCGGCCCGACACTGCCCGCTGGCTGGACGCGCAGCCGAACGATCGAGGTGCGGGTCGGCGGCACGCCATTGCTGGGCAGCCCGATCCGGCCACTCGCGATCCGCCGCGTGGCCGGATGCGTGGAAGCCTGGGATGGCGGCATTCGCGGCTGGGCCTGGCATCCGGGCGATCCCGATATCAATCCGGCGCTGACCCTGTTCTATCCGTCCCGGCGGCTGGAGCAGACGGTCGTCGCGGGCGACGAGTCGATCGGGATACCCGACACGGGTCCGCTCGCGCGCCCTCGGTCGTTCCGGCTGACGCGGGCGGACCTGCTGGATGCGCCGGGTCCGATCCATGTCCGGGGCCCGGACGGCAAGGACCTGTTGGGCAGTCCGCTCGATCCATTCGTTGATGAGGCGGCCCATGTTGCGGCGGCACTGCGGCTTAAGCAGCTTTACCCGTCGGGCCCGCCAATGCGGCAGGCGGACGTCTCCACGGCCGCGAGTCCGGCCCTCCGCACTGATTCGCCGGTTCCAGCGCGGCCGATCGGCGCTGACGGGCGCAGGCGTGCGATCACCGTCGTGGTCCCTGTACATGACGGTGGCGAGATCGTCCTGGCGTGCCTGAACAGCGTGCTGGCTTCAGTGCCGGCCGGGACCCGCGTGCTGGTCGTGGACGATGGCTCTTCCGCCCCCGCCCTGATCGCAGCGCTGGACGAACTGGTCCGGCAGCGAAAGATGGCGCTGGTGCGGCATCCCCGGGCGCTGGGCTTCCCGGCCGCCGCGAACGCAGGCATCCGTGCGGCCCAAGGTCGCGACGTAGTGTTGCTGAACAGCGATACGCTGGTGCCGCCCGGCTGGCTCGAACGGCTGCGCGAGGCCGCCTACTCCGCACGCGACATCGGCACCGTCACCCCGTTATCGAACGATGCCAGCATCCTGAGTTACCCTGGCCGGGCCGGGAAAAATCCGTGTCCCGATCAGGTGGCGACGAACCGGCTGGACCGGCTGGCGGAACGGGCCAACGGCGGAACCGTCGTCGATATCCCGGTCGGCGTCGGCTTCTGTCTTTATCTCCGTCGCGATTGCCTGAACACGACCGGTTCGTTTCGTGCCGACCTGTTCGCACAGGGTTATGGCGAGGAGAACGATCTTTGTTTGCGTGCCCGCCGGCTGGGCTGGCGTAACGTCGCGTTGACCGGGTTGTTCGTCGGCCACATCGGCGGCACGACGTTCGGCGACACCGCCACGCATCTGCGGGCACGCAACAGCCGCATCGTCGAACAGCTCCACCCCGGTCATGATGCGCTGATCGATCGCTTCCTCAGGCACGATCCGTTGGCGGAGCCGCGGCGGCGGATCGATCTCCTGCGCTGGCGGGAGAGCGGACGGAAATGGCGGCAAGCGGCGATCCTGATCACTCATGACAATGGCGGGGGCGTCGAACAACGGCTGGCGCGGTCCTGCGAGGCGCACGCCGCGGCCGCACGCCGCCCCATCGTGCTGAGACCGGCAGAAACGGCCGGCGGCGAGCCCGCGATCGCGGTCCGCGATGGCGTCGGCGACGATTTCGTCAATCTGGTCTTTGCCATGCCGCGGGAGCTTCCGTCCTTGCTCCGCCTGCTTCGGTCTGCCAAAGCCGGAATGATCGAGGCGCATCATTTCGCCGATTATCCCGCCGCCGTCTACGATCTGGTGACCCAACTGGGTATTCCATACGACGTGCATGTCCACGATTACGCGTGGTTCTGCCCGCGCGTTTCACTGGTGGGTGCGCACGACCGCTACTGCGGGGAACCCGATCTGCACGACTGCGAAGCCTGTGTCGCCGACAATGGTCATTTCCTGAAAGAGGACATCACGGTTGGCGCCCTCCGCCGCCGCTCCTCCATGTTTCTCTCCGCTGCGCGGCGGGTCGTCGTGCCGTCGGATGATACCGGCATCCGAATGAGACGGCATTTCGAAGGCCTGGCAACGGTCACCGTGCCGCATGAGCCAGATGCGGCGATCCCTCGTGCCGAACCCCGCGCCGCCGGGCGCGGTCGGCCAGCCGTGTGCGTGGTGGGCGCCATCGGGGTGCATAAGGGCTACGAGATCCTGCTCGCCTGTGCCCGCGATGCGGCGCGGCGCGACCTCGATCTTGAGTTCATTGTGGTCGGCCACACGATCGACGATGCCCGCATGATGGCGACCGGCCGGGTGTTCGTGACCGGACAGTTCGAACCGGGCGAAGCCGTCGGCCTGATCGCCGGACAACGGGCCCGCCTGGGATTCGTTCCGTCGATCTGCCCGGAGACATGGTGTCTCAGCCTGGGCGATATCTGGCGCGCGGGCCTGCCGGCCGTGACGTTCGACATCGGCGCTCCCGCGGAACGGATCAGACGAACCGGACGCGGAATTTTGCTTCCATTGGGACTATCCGCGAGTGCTATTAATAACGAACTGGTTGCAGCGATGCAGACGGCAGGGCATTGATGATCGTCGCTACGAATACGATGGTGCGAGGCGTGAACGTCGTCGTGCGCAAATGACGGTCGTCAAACATTAAAAATCTAACCACGTTGCTTCGCCCGATCCTTCTGACCTTGTCATATAAGTTGAGAAATGGCACGAACCCCGAAAGAGCGAGTTAGCCGCATGTCTGAAGCCGCGAGTGCGGAACGCATGAAAACGAAGGCGGCGCCGCCCGCGCAATCGGCCGATCAGGCGCCCGACCCGTCGAACCGGGTCGCCGAGCTGCAGGTGTCGGCGCATCTGATGACGCTGGAAACCGGATTGTTCTGCGTTTTCCAGACCCCCGGCAGCCCCCTCCCCGATCAGGCGACCGGCCTGCCAGGCGTAAGGATCACACCGGCGCCCGGCATCGCCGGACGCCCGGAAGCTGTCAGCGTCAGCACTTTCCGCGAAGACGGCTGGCTGAACGGCACCGCGGCTCTGGTTCGGGTGACCGACGGTTCGGCGCAGATCCTGGTGACAATCTACCAGCAACGGGGCCAGGATGCCGCACCTCGGCTACAAGTTCTGCGGCTGAGCGGGGAGCCGACCGCACCGGCAGGACCAGAAACCCAGGCGGTGCCGGCGCCCCCCCGCGCACCAGCGCAAACGGCCGCACCGGCGGAAGCCGCGCCCAAGCCGGAAATCATGGCCCACATCCAGCGAACCGGCGATGTCGGTTGCATGATTGGCGACTGGCTCGGCGTCAAGGGTAGCCGCCAATGGGTGGAAGGCTTCGGGCTGGCACCGGCGAAAGGCATCGCCCTGCAAGACATCGAGTACCAGGCCGTGCTTGGCCGCAACTGGCTGTCGCCATGGGTCGAAGGCGGAAAGTTCTGCGGCAGCCGCGGCATGGCGCTGCCGCTGCTGGGCTTTAAGGTCCGCCTGAAGGGCGCTGCCGCCAAAGCCTTCGAATGCAGCTACGCCGCGACCTTCGTCGATGGCAGCGCGATCGGACCCGTCGGCGGCGGCGAACCCTGCGAAGCCGAAAGCCTGGCCGCACTGGAATCGTTCCAAATCGTTATCAAACCGCGCGGCGGCAAGGCAGCCGGGGACAAGGTAGCGGTCGGTAAGCCGGCCGCGAAGGCACCTGCCGCGAAACCGACACCGAAGTCCGCCGCCAGACCGCGCGCGAGAGCATAGGATTCCGGCGAGCCCTACCGGGAAAGAACCAGTCAGCGCTCGCGCTGGCTGGTGGTAGGCTCCGGTTCGGGCATCGGCCCGATCAGACGAGGTAACCAGATTGAAGTTCCTGTTCGTCCACCAGAACTACCCTGGACAATTCCTTCACATCATCCGCCACCTCGTCGCCGCCGATCGGCACGAAGTCGTATTCATCACCGAACCGAACGCCAACGAAATCGCCGGCGTTCGGAAAGTCCCGTACACCCGTCCCAAGCTGGACGTCGGGGAAACCCATATCGCGGCACGGGAACTCGATAACGGCGTCAGGCGAGCCGAAACGGTATTCAAGACCGCGTTCGGTCTGAGGCATCTCGGATACAATCCCGATATCATCATCGGCCATCATGGCTGGGGCGAGATGCTGAACCTGCGCGACCTTTGGCCCGACAAACCGATGCTCGGCTATTTTGAATTCTACTACCAGCATGACAAGGCGGATGTCGGGTTCGATCCGGAATTCCCCGCCGATCCGCTTGATTTTCCGCGCATCCGGGCGAAGAACGCCATCAATCACGTCGCGCTCAACCTCGGCGGCGCGGGGCAGTGTCCGACCGAGTGGCAATTATCGACATACCCGGATTGGGCGCGGCCGAAGATCGACCTTGTCTGGGAAGGTGTCGACCTGGACACGTGCAGTCCCGATCCGGCGGCCCGCAAGAAGACCATTAAGATCGGCGACATGACGATCCGTCCGAGCGACAAGCTGATCACCTACGTATCGCGCGACCTGGAGCCCTATCGCGGGTTTCATATCATGATGCGCGCGCTGCCCGACCTGATGCGGGCGCGCAAGGACATCAAGGTCGTCATGGTCGGTGGCGACGGCATCAGCTACGGCTCCGCGCCGCACAAGGGCGGCACCTGGCGAGAGGTCATGATGGCGGAGGTCGGGAAAAGCATCGACCCGGACCGCGTCGTGTTCCCTGGGCGGGTTTCCTACGACACCTACCTCACCGCGCTGCGGCGTTCGGATGCCCATGTTTACCTGACCTATCCGTTTGTCGCCTCCTGGTCGTTGCGTGAGTCTCTCGCCATCGGCTGCCCGGTGATTGGCGGCGACACCGAGACGGTGCGGGAATTCATCACCCACGGCGACAACGGGCTGCTGACGCCGTTCCTGGAGCCGCGGACCCTGGCCCGCACAATCCTCGATCTGCTGGATGACAAGTCGCTGACCCGTAAGCTGCGCACGAATGCCCGCGCCTATGCCGAGCGGCGGCTCGCGATGTCGGATTACCTGGCGTCCTACTGCCAACTGATTGGCCGCCTGACGGGCGAGAACCCATCTGTCCCCGCCGAACCGGAGCTTCCGGCGATCCTGCGCCGGAAATCGGCTGGGGCACCGGCATCGAAGACCGTGCCTGCGAGGCGTCTGGTCGCGGCGGAGGTTTGACAGCAGTCCACATTGCTTCGATTGATAAATCGCTCGCCGCCTCTTGCTCGATCGCGCTGCGTTGTGCCACGACGGGCGAATGAAGCATGTCGCCGAGCGTCTTGAGCAAGAGAATCATTATGTCCGATAGTACCCCGGCACACCTTCCCGCCCAAGGCAGCCTGATGCGTGGCAAGCGTGGCCTGATCATGGGAGTCGCCAACGACCGTTCGCTGGCCTGGGGCATCGCCTCGGCCTGCGCGGCGCAAGGTGCCGAACTGGCATTCACCTTTCAGGGCGAAGCGCTGGAGCGGCGGCTGCGCCCGCTGGCGACACAGGTCGGTTCCGACCTGGTTTTCCCCTGCGACGTCTCCGACGAGACCAGTATCGATTCGGCGTTCGCCTCGCTGGCGGAGCGCTGGGACGGACTCGATTTCCTGGTCCACGCCATCGGCTATGCCGACAAGCAGTTCCTGCGCGGCCGCTACCTGGATACGCCGCGTGGTGCCTTCCTGCAGGCGATGGACATCTCCTGCTACTCGTTCGCCGCGGTCTGCCAGCGTGCGGTGCCGATGATGAAGCCGGGTGGCAGCCTGTTGACTTTGTCCTATCTCGGGGCCGAACGCTGGGTGCCGCATTACAATGTGATGGGCGTGGCGAAGGCGGCGCTGGAGGCCTCGGTCCGTTATCTGGCCGCCGATCTGGGAACGGCCGGCATTCGGTGCAACGCGATCAGCGCCGGCCCGATCAAGACCCTGGCGGCCTCCGGGATCGGGGATTTCCGTTACATCCTGCGCTGGAACCAACTCAATTCGCCGATGCAGCGGAACGTGACGATCGAGGAGGTCGGGGGCGCGGGCGTGTATCTGCTGTCCGACCTTTCCTCCGGCGTGACCGGGGAAGTGCATCACGTCGATTGCGGCTACCACACCGTCGGGATGAAACATCCGGAAGCGCCCGACATCGCCATCGCGGAAGGCTGACAGCAGGTCGTCATGTCCCATAACAGCTTCGGTCATCTGTTTCGGGTCACGACATGGGGCGAGAGCCATGGTCCGGCGATCGGCGGCGTGGTCGATGGCTGCCCCCCGCGGCTGCCGCTGACCGAGGCCGATATCCAGCCCTGGCTGGACAAGCGCCGCCCAGGCCAGTCGAAATTCACCACGCAACGGCAGGAGCCAGACCAGGTCCGCATCCTGTCCGGCGTGTTCGAGGGCGTGACGACCGGCACACCGATCAGCCTGGTGATTGAGAACCAGGACCAGCGTTCGCGCGACTACGCCGCCATCGCCGCACAGTTCCGGCCTGGCCATGCTGATCTGACCTACGAGCTGAAATACGGCATCCGCGACTATCGCGGCGGCGGCCGGTCTTCGGCGCGGGAGACGGCGATGCGGGTAGCGGCCGGTGCCGTCGCTCGTTTGGTGTTGGGTAGCGCGATGCGGATTCGTGGCGCCCTGGTGCAGATCGGACCGCACCGGATCGACCGGAACCGCTGGGATTGGGCACAGGTGGATGAGAATCCGTTCTTCTGTCCTGACCCGGTCGCGGCACAAACCTGGGAAACCTACCTGTCCGAGGTCCGCAAGTCCGGCTCCTCGGCCGGTGCGGTGATCGAGGTCGTTGCCGAGGGTGTGCCGCCAGGGCTGGGGGCACCGATCTATGGAAAGCTGGATGCCGACCTCGCTGGCGCGCTGATGTCGATCAACGCCGTCAAAGGCGTGGAGATTGGCGAAGGCTTCGCTGCCGCCGCCCTGTCGGGAGAGGCGAATGCCGACGAGATGCGGATGCATGACGGTCTGGTCGAATTCGACTCCAACCATGCTGGCGGCATCCTGGGCGGCATCTCCACCGGGCAGCCCATCGTGGCACGTTTCGCGGTGAAGCCGACCAGTTCGATCCTGTCTCCGCGCCACTCGGTCGATCGCTTTGGCCATGACATCGAGATCGTCACCAAGGGCCGCCACGATCCCTGCGTCGGCATCCGTGCCGTTCCGGTGGGGGAGGCCATGATGGCCTGCGTCCTGGCAGATCACCTGTTGCGCCATCGCGCGCAGAACCCGGACGCGCCGACGACGACAAGGCTGCCGCGGAACTAGCGCTTATTTTCAGTGGGCTGCTTGTGCCCGAAGCTCGCCGCAAGAGGCGGTGGCCATCGGGGACAGGACACTCGATCACTGGTTCGTTGACCGGAAGCACGAACGCAGGCGCTCCTGTCCGACATGGCTTGGACCCATCCTGACCCGACGCCCTGGGTAAATCTCACGCGTCCGTGCACGAGGTTGCGCAATAACCCAGCTTGACGGTCGGGAATTTTGGGGCCTCAATGTTGGTCTCGTTTTCGTGATGCAATCTGCCATGCTGCCGCAATCCGCAAACCTCGCTTTTCCAGGATTAGAACCTTTCCTTGCACTGATCGGCGCCGGGCGCTGGCAGGAGCGACTCGGGGAAATTCGGGATCTCGTCACCTCCGGCCCGCGCGCCGGCCAGGCGCTTCGGCAGCGACATGGGGTGGAACTCAGCCTAGAGAAGCTTCGCCGCCAACCCGGCGCCGTCCCGTCCGCCGCCGAGGTCCTGCTGGCCCGGATCGCCGCGGAAATTCCGCATGTCGCGGCGGAGCTGACGCCCCAGGGACGGGATCGGTTGATCGAACAACTCAGGCTTGGTCTCAGCGGGCGGAATACACTGATTCCCGTTTTCCACCTGATCCGCACGGCGATGTTGCAGCGGTCCCGCGGCTTTACCGTCGCGTTTCCTGGTTTCGAAGACGGCACGCCGCACGATTTGCTGCTTAAGCGTGACCGGATCGAAGCCGAAGTGGCGTGCGAGGCCGTAACGGCCGAGGAAGGCCGTGGCGTGCATCGCGGTGCCTGGTTCCGATTGGCGGACCGGATCGATCCTGACCTGCAGACCTGGCTCGCTGCCCATCCCGGCCGCTATCTCCTCAAGATGACCCTTCCGCTCGGCCTGCGCGGCGGCCTGCACGACTCGGAACCGGACAGTGAAACGCTCGCGCGCCTGCACCAGCGCATCCGGGCGATGCTGGAAACGAGGTCGCGCCAGGATCATGACGAGGCGATCGTGCTACGTCTTGACCCCTTGCTGTTGGCAGGTGCGCAGGCTGAAGACATGGGTCTGATCTCCTCCCTGCGGCGGGAATTCGGGCCGGAGGCGCATCTGTCGGTGACCACATCCGGTGGCGGCATCTTCGTTATGGCGGCGCGGGCGGGGCGGGAGAACGAGGTCGCCACGGCAATACGCCGTCGGCTGGCGGCCATGGCCCCGGCACGCCTGAGCGGGGAGCGACCGGGGATTCTCTCGGTGTTCGTGGAAGAAACAGACCGGCTGGTATGGGGTGGCATGCGGGAGCGGCTGGAGTTGGAGGGCGAAGCCCGCCAGTTCATGACCAACCCGGAAGCGCGCCCGGTCGTGGCGGTCAGCTTCGTCTCCAGGCTGGAGCTGTTCGGGCTGGGAGAGCCGGATGCCGCCCCAGGCGGCGAATTGCGCTTCCGCAACCCGAACCATCCCGCGGCCGGAATCGCGGCTCTGGCCCCGGCGGTGATGTCGTCGGTTTGATCGACGAAGCATTACACAAGCCTCAGACGCCAACGCATATTCACCTTCGTGCCGCGGCGTCGCCATTTTTCACCGGCGAGATGCAGCCGTGATGCGTGTTTCGAGAGGTAAGCATGTCCACTGCGGAGTACAGCCGTAAACTTGATGAACTCGACCGGTTGTTGAACGACCCGGACGTACCGATGCAACCGGACCGGATATGGTCGCTGCTGGCAGACGTCTCCCGCCCTGAGTTGCCATCTTCTGCCCTGTCGGCGATATCCGGACCCGCGTCGCTGGGCGGACGCGGGATCTCCTCATGATCTCCGTCATCCCCAGGGTCGTCTCGCATAACGGCCAGCTTGGCCGAACCATGACATTGACTGCGGGCGGCGCCGCGGAAACCGGGTAGCGTTCGTCCCAGCACTCAGCAACGGAAACGTCGACGGTCGAACAAAACCCATAAAGTCACGCCAACGGATTCATTCCGCCACGCGTAAATTTGTTGACGAAATGTGCGAATCTGTAGCACAAGGCGGTCCTTATGGAGATTGATGTGTCAATTGATCTCGAAGCAACAAGGAACGTGAATGTCTAAGGCATTTATCTCGAAGGTCATCCAGCAATCAACTGAGGTGACCGGCGCCGCGGCCAACCGTGCGACAAACGATCTGGTCGATGCTATCGTGAAAGAGATGAAGAAGACCGGAAAGTTCACACTTCCGAGCTTCGGCACCTTCACGGTTCGCAAGACAAAGGCGCGCAAGGCGCTCAATCCGCGGACGGGCGAGTCGATCAAGGTGAAAGCGGGCAAGACGGTTCGCTTCAAGGCCTCCCCGGTCCTGAAGAAGTCTGTCTAGAGTGCGATCATCTGAGGTTGCATCAACCTCAGATGTAGATCGCCCTCTTAACCAAATGACTTAGAGCGTGATTGCTTCAACCTAAAGCAATCACGCTCTAAGTTTCGACTGAACACGGCTTCCGCTCTCACCGTCTTATCAGGGCATGTCCTGGCCATGACGGTGAGATAACGGACGCGCTTCCCATTCTAATCTATACTTGCAGGAATACAGATTATCGCCGTCAAACGACCGGACGCCGAGCGAGGCTCGCGCCCAGGAGGAACTCTTTGTTGCCCTCGGGGCCGGTAATCGGACTCTCGACCACCCCCTCTACTGTCCAACCGGGTAAGCCGGACCACCAGTTCGTGACGCGCTCACAGACCGCTTGATGAACGGCGGGATCGCGCACCACCCCTTTGCCGCCCACGGACGCGGCCCCTGCTTCGAACTGCGGCTTGATCAGCACGATCGCCCAGGCACCGGGGACACATAAGGCCAGAGGCGCCGGCAGCACCGTCGCCAGCCCGATGAAGCTGGCATCGCAGACCAGCGCTTCAATCGGATCCGGCACCGCGGCGCGGTCCAGGTAACGCGCGTTGGTCTTCTCATGCACCACCACCCGCTCGTTGCAGCGCAGCTTCCACGCGAGCTGACCGTGGCCGACATCCACTGCATGGACCTTGGCTGCCCCGTTCGCCAGCAGGACATCCGTAAATCCGCCTGTAGAGGCACCAATATCCAGACAGACCCGGCCCGCCGGCGAAAAACCGAAATGGGCCACCCCGTGTGCCAGTTTCAGGCCGCCGCGCGAAACCCAGGGGTGGTCCTGCCCCCGCACCTCCAGCGGCACGGTGTCAGCCAGCATGTCACCGGCCTTGGCGACCCGCTTCTCACCGGAAAAGACCTTCCCTGCCAGGATCAGCGCCTGCGCGCGCGTGCGGCTTTCCACCAGGCCCCGCTGAACCAACAACTGGTCGGCGCGCTGCTTCATGGGCGGCTATTCCAGGGGCCGCGTTCCGAGCGACCCGTCGGTGCGCTGCACCAGCGCCTCCACCCTGGCTTCGACTTCGGCCAGCTTGGCCTCGCAGTGGCGGCGCAATTTTACCCCGCGTTCGAACGCCTGCACGGCAGCGTCCAGCTTCAGCGTGCCACCCTCCAGCCCGCGCACAATCTGATCAAGCTCCGCCAGCGCGTCTTCAAACGACAACTGGCTGACATCGTCTTCCGGCATGGTCCGCGGCCTTTGTGCTGGATGAGAAAGAAGGCCAGGGCTCTGCCCTGGACCCGCGAAAGGGCCAGCGGCCCCTTCGATCCCGTGACTTTAAGGGTTTTGGGGAGGAGGGGGCAACCGAGAGTGGAGCCGAGGGCGGAGCACCCGCCCTCTTTCACATCCGCATGAGCGCACGAACATGGACGGCGGCCGATGCGGCCAGGGCGTTCAGGTCGTAGCCGCCTTCCAGCACCGAGACCACGCGGCCGCCGCAGTGTTTATCGGCCATGGACACAAGTTGCTCGGTGATCCAGGCGAAGTCGGCGGTCTCCAGGCGCAGCTGCGCCAGCGGATCGGCGACATGTGCGTCGAATCCAGCGGAGATGATCAGCAGGCCAGGAGCGAATTTGTCCAGCGCGGGTAGAATGATGTCCGACCAGGCCGCGCGGAAGGCTGGGCCGCCGTCGCGGGGGTAGAGCGGTGCATTGACGATGTTGCCGGCAACGCCCTGCTCCCATGGCTCGCCGGTGCCCGGGTAGCTCGGACTCTGGTGAGACGAAGCGTAAAACAGGTCCGGATCGGCGGCGAACATCGCCTGCGTGCCGTTGCCGTGATGCACGTCGAAATCGACCACCGCGACCCGCTGAACGCCCCAGTGGACCCGCGCGTGCATGGCCGCGACGGCGGCGTTGTTGAACAGGCAGAAGCCCATCGGCCGGCTTGGTTCCGCGTGGTGGCCGGGTGGGCGGACGGCGGCGAAAGCGGCGCGGGCCCAGCCTTCCATGACCGCATCAACCGCCATGCAGGCGCCACCGGCAGCGCGGGCCGCGGCTTCAGCACTGCCATGGCTCATGACCGTGTCGCTGTCGAGTTGCACCGGCTGGCCCAGCTCGGGGTGGATCGACAGGATCCCCTCGACATAGGTTCGCGGATGCACGCGGCTGAGCTGTTCGACGGTCGCCATCGGCGCCGATTCGCGCAGCAGGTTGGAGAACTCGGGGGCCTCCAGGGCGGTCAGGACGGCCCGCAGGCGCTCGGAGGTTTCGGGATGATATGGCCCGGTATCATGTTCCAGGCAGGCCGGATGGGTGATCAACGCGGTCGCCACGTCAGCTACCCTTCTGTTGCGGATCGTCCGCGCGGCGGCGGATCATGAAGCTGAATACGCCCGCTTCCTCGCTCCACGCCAACAGCGCATGGCCGGTCTCGCGGCAGAATGCCTGAAAGTCAGCGACCGCGGCGCGATCGGTGGCCAGCACCCGAAGGCGCTGTCCGGCCGTCATGCCACGCAGGGTGCGGTTGGCCTTCAGCACCGGCAGGGGGCAGTTCATGCCTTTCACGTCCAGCAGGATCTCGCTCATACCGCCAAGATGCGTATGACGGGGCGGTTGGGCAAGTGAGAGGCTTGAGCAGGCTTGGAGAGAGCGGCATTGTGTTCGTTCTTCGTCATGGCGGAAGTCCGCGGCGGCGGATCCTGTGAACCAGTTATTTTCGTCGGACGTCATGAACCAGTACCGAATCGGCATCGACCTGGGCGGCACCAAGATCGAAATCGCGGCTCTTGGCCCCGACGGCACGGAAGTGTTGCGCCACAGGATTCCAACGCCAGGCGGGTACAGGGAAACACTGGAGGCGATCGCCGGCCTGGTGCGCGAATCGGAGTCGCGCCTGGAAGCCACAGCCACCGTTGGGATCGGCATTCCGGGTGTGATCAGTCCGGCCACCGGGCTGGTCAAGAATGCCAACTCGATCGCACTGAACGGCCATCGCTTCGATTATGACATCAGCCAGGCGCTGGGGCGAACGGTTCGGGTTGAAAACGACGCCGACTGTTTCGCGTTGAGCGAGGCGACGGATGGCGCCGGCGCCGGGCTCGGCGTGGTGTTCGGTGTAATCCTGGGCACCGGCTGCGGCGGCGGAATCGTCATGCATGGCAGGGTGCATCAGGGACCGCACCGCGTCGCGGGCGAATGGGGTCATACCCCACTGCCCTGGCCGCGCGGACAGGAGGTGCCTGGCCATCTCTGCTGGTGCGGCAAGCATGGCTGTCTGGAAACCTATGTCGCCGGCCCCTCGCTGGCGCGCGACTGCGACGGACCCGGCGCGCTCGACGCAAGCGGCCTGCCGGGGCGCGCTGCCGCAGGCGACCGCGCCGCGGCCGAGGCGCTTTTCCGTCATGCCGATCGGCTGGCCCGCGGGCTCGCGGTGGTGATCAACCTGCTCGATCCCGACGCGATCGTGCTGGGCGGCGGCCTGTCCAACATGGATCACCTCTATACCGAGTTGCCTCGGCTGATCCCGACGCATGCCTTCAGTGACGTGATCGCCACGCCAATCCTGCGGAACAAGCATGGCGATTCATCCGGGGTCCGCGGCGCCGCCTGGCTCTGGCCGGCCGCCTGACATGCCATCCCTGTGCCGCGACTGCTGTCTGGTCGCGGACACGATGCCTTCCCGTTGTCCGAACTGCGGCGGCGGCCGGCTGGTGCATCACCGCTCGTTGCTGCGCCTGACGATCGCCCACGTCGACTGCGACGCGTTCTATGCCAGCGTCGAGAAACGCGACCGGCCGGAGCTTCAGTCACGGCCTGTCATCGTTGGCGGCGGCACGCGTGGGGTGGTGACCGCCGCCTGCTATATCGCGCGCATCTATGGCGTGAAGAGTGCGATGCCGATGTTCAAGGCGCTGAAAGCCTGTCCGGACGCGGTCGTCATCAAGCCGGACTTTTCAAAATATACGGCCGCCTCGCGGCAGGTGCGGGCCTTGATGGGGAAACTGACCCCGCTGGTGCAGCCGCTATCGATCGACGAGGCGGTGCTGGATCTGGCGGGCACCGAGGCTCTGCACGGCGCGGCCCCCGCCGTCGTGCTGGCCCGCTTCGCCACCGCGGTCGAACAGCAAATCGGCGTCACCGTCTCCATCGGCCTGGCGGCGAACAGGCTGATGGCGAAGATCGCGGCCGGCCGGGGCAAACCGCGCGGCTTCACAGTGATCGATGCCGGGGAGGCCGCAGCATTATTGGCACCGGAGTCCGTGCGGCTGCTGCCAGGCGTGGGTGCGGCGATGGCACGCAAGCTGGAAACAATGGGAATCACGCGTCTGGGACAGTTGCAGGCATTGCCGGAACGCGATGCACGACGAAAGCTCGGTGATGACGGGCCCGGTTTGGTCCGGCGGGCACGCGGCGAAGACTCGCGTGTCGTCGATCCGACGCGAGAGGCGAAATCGATCAGCGCGGAGACGACGTTCGATCGCGACCTCTCCGATGTGGTTGAACTGGAGCGGCATCTCTGGCGTCTGTGCGAAAAACTCGCGCGTCGCCTGAAGGAGCATGAACTAGCCACGGACGGCGTGGTGCTGAAGCTGAAGACCTCGCGTTTTGCCCTGCGTACCCGGGCGGCCCGGCTTTCCAGTCCGACGGTCCTACCCGACCGGTTGTTCGAAGTGGCCCGCTCGCTGCTGGCGAAGGAGGCCACGGGCACCGAATTCCGCTTGATCGGTATCGGCGCGAACCCGCTTGTCCCTCGCGCGACGGCTGACCAGGGTGACCTGGCCGATCCTGCCACCCCCAGACGAGCGGCGGCGCAGGCGGCGATCGACGCTTTGCGCGGGCGGTTCGGGGAAGGCGCCATCGCCCGGGGCCGTTCGCTGCCCTGACCCGTTTCGGGTCGCGGTCGGTTCCCGCGTGCGTGCCGGCAACCGTTCCGCTCCTCTGTATTGTGAAATCGGAATAATGTGCCGGCGTCTCGGTCGGGGCCGGCCCCGGCGCCAGGCGCCGATCTCGTTCGGACGGCTGAATCCTCCGCTGCCCGAAAGCGCCTTAGTGCGTGTTTTAGTTCATAAAATCACGCTCATTTCGGCGATGCGGAATGATAATAATCTCGTCGCACAGCCGCTCGGACGGTTGGCCACCCGGATTCTCGTGATACCGCCCCGATGCATGAGGCAGCCGGATCGGAAAGGCTGCCTTCCACGGGCGCGCCGTCCCACCGAAGTGGTGAAAACGCGGCCTGAACGGGAAAACGGTGGTCTGTTTGGCGATATCGGTGGCAGGCTAGGCAGTTTCGGGGCGAACAGACCGCGTATCGCCCGAGGCCTGGATCACAGGCGGCATGCTGGTCCGCACAGCAGAGAATACCGGATATCAATACGAAGTTACACTATGTCTTCTAAGATCATAATTGCGTACATACAATATAATGACCGGAACAAATACGCTTGGTACACTGCTTCGTTACGAGACACGAACTCGATGGCGTGACAATTATCAGATGGCAGCTGTCGCTTCGGTCCGGGGATGGCTGCCATTTTACAGGAAAGGTATAGGGGTATGATCACAAACGAAGTCAGTGATGGGCTGGCCGGCATCCTGCGAACCGCGATCGTGGAACTCGTCCGTCGCGATGGACCCGACCTGTCCGCCCGCCAGCTCGGCGTGTTCCTGACGTGCTATCTGGAGACCGAGGCACAGACGGTCCGGGGTTTGGCTGCGAAGTTGGGCGTGTCCAAGCCGGCGATCACACGGGCGCTGGACCGGCTTTCTGAGTTCGACCTCGTTCGCCGGAAGACCGATCCGCTGGATCGCCGCAGCGTACTGGTACAGCGCACGGCAACAGGAATGGCTTTCCTGCGGGAAATGCGGACGATCCTCCGCGATGCCGCTACGACGCTGCGGATCACCGCCGAACCGGCGCAACCCCGTGCGCGCGCCGGGGAGCCAGCCCGCGCTGCGCATTGAATTCCGGGCCGCGGCGGTTCGCGGCCCGGCCGCCTCTGGTTGATCCGTACCGGTCTGGGTCTTATGCCTGCCGTCGGATGACAAGGATGCGGCAATGGACGTCCATGCGCGGAGACATACGATTTGGCACGACCCTGGCGATAAGGCCGGGGGCGATAAAGTACGTGTGTACGAAGATCTTGCCAGCCAGCTCGACGGTTTGCTGACGGGCCAAACGGATTTCATCGCGACACTGGCCAATGCCGCAGCGGCGATCTATCACGGCTTACCCTCACTGAACTGGGCGGGCTTCTATCTGCTGCGTGGGGCCGACCTCGTGCTGGGACCGTTTCAGGGTAAGCCGGCCTGTGTGCGCATCCCGATGGGCAAAGGTGTTTGCGGAACCTCGGCTGCGCGACGCCGTTCGGTGTTGGTGCCGGATGTGCATGCGTTTCCCGGTCACATCGCCTGCGACACGGCTTCACAGTCCGAGTTGGTGGTGCCGCTTGTTCGCGGCGAAACCCTGATTGGCGTTCTGGACCTGGACAGTCCGCTCCTGGCGCGCTTCGATGCGCAGGATCAGGCTGGCTGCGAGGCGCTGGTGGCGATCATCGTTCGCCACCTGGCGTCCGACGCGGCTGTCTGATTGCGCCGCGATTCCGCGGCGCGCCGCAACGGGAGAGAACACATGCTTGTTGACCATCGCACCTATACCGTGAAGCCCGGCACCATGGCCAGGCAACTGGCACTGTACGAGAAATTCGGCATGGTGCCGCAGAAGCGGCATCTGGGGGAGCCGCTGGCCTATCTGATCACGGAGTCGGGTGAGGTGAACACCTACGTCCATGTCTGGGTTTACAAGGATGCCGCCGACCGTGCCGCCAAGCGCGCCGCGATGAGTGCGGACCCGGAATGGCAGATCTATCTGCAAAAGACCGGCGAAGCCGGATATTTGATCGGCCAAAGAAACAATCTGATGACCCCGGCGCCGTTCGCTCCGATCAACCGGTAGTTTCAGAAGCGGGACACGGTCGCCTTCACGTTATGGTCCGGCTCCGGCCGGCCATGGCACGAGGGCGCCGACTCTCAGTCCTCGTCGTGGCCCGGCGACAGTCCGGGCCATCTGCCACAGCACGATCCTGCATCAGATCGCCCGGACCCGGACCATGACGGATGGGGATGCCCGTGGGTTAAACTTTCCGCCGCTTGGTACTAGCCCCTCTTCAGGCTGCACGGTCAGCCTGAAGAGGGGCTAATTTAACACGTATGGGGCGTCGGCTTGCCATGACGCGAAAAGTCATCGAGCCA
Organism: Rhodopila sp.; assembly: GCA_031291715.1. Taxonomy (GTDB): domain Bacteria; phylum Pseudomonadota; class Alphaproteobacteria; order Acetobacterales; family Acetobacteraceae; genus Rhodopila. The sequence goes on along the minus strand of JARLIN010000006.1, from coordinate 1,598 downwards.
ACATCAACGATTCGATTATTCTTCCACCGAACCTAACGTGCGCCGAAGATGGCGCTGCCGACGCGGACCCACGTGGCGCCGCAGGCGATGGCGATCTCGAAATCCGACGACATACCCATCGACACCGTCTTCAACCCGTGACGCGCGGCCCGGTCGGCGAGCCAGGTGAAATGCGGCCGCGGATCCTCGTCCTGCGGCGGCACGCACATCAGCCCGACCAGAGCCGCCCCAAAGCGCGCCTTGCATTCATCGATGAAGCTGTCCGCGTCGTCGCGCGCGATGCCGGATTTTTGCGGCTCCGAACCGGTGTTCACCTCGATCAGCAGTGTCGGCGTGCGGCCTTCCTTGGCGATCGCGGCCTCGATCGCATCCGCCAGTTTGGGACGATCGAGCGTTTCGATCACGTCAGCGATCCGCACGGCATCGCGCGCCTTGTTGGTCTGCAGGCCGCCGATGATGTGCAGGCTCAGGGGATGCTTCGCCCGCAGCGGCGGGAATTTGGCGGCGGCTTCCTGGACGCGGTTCTCGCCGAACACCGTTTGGCCGGCGGCCAGCGCGGCGGCGACGGCCTCCACCGGCTTGGTTTTGGAGACAGCGACGAGGGTGATGTCCTCTGGCTTGCGGCCGGCAGCGATGGCGGCGCTGGCGATGCGGTCCTGGACGCGGCGGAGGTTCTCAGCGATCGAGTCGGTCATGCCGCGATCAATACGCCGAATACTGCTTTTCCTCTACCAGCGCGGATCGCAGCTTCCGGTTGAGGGCTTGCTTGATGCGGCCGCGCTCGTCGTTCTCGCGATAGACGGCGCGGGCCAGGGCGACGAAGCTGGGGCCGAAATCGCCGACGGCTTCTTTTTCGCGAATGAGATCCTCGATGCGCCATAGCCGTGTATTCACCGCCAGCAGCGCTGCCGCGAGTTCCGGGACGCCGAATGGCAAGGGTGCGGCTTCCCGCAGCAGCGCCAGTTCGCGGGTCGCGTTCGCAACGGCTTCGGGCGCGCGCAGCCGGTGGGTCTTGATTTCCAGGATCGCGATCTTGTCGAGAAGTTCGCCCCAGGAGACGGGGATAATGGGGCTGGTCATTTTGGGAGTGCCTGTGCCATCGCAGTGAACACCGATCCCCAATCGCCGTCCTGGATTTGCCGGAACAACCGCATGGCCGGATACCAGGGACTGTCGGGCCGGTCGAGCATCCAGCGCCAGTCCGGCACAAGGCGCAGCGCGACCCAGACCGGGCGGCCGAGGGCGCCGGCGAGATGCGCGATCGAGGTGTCGGACGTGATGATCAGGTCCAGCGTCATCATCGCGGCGGCGGTGTCGAGAAACGCATCGGGACCCGTGTCGAGGCCATCCAAGGTCTCGACGGGCATCCCGGCGGTGGCGATCTGCTCCTCCCCCTCGCCTTTTTGCAGGCTGATCAGACGGACGCCAGGGATCGCGAGCGGCCGGAACGCGGCCAGCGGCATCGAACGGCCTTTGTCCTCGTGCCGGCCGGCGTTGCCTTGCCAGGTGATGCCGACGCGAAAGCCGGCGGTGCCGATGCGGTCTCGCCAAAGGGCGACGCGATCCGGTTCGGCGAACAGATACGGCGGCTGGGCGGG
>JARLIN010000075.1 GCA_031291715.1 Rhodopila sp. | reverse complement strand
CGGCAGTTCGGGTTTCCGATGGAGCGTATCCGCCAGCTGGTCGGCCTTTGGCGGGCGCACCAACCGAGCCGGGAAGTGAAGCAGGTGGCACTCAAGCACATGGCGGAGCTGGAGCGGCGCATCGTCGAACTGACGGCGATGCGGGACGCGCTCAAGGAGCTGGCGGACCATTGCCGGGGCGACCATCAGCCGGAGTGCCCCATTCTTCGCGACCTGGCCGGATCGAACACGGCCGGCACAGCGGCACAGGCCGCATGACCAGCTTCGGACCGTTGGTATCCTATTGATTTCGCGCGCGGCCGCGAAGCCTTGCCCCTTTTGGCAACCCCGCGCGCATACCAGTCGACCCTTCGGGCCGCTGGTATAAGATGGGGGGGCATACCAACCGCCCCTTGTCATTTCGACACGTGACCAATCGGTACTCAGCGGATCGGAAATCACGGCTCCGTTATCCCCGAGGCCTGTGGATAAGTCGGTGGGCAGATCGTCTTGAGCACGCCGAAAAGCGCGTGAAGCCGTGTGTTATCTCGCTTGATGAAAGTTTGTGCATCCCGCTAAGTCATTGATTTCATAACCGCTGCGGCACCCCATTAAGGAACGCTGTTAAACTATTGTTAACTATTGAACGGACCTGTGGACGGCGGATGCGGGATTTGCGGCCGCGGACAATCTGCCCGGCGGTTCGATCGGCTGGTTTCCCATGCCTTTCGATGCCGGGGCGCATGATCCGCTCCCTTGCTGAAACCAATATGCGTCAGGAGGATGAAGGTCGCTCGATCGGTCACAGGACTCGATCCCGTACCGAGACGTCAGACGCGGTATGGCCATTGGCGCAAATCTCCGCATAGCAGTCGCGGGGTTGCGGGCGTGATCCCGCGCCACCAGCACGGGCACCGACGGGACAGGCCGCCTGAGAAACCCACGGCTTGCCTGCATCTTTCTGGCTATTTGGGACCTATCCCATAACGTCCTGGGCATGGTAACAGACGCGGGGCGCCGGGTTAGCACAGTGGTAGTGCAGCGGTTTTGTAAACCGAAGGTCGGGGGTTCAAATCCCTCACCCGGCACCATTTCCACTGAATACCATTCCCACCCAGCGGCGTCGGCCCCGCTCCCCTGAGAACGGTCGAATTCCGTTATGACAGACGGTCAGCCGATCGTCCTGTTTTCCATTGCATCACGTTTCCGTCAAAGCGTTTGAACGGCATCGTTCCCCCTTGCGCGTCACCGCTCCAGAGGGCTCCAACGATCCAACCGCGGGCGGGTGTCTCGAATGCTGTCCGATCCAGATAGGTTTCTGATCGAATGCGAGCGATTACGGGCGGTGTATCAGCACGCGCCACTGACACTGTCCGTAACCGCCATCAATGCGGCCCTCACGGCATTCGTCCTCGCCCCCGTCCACAGCGACAACCGTCCGTTGCTATGGGCAGTCGCGATGATCGCAGTCTTGGTCGTACGCTGGCGCGTCGGCCTGGCCTTCCTCCGCCGTCGTCCGGAAGGGGAGCAGTGCAGGCCCTGGGCGGCTTTCAGCGTTCTCGGCTCGCTGACGACGGGCGTTCTGTGGGGCATTGGCGCCATCGCCATGTTCCCGGCGTCGGAGCCTTATCAACTCTTCCTCGCCCTCGTGATCGGGGGAATGTGCGCCGGTGCCGTCGCGGTCAACGGAGCCCATCTGCCAACTGTGCTGGCCTTCATCCTGCCATCCAGTCTGCCGCTCGCGGCGAGCTTCGTCGCCCAGGGGCCGGCATGGCGGGTGTCCGCGCTAATGATCGTCATCTTCGCCTCGGCCATGTCGCTGGTCAGCGTGGGCGCCCATCGTGCGTTCGGGGAGCGTATCGGGCTGCAGATCGCACTCGGCCGGGAGCAGCGTAAACTCAGCGACGCGAACGATCAGCTGCTGGAAGAGATGGCGCAACGGCGGACGGCCGAGGCGACCCTGCACCAGGCGCAGAAGATGGAGGCGATCGGCCACCTGACCGGCGGACTGGCGCATGATTTCAATAACCTGCTCCAGGTCATGATTGGCAACCTGAACCTGATCCGCCGCTCGGCCGGCGACAATCCGCGGATCGTCGGCTACGCGCAGGCCGCGGAGCAGGCGGCGATACGTGGCGCCGAATTAACCGGAAGCCTGTTGACCTTCGCCCGCCGCCAGTCGCTCGACGCAGAGCGGATCGACATCAACGCATTGTTGCGGGAATTCGAACCGATTCTGCTGCGGACGCTTGGCGTGATGATCCGGTTCGAAATCCTTTTGGCGCCGGGCCTGCCCGCCTGCAACGCCGATCCGGCGCATTTCCAGTCCGCGGTACTGAACCTCGTGATCAACGCGCGCGACGCGATGCCCAACGGCGGCCGGCTGTCGATCGCCACCGGGTCGGCAACACTCGGACCGGAGGATCTGATCGGAAACCCGGATGCAGTGCCCGGCCATTTCGTCAGCGTGGTGGTGCGGGACACCGGGTCTGGCATGAGCGAGGAAGTCCTGGCCCGGGTCTTCGAGCCATTCTTCACCACCAAAGACGCCGCCAAGGGCAGCGGGCTTGGCTTGTCCCAGGTTTATGGCTTCGCCCGCCAGTCCGGCGGCCATATCGGGCTGGTCAGCAAGCCGGGTGAAGGTACCACCGCGACGCTCTGGCTGCCGGTCGAGGACGTGCAGGCGCCCTCCGACAGCCCCTGAGCAATGGAGGCACTGGCCCATGCGGCCGAGTCGTGCCAGCGTTCCATAATGACAAGGCCCCTTGACGGGGTTCCCAGGGAAAAGTCCATGAGCGTGATCGAAACCGGCGGCATCGACTGCGACATCCATCCGGCGGTGCCCAACCTGAAGGCGCTGCATCCGTACCTGTCGGACCACTGGCGCGACATCATCGTGCAGCGCGGGATGCACGAGCTGAACTCCATCGCCTACCCGACCAATTCTCCTTTGACCGCCCGCCCCGACTGGCGGGTCGAGGGGATCAGGCCTGGCTCGGATCTGGAACTTCTGCGCCGGCACGCGTTGAATCCGTTCCGGACAAGTATCGCGATCGCCAACTGCCTGTACGGCGTCCAGTTGCTGTTCAGCGAGGACATGGGCGCCGGGTTCGCGCGCGCCGTGAACGACTGGATGGCAGCGGAATGGCTGGACAAGGAGCCGCGGCTGCGTGCGTCCATCGTCGTGCCGGCGCAGAACCCGGAAATGGCGGTGGATGAGATCAACCGCGTCGCGCCGGACAAGCGGTTCGTCCAGGTGTTGCTGCTGGTGATGAACGATATGCCGCTGGGCAATCGGCACTATTGGCCGATCTATGCCGCCGCGCAGAAACATGGGCTTGCCGTCGGCATCCATGCCGGCAGCGCGTATCGCCATCCGGTCACGCCCGTCGGCTGGCCGTCTTACTACACCGAGGACTATGCCGCTCAGGCCGCAGCATTCCAGCAGGCGCTGTCCTCATTGATCGTTGAGGGCGTGTTCACGAAATTCCCGGATCTGAAGGTGGTGCTGCTGGAATCCGGCTTCACCTGGCTGCCGGCGCATCTGTGGCGGCTGACGAAATTCTGGCGCGGGTTGCGGATGGAAGTGCCGTGGCTGGACCGCGCGCCGACCGAGGTGGTGAAGGCGAATGTTCGCCTGACGATCCAGCCCTGCGACGGACCGCCGACCGAGGAGATGTTCCAGAAGCTGATGGAACACATGGATTCGGATGAGCTGCTGCTGTTCTCGACCGACTATCCGCACTGGCAGTTCGATGGCGAGGATGTGCTCCCCGCTGGCTTGTCGCGCGCGATGGTGCGTAAGATCATGATCGACAACCCAAGGGCTACCTACCCCCGCTTGACGGAGATGGTGCAATGAACGTCCAGGTTACCTCCAGGCCGCTGCCTCAGCCGGCCAACCAGTCGAAGCTGGCGACCGCGGATTGCGACATTCATCCGCAGCGCAACAACGACAAGGCCCTGCATCCGTATCTGGAGCAGCGCTGGATCGAGCACATGCAGATGTTCGGTTCGCGGCCGCGTCAGGCGTACCAGGCGGGACCGGCCTACCCGAAGGGGCAGCCCAACGCCTCTCGCCGCGATGCGTGGCCGCCAGGCGGACGCCCTGGCAGTTCCCTGCCCTTCCTGCGCGAACAGCTTCTCGACACCAACAACTGCGTGCTCGGCATCCTGAACGCCACCGGCGACAACGGGCAGAGTTTCCAGAACCGGGAATTCGGCGCCGCGGTGTGCCACGCCATGAACGAATGGCAGTTGCATGAGTGGCTGGTGCCGGAGCCGCGGCTGAAAGGCTCCATCGTCGTCCCGTATGAGGACGCCGAGGCGGCGGTGGCGGAGATCGAGCGCTATGCCGATGACCCGCATTTCGTGCAGGTGCTGATGCTCAGCCGCACCAGCGAGCCTCCGGGGCAGAAGCGGTACTGGAAAGTGTATGAAGCAGCCGCCGCGGCGGGCCTGCCCGTCGGCGTGCATGCGTTCGGATTCGGCGGCTACCCGGTTAGCGGGGCCGGCTGGCCATCCTATTACATCGAGGACATGGTCGGACACGCGCAATCGAGCCAGTCGTTCCTGACCTCCATGGTGATCGAGGGCGTGTTCGAGCGCGTGCCGAACTTCCGGCTGGTGCTGATCGAGGCGGGGTTCGCGTGGGTGCCGTCGCTGGCGTGGCGGCTGGACAAGATCTGGCACCGGCTGAAGGTGGAAACACCGCATCTGAAACGGTTGCCGTCCGAGTATATCCACGACCACGTTTGGCTGACGACGCAGCCGATGGAGGAGCCGGCGAACCGGGCGCACGTGCTGGATGCGATCGACTGGATCGGCTGGGATCGGCTGCTGTTCGCCACGGATTACCCGCATTGGGATTACGACGATCCGGCGCATGTACTTCCGATGCCGGTCGCGGAGCAGAAGAAAAGAGATTTCTTCCTGAATAACGCAGTGGCGTTGTACGGCGCCGGGTAGCGCGAGGCGTTTGACAAACCCCGCGTTGCCTATGGGCGATTTATGTGGCAACAGCGAATCGTCTTTGAATCGTTGGCGGTTCTATGTCGGTCTTGCTCAGTAACCTATCCGTTCGCCACCCTGACCACGCGATGTGGCCAAGTTCCTGAATGACCGAATGCCACCAGGGATCGGTGCAGGACGCCGCGACATGAGTGTTTCCGCGACCGTTCGGCGCCTGGAGACATCCCTTCGCGACGTCGCGGCAAGCCATCCTGCACCGGGAGCCGTCGAAGCTCGTGTTGGCAAGGGCCGGAACGGCTGCTGGATCTATGGCGCGGGCGGTTTCGGTCAGGGCCTGGCGAGGGCGTTGGACGCCAAGGGCAGTCGTGTGTCCGGTTTCATCGACAGGGGCAAGGCCGGCGGTATGGTCGGTGCGCTTCCCGTCGTGGCACCGGCTACCTTCACGCTGGGCGATGGTGCAGTGCTGCTTATCGGCCTCTACAATCCGGCGCACGGCTGGGGCGAGCCCGTGGCATGGGCGCGCGCGAAAGGCTTTTCCGACATCCTGACGCCGGTCGATCTGGTCGATCTGCTGCCGGAGATCGGAGCGTTTTGGCTGACTCCGCGCGCCATCCTCCAGGACAACCTGCCCGCCCTAACGCAAGTGGCCGATCTGCTGGCGGACGATGCCAGCATAGACGTGCTTGGACGCCTCCTCGCCTTTCGCTTGACCGGCGATCCTCTGCTGCACCCCGCGGTGCAGGCGGACGAGCAATACCTGCCGCGCGATTTCCGGGCGACGGAACTTGCGTTCCCGAACCCGATCGCCCTGCTGGATGGCGGCGCGTTCACCGGCGACACGGGCTTGTTCCTGGCGCGCGAAGGCGTGCGGATCAGCGAATGGGTGGCCTTCGAACCGGACCTCGCGAACTTTGCAAAGCTGGTGGACAATGCGGCGTCCCTGCCCACCACCCGCCGCAGCTTCTATCCGCTCGGCTTGTCGGACGGTGTGGCTGACCATCCCTTCGATGCCCAGGGCGCCGCGGCCTCCCGCATTGGCGAAGGGGCGACAGGTGTGGTGCGATGCGTGTCCATCGATACGGCGCTGGCGGGGTTTCGTCCGGACTATGTGAAGCTCGATATCGAAGGCGCCGAGGAGGCTGCCCTGGCCGGCATGGCGCGAACACTTGACGCCGCACGGCCACAGCTCGCGATCAGCGCCTATCACAAGCCGCGCGACCTGTCCGACCTCGCACACCGGGTTCGCGATCTCCTGCCCGGCGCCCGGCTTTATCTGCGTCAGCACGCGGAGAACTGTTTCGATACCGTGCTCTACGCCCTGACCTGACCAACGAATGCGTGGAGACATCGCGATGCTGCTGACCGTTCTCCTTCCGTCACGAAACCGCAAGGACCGGGTTACGCCCCTGGTGGCATTCCTGGTGGCGAACTGGCCGCAGGAAGCGCGCGATTTGTATGAAATCGTGGTGCTCGACAACGCTTCCGATGACGGAACGGCCGAGGCGGTGAAGGCCATTGGCTCCGACCGGGTGCGCGTCATCACCAACCCCGTCCTGTTGCCGACTTCCGAGCAGAATGTGGTGAACGGCCTGCAATATGCGCGGGGCGAATTCATCTGGTTCCTGGGCGACGACGATCTGCCGCGCCTCGAAACGATCGGCCATATGCTGAACCTGCTGTGCGCCGATGCAGCCGACCTCTTCGTGTTCAATTTTCGGGTCATGGACGGCGACGGCAAGCTGGCCTCGGTCGCCCAGATCCGCGGCGCTGACGGCGATTGCGACACCAACCTGCCGGCGCTGATCCGTCGGATCGGACTGATCAACGTCCTGTCGGGCTGGTCGATCATTGTAGCTCGGCGATCCATGCTCGATGCAGCGGTGGCGGAAGCGATCATGGCCCGCAGCATGATCTATTCCCATTGCTTCTGGTTCCTGACCTGCTTCGCGCAGGCGCGGGTCCGCTTTGTGGCGCAGCCGCTGGTCAGCTATCGCGTATTCCATTCGACCGGAGGCTGGGAGAAATACACCGAGGAACGCGGGGTGAGCTACCTTCACGCCTGGCATCTCGGTGTGATCAAATTGTATCGCTACGCCCTTGAGGCGGGGCTGCTGACCCCACACGACATCGGGTCGATTTACGAATACCGGCACGATGCCACACGCTATCGCGGCATCGACGAAATCGCCCTGAAGCTTATCGAGCAGGCCGACGTTTACGTGAAAACACGCATCCCGCGAAATCTGCTGACTGAGGTTGAATTCACGGAGGCGTTCGACTTTCTGGTTCTCGTCGATCTGAGTATACAGGATGCGCTGTTCCGCATTCGTGACATGTATAATTTGTTGTGGGAAAAGCCGGATCTCGGTCGATTCAATCAGGTTCGATACCACGCCGCTCGTGGACGCGCGATAGAACACCTGGAGTGGCGGAAGAGCGACCTGTTCGAGCCTTATTTCGTCGATTTCTATTTTGCGTACTCTGTTTACAGGGTCGAGCAACGCTGGATTGCCGTCCGTGCCGATGCGGGACACCTGAACGACAGCGTCTTCTCGCAACTCGATCCGCGAGCCCTGCCGCCCCGCGTGCTGGTGGAACCGACCCTTGAGGCCATACGATCCGCCATCCGTCAGGCGCCCCCGGTGACCGAACCGGTTGGCCAAAAGCCATCTATGGACCTGTCAGCCGCACCCCAGGCCCAAAACGATTTGTCGCACGTGCTTGGCCTCTTGGAGCACCGGACCCAGCAGTTGAGCGAGGTTTATAACAGCACGTTCTGGATGTTGACCCTGCCGTTGCGCCGGACCGTCATCCTCGCACGTCGGGTTATCCGGCGTTTGCGGCATCTGGCCCGATAGGGCCATTCCCGGATGACGGCATGGCTCGACTTCCCCGATCCGACGATCCGCGCGACATTGTTGCCCGAACCCGGGCGCCGACCCTATTACATTGTTGCCCCCGCCTATACACGCGCTTCCGTTGGCGTCCGCTGCCTTCATCTGTTGGCGCATTGGCTTAACCGCCTCGGCCAGTCAGCTTGGGTCGTGGTCTGCAATGATGGCGTCACCCTCGGGACCAATCCGGAACTGGCAACCCCTGAGCTGACCCTCGCGATCCATGACCATCATGTTTCGTCCGGGCAAGCGCCGATTGTCGTTTATCCCGAGACGATCGCGGGCAATCCGTTGCGGGCAGCGGCGGTCATCCGTTATGTGCTGAACTTTCCGGGGCTGCTCGGCGGTGATCGGTCATTTCCCCCAGACGAGTTGGTCTTCGGCTTTTCCCACGCACTGGCGGAAGCCGTCGGCGCCCCAGAGAACGTGCTGCATCTGCCGGCACTGGACACTACTGTGTTCTCGCCGGAGCCCGTGGTGCCGCGCGATGGCACCTGCCATTATCTCGGCAAATATAGCCGGACGCACGGCGGCCAGGCCTTTCGTCTGCCAGCCGGCAGCGTCGAGATACCGAGCGATCCAGCGGCTATGGATCAAAGCACCATTGCGTCGATCTTTCGCCGATCAGATCTGTTCTATACCTATGAGAATACCGGTCTGGTGGTAGAAGCGGGATTCTGCGGTTGCCCTGTGGTGATGATGCCGAACGCCTGGCTTACGGCGTCGATCGCCGAGCAGGAGTTCGGTCGGGATGGTATCGCCTGGGGTGACTCCGAGGAGGAGGTCGCGCGGGCTCGCGCCACGGTCGGGCGAACACGTGAGCGCTACCTGCGGACCGTCGTGGATTTCTTTCCTCAGCTCGAACGATTCGTCGCGCAGACGCAGGCCCGTGCGCGCGCTGTGACCGAGCCGGCGCCGCTGCTGTTCGACGGCCTGCCTGTCTCGTCGACTTTGTATTCGCTGCCGACCAAGACGCTCCGCCGACGCTTGGCCGGTCGCGTTCGCACGCTGGCAGGTCGTCTTGGCATCCGCGAGACCGATAGCTGACGTGGGGAGATATCAGCCTCTCTCCCCCAACTGCCGCATGCCCGATAGAACGCGTCGTATAGGGGCGGTGAGCCGCCAGGAGGTACTGTTCTACATTTCCATGAGTTGCGATTGTAGTCGCGCAGTCTGCTCACGCTCCGCGTCCAGGCTGGAGCTCAGCTTTGCCACCAGGTCAACGGAGGGCAGCCGGATTGCCGTCGGGTACGAACAGCCAGCAGCCGCGGCCTGAGTCTTTGTCACGAATGCCTCCAGCTGCGGGAAAAATCGCTTGATGAGGTCTTCGTAGTTTCGTTCAACCTTGTGAACCGTCTGCTTCGCCCTGTCCACTTCGGATCGGTCATTCCCCCAGGCGAACCCGTCCCATCCGAAATCGTCAACGCCGAGAGGATTGGTGAAATATTCACTTTTCATCAGGATGGTCGGACAGCCGCATAATCCAGCCTCCACGACCAGGGCGCTTTCCTCGAAGCAGTAAAAATATTCGGATCGCCTGAAGAGTTCGGCGATCTCCTGCGGCGTTTGCGAGTCCGGCAGGTCGCGCGTGATCTCGATCGAACCAGGCGGCAGATCGAATGGAACGCCTCCGAAGAACATTTTGAATTTCGAGGCATAAAAGCACGATCCATGCCTCTCACGCGTATCGTCCTTCCTGAAGGTCCTTGTATCGATCACTGGGATGCACAGAACATTTTCCGGCTCACCGAGCGCAACGGCCAGCCGCCGCGAAAAGGCGTATTTCATGTCGCATCTCTCGGAGGTTTCCAAAGACGCGATAGCGCCGGGATAGTTTCCAAACCATCGCACCGTTAACGGTGCATTCGGTAGGGTCCCCGGAAAAATCTCCGGACATATAACAATTGGGGATCGCATATTGGCGAAATGAAAATCGATAATATCTTGAGTAAGTGGCGGTGTTATGAGGTCGGGATTGACCTTCATACGATACTCACTTTCCCACTCAGACGGGAAGTAGGCATAGGCGTGACAGCCAATGCGATTCAGCCAGTGGATCAGCAAGTGCAGGCAGCGAACGCCAGCAGAGGACTGTATGTATCGAGGCGTTACGACGTAGTATGGCGAGTGCCCCACCTCGGGGTAGAGGGAGCCACGCTGAACGGCCAACGCTGCCAGCGGAAGCACGTCATCGGTCAACAGGGCCGTTCTCCATCCTGGTGCATATTCAGGTGTCCACTGTCGCCGCCGAACAGCGCAGCCCCCCTCGCGGGCATTCAAGTAGGTCTGGCCGATCGGCCTAAGCGTCGGATGCCGCGAAACACCATCGCAGCCGCCTGACGCAAAGCACAGGGCGGATTCACCGCCATCGCCGTCTGGCAGGCCTGCCGCGCATAAGCATGGGAGGCCTGAGCCTCAAGTTGGGCATTCCGGGCGATCTGACGGATGGCGGTCTGTCCCCACAGAAGCGTCCGCATTGCCTTTTCCGCTCTGAACCGACATGCCGCCTCCGACCCCGGCCTTGCACCCATTGCAAGCCAAGTACGATGCCGGATCGGCTCCACCTCAAAGAATGGCTCGAGACCCGCTGCCTGCATAAGCAGGCGAAGGCTGCGCTGCGAGAAGTGGTTTATGTGCTCATGCATGGTGTAAAGCCCGCCGCCATGCTTGGCCTGCCACAGCAATCCCTCGGACAGAGTGCTCTCGAATTCTTTCGGCAGGTCTATGAAGACGACGCCCTCTGGCGCGAGCCGCCCTACAACGCCTTTCAGCAGCGCGACAGGATCGGAGACATGCTCGAAGACCTGAGAAACAAAAATCAACTCGTGCATATCCCAAGTCTGCCCACCCGCCCCGGCGCTAAGATCGTCAAACGCGATCTCGGCGTAAGGAAAAACACGTGACGGCACGCTGCCATCGCCGCCAAAGTCCAGCACCGTCGCCGGCCTGATCTCGGGGAATACGTCCATCACGTCGGTATATTCGTGAATGCGCTCGACATAGTAGCTTGAGAGAGGATCAGCGAAGAGCGGAACCAACGAGGCATAGCTCGGCTCGACTGCGATCCGCCGGGTATTGTAATCATCCCCACGATAGCGATTGTAAAGCTTGGCAGCTTCCTGGTCCGTCAAGCGGCGGGCGAAGAAGGCGAAATCGCATGCGCGGCAATATCGGATCTCTGTCGCGGCCGTCCCCAGGTTACAGGTTTCCACAACAAAGCGGGCGATGCTGGCTGGCCGTCCGCTGGTCTCTCGACTGCAGATCAAACAAGTTGTGCGTTTCACTGGCCTGTTCCCCTGGCAGCACACCGCTGCCTGGCGGGAGCGCCGACAGAGTACCACAGTTATATTTGAAACAAGTCCAGCCCCTATGGCAAGCCGGGTTTGCTCCGGTTTCGTACCGATTGGCAAGCAGTACATTAAGGGGATAGGTCATAGCAACCGAAAGCCGGCTTGGATGAAAAACTGAAATAGACATCGCAGCGCGCGGCGATGCACGTCCCGCCGATCGGCGCCTCCCCGAATTGCGTCGATAAATGGCGCCTGATCCGGCGTTCTGCTGTCGGCTGTTATCCCCCAGCCGATCACGCTCTGTTAAGAAACGCCGCCGTATCCGCCACGATCCGCTCAATCCCGACGACCCGACACCCGTTTCGTGCAAGTATGGAACGATACACCCGCCCCTCGCCCACGTAATAATCTGTCTCGCCTTCCAACGGCCCGGCGCGTTCGATCCTGATTTCGGCCGGCCGCAGCGCCCCCGCCACCGCGTCGGCCAGGTCCGCCATCTCCAACGTCTCGCGCCCGGCGGTGTCGAACACCAATGCCGCTTCCCCGGCCTGCGCCAACGCGGCTTCGCACAGCAGCCCGTTCAACTCCGCCACATGCACAAACGACCGGAATACCGGCTTCCGTGCCATGATGCGGATCACACCCTCCCGTCGCGCCGCCAGGATGAAAGAGGACAGCGCGTAGCTCTCCGTCTTGTTCACCCAATCCCCGCCAATACTGAAAATGCGCGGGATCACCAGCGGCACGCCGCGCGCGGCACACCAGGCGGTCAGATCGGCCTCTTGAGTCACCTTGCACCAGCCATATGGATTGGCGTCCGGGTCCTCGACCAGCCGGCGGTCCCGCCCATACGCGGCACCGGAGGATGAAAACACCATGCGCAGATCGCGCGCCGGTTCGGCGATCCGTAGGGTTTCACGTAGGATGCCGGCGTTGGCCGCGATGAAATCGGCCGTGCTGAGATGTTCTGTGCGTTCCTTGCCCAGGAACGCGAAATGCAACAGCAGCCACGGGCCGCCCTCCAGAGCCGGGGCGCGCTCGAGCCGTTCCACCGGCACCGTCCGTCCCCCAAGCTGAACCGCCCGGGATGAGCTGGCGAACAGCCGCAACCGCGCCGGCTCAGGCAGCAGGCCCTCGGCCGCCAGCATGCTAAGAAAGGACTGGCCCAGCCAGCTTCCCGCACCGGTGACGGCGATCGACAACCCGCCCTGCGCTACGGCGGACCGGAAGGCAGGCCCGAACCAGTCCATCAGGCCCCCTTGAAAAAGGAGCGGATCATCCCCGAGGCGTAAT
>JARLIN010000525.1 GCA_031291715.1 Rhodopila sp. | reverse complement strand
GCCGAACCGGAAATCGCCGAAGCCGTTCGACACGGTTTCGCCCACCTTCTGGTTGCCGACGTACAGGGCGACGACCGCATTCGCGACGCACTCCACCATTTCTCCCATCTGCGCGCTGACACTTCCGCCGATGAAGCAGGTTTCCCAGCGCTCGAGGCCGCTATACCACACGCGAGGCTTCGTGCCCAGGTTTGGCCGCAATACCTTGAGCCCCTCGCGCCGGGCCTTCTCGGCCATCGCTGCGTCATCCAGCTTGACCGTCTCGAACACGTCGGTGGGACATGACTGCTGGCAACGTGGCTGAGGCCAACCCTGATCGAGCAGATGCGCATCGAAGATCCAGGTCTGCGGCAGTTGCAGCTCTTCATTCCAGACGATCGCCTTGTACGGGCACGACTTCACGATATCTTTCCGGCCCCGCGCCTTGTCCGGGTCGATAATGACGATGCCGTCGGCGCGCTTGCGGATGGCGTCGCCGCCCACACGCATGCATGGCGCTTCGTCGCAGTGATTGCACATGACCGGCAGATACGTGGTCTCGACCATATGCGAGTCGCCCTGAACACGGCGCAGGATGCGAACGGGGCTGTCGGCGTTGGCGGAGGCGGAGGCGGCATAACCGGGGAAGTCGTTCCCGACGTGCTCGTCCCGCGCGGCGATGACGCAGTTCTGGCAGTTCTCGCAACGCCCGACCTTGATAACCAGATTCCACTTGCTCATTCCATGTTCCTCACGCTGCGCGACCGAGCATGAACGCCTCGGCACTTCTCCATTTTTCGACCTGCACCAGACAGGAGTTGGGGCTCATGCTGCTCGTGCCGGCAGTTTGCGGCCGGTCAGGGGTCAGCATATTCATGCAACCGCCGATTTCGACGCGCTCGCCATCGATTTCAATCAGTTTGAATTCGGCGCTCGCCTCGTAAGACTTGACCACTCCCGCGTTGACCAGCGGCGACACGTCGGCCGCGCAGATCACTGCGCCCCGGTCGTTGTACACCTTGACGAGGTCGCGATGGGCAATGCCTCGAATGGCTGCGTCTGCCCGGCTAAGCCTCAGCAGCCAGAAGCGGTGCCCGCCGATCAGCGCGCGATGGTCCTCGATGCTGTTCACCGACGAATTCTTGCCGTCGCAATGGGTATGGAAGCTGTAGCGACTATGAGTGGCAATCAACTGCAGCGGATAACGCTGGGCCAGGTCCGAGCGCAGCCCCTCCCAGGAGGGGATATACCGGTTGAGCGGCGGCCGCTCGGGGTTGTCCGCAGTATGCCGCTTCAGCAACTCCGGCACGAACTCCAGCTTGCCGCTCGGCGTCTGCAGTCCTGTTCCAAATTTTTCGGCGAACTGGGACGGCAGCGGATGTGGTTCCTGAAGGTCTTTCCGCCGGCCCTCCGCGAACCAGCGCATGTCCACCGGGTGGCGCAACTCGGGCTTTTCGGGTGGCACGACAAAATAGCCCTTACGGCAGAACTCTCGCCACGAAATGTGATCGGGCAGATCCGACGAGTCGAAGACCCGCTTGACCCAGTCAAGCTCGCTGCATCCCTCGGTGAACACACCGCCCAGGCCCAGCCGGGTCAGGATCGCGGTGAAGATGTCGTAGTCGGAACGGGACTCGCCCAAAGGCTCGATGCACTTGTGCTGCAGCGTCATCATGCGATGATTGACCGTGCCATACCCGTGATGGGCGTAGCCGCCGGAATTCGACCATTCCCCGATGTCCCAGCGCTCCAGAGAAGTGCAGGCAGGCAGGATGATGTCGGCAAACTGAGCCTCACCCTCCATCCAGATGGACTGGTTGACCACGAACTCGATGCTCGAATGCCGGTAGGCGTTGGCCCAGCGTCCGGAATTCGTCACCGTGCTGAAGGCGGACCCACCGTAACGATAGATCATGTGGATCGGCGAATACCCGGGCATGGGGTAGCTGAACGGCGCGAACTGGGCTTCCTGCGAGATGCCGTCCCACAGGTAGCCCGTTGCATGCCCATTGATAATGGCGTCGGGCAGTTGCTGCCGTGGGACCATCTGCTTGACCGGATTCATGGTCAGGATGTGCGGCATGCGCTGGTAATTGTTCACCGCATTAGCGGTCCACGCGAGGTCGCCGGAAATGCCACCGTCCGCGTAGCCGGGGAAATAGAAATGGAGATCATGGGGGACACCGACTTCAAGGCAGCCGAAGTTGACCCCCGGCTTACCCCAGCCCTGCATCGCCATCATCATGATCATGCAGCGCGCCCATTGCGCTCCAGTCGCGCCGCGGCCCGCGCCACCGAATCCCGCGCCGGTCATCCCGACGGCCAGATGGACCTTCCTGTTCACCCATAGACGCGCAAGAGCACGGGCGTCCTTGGCGGGCACGCCGGTCTCGCTCTCCTGCCACTCGGGAGTCTTGGGAACGCCGTCGGTTTCGCCGAGAAGATAGGCTTTCCAATCGTCGAACCCGGTCGTGCGGGTGGCGACGTAATCCTTGTCGTACAGGTCCTCCACGGCCCACACATACATGATGGCCGTGGCGAGCGCAGCGTCGGTTTGTGGTCGGACCGGAATCCAGCGCCCGCCCAGCAACTGGGCGGTGGGGTTGCAGTGCGGGTCGATATGAACGAACTCGATGCCGAGCTCCTTGGCCCACAGGCGCCGCGGCGTCCCCTCGAATCCCGCATAGGCCCCGTTGGTGCTTTCGGGGTCGCAGGACCAGAAGACGATCATGTCGGCCTCCTTGAGGCAATCCTCGACGCCGCCGTAACCGGACGGCACGCCGATGCGCATTGAGTTGCCGAAATGATGCATGGCGCCCCAGTACCAGCCTTCCCAACTGTCCGGATTTGCGGCGACCCGGGTGAAGCCGATCAGATTGGCAAAGCGCGTTAACGCGCTGAGGTAGTAGCCCACGTTGCCCCACTGGTGATGGGACGATAAGGGGAAGGTAATGGAACCCGGACCGTGAACGCGCTTCTGCCGGTTGATTTCTTTGGTGAGAATGTCCAGGGCCTCGTCCCAGCTGATGCGCACATAGCCAGACTTACCCCGGTTCTGGGGATTGCGTTCACCGTCAGGGTCGAAATCGACCCGCTTCATGGGATGAAGGATGCGCTTGTCGGAGTAGACGAGCGACTTGAGCGTCAAGGCATGGGGCGCGACCAATCCACGCCGTGGCGGGCTGAAGCGGCGTCCGCGCGCCTCGATCACATAACTTGGCGCATCCGTGCTGTCCAGATCGATGGGGGTCACCCGAACGATGCGACCATCCTTGACGTAGACGAACAGAGGGCCGCCGTTGGTGCAGGTAGTGTAGCGGCGCGTGCCGTCGCGCATGGGCGTGCCCATCGGCAGGCCGACGGTCTGCATCATGCTCAGGGTTTGCAATAGCCAAACCAGCAGTTCGTCCTCGCCCTCAGTGACTACCTTGAAGTTCTTGGCGGCGTGGATGATTTCGCCCTGATCCGGCTTGGGTGAAAGGAACTTCAGGGCGGTGGCCACATCCTTGAAGACCATGCGCACGTCGGGCCGCCGATGCATGCCGGCGCGCGACCGGACGCGCCCGTTCCTGAACGTGATGACGCGACCGATGCTTTCGTCCGCGAGTCCGATCCAGGCCACGAGATCGCGCTCCTTCAGGCGATCACGATAGGCGGGAAAGCGGCGGGCCGTCAGGTCAAGGACCTTGGGCAAGGCAAAAAGAATGGTCTTGAGGACCTGTCGTTTCATTATTCGATCCAATGTGTTGCTTTGATGCGGGGCGCTGGCATCCGGGCATGGCTGACCAATTCCCCGAGTTGGCGAGCCGCCCGGGCAAGCGCAGAAATGCCGTGCGTTCGATTAGAGCCCCGGGAAGGCCGGGCCCCATTGCAGCAGCGTTTCTCGTCCGAACGGATAGCTCAGGACCGGCGAGTCGCTGTTGACCACATCGCCGTCCACGTAATGCTCCATGTGGAAGCCAGCGGGATCGGTCCAGTAATCGAAAATCTGGCTGCCGTGGAAATGGCGGCCAATGCCCCAGCGGGGCTTGTAGCCTTTGTCGCCCATAACCATGTGGCCGACGCCCAGATCATCGATGTCCCGGCACTCGAAGGAGGCGTGGTCCAAGCCGGCCGCCTTGCCGCCGACAATGGCCAGGGTGTGGTGATCGGTCCATTCCGCGCCCTTTTCCAGGTGCATGAAGGCGGCCACAACGTTCTTCTCGTCACCCTGGTAAATGAGTTCCGACGGCTTCATGCCGAGTGTGTCGCAATACCACGAGATCGTCTGCTGCGGTGCAGGCGAAAAGACGGCCACATGGCCGAGCCGCTGGATGTGCGACGGACCATATACCGGGCGCTGGAAGTGGCCCAGCCGGTTCCTGGCATGGGCGTCGTTCCAGACGATTGGAGCTCCGCCGGACGGAACCCGAGGGAGACGTTCGGCGCCGAACACGAACTCCAGCCGCCGGCCATCGGGATCGGTCCCCGCCGTATACACGCCACCACCCGGATGCGGACACTCGGTCACGGCCGAGCCGAAGCGGGCCGCCAGCCTGTCGAGCGCCTCGCGCGAGGACATGCGAAAACCGAAACCGACGAACGCGGTCTCGCCTTTGGTCGAGACGTAGGAGAAAGGCGAGTCGCCGTAGCTGCGCAGATAGAGCATGTCGCCGCCCTGCTGCAGATCCAGCAAGCCGTAATCGACCATGAAGGCACGAACGGCGGCCAGGTCCGGGTGGCGAAAAATAACGTATTCGATGTCTTCGATGAGCATTGAAACCTCACGTCTGGTGCATTGGCGGAACGGTCTGCCGCCACAGTGGATGCCGGAGAACGCTACGTAGCCGCTAGAACGTATAGGCGACGTTCACGAAGACGTTAACCGGATTGAGTCGGAGCGTCGATCTGGAAACGATCTGCGTTCCCGTTGCGGTCTGCCCGTATAACGTAAGGTGGGTCTTCACCGGAACGTAGCCGAGCGAGGTTCCGACCGACCAGTGTTTTGTAATCGCGTAATTTGCCCCGATCTCGAATACCGGATTCCACGATGAACTGAGTGTCGCGTGTGCCGAACCACCGGGACCCAGGCTATCGGTGATAAACTGGCTGTTGGTTGTCCGAACCTGGGTGAACCACGTATAGTTCACACCCAATCCGAGGTATGGACGGAATTTCGATTCGGCTGAAAACAGGTGGTATCGAAGTTCGATTGCGGGCGGCATCGGCCTTGTCGAGCCGAGGTTGCCATACTTCTGGAGCGTCCCATCGCCAACCAGATTTACCTTCAGTGGCAGTCCAAAAAGCATGGCGACACCAATGTTGTCCGTGACGTAGTACTCAGTGGTAATTCCCACCGTATTCGTCGAGCTGGCATGCGCGCCGCTACCAGCTATCTGCTGATTCACCGCTACGCCGCCAACGCTTTCCACGGTTAGGGGTGTTGCGTCGCCCTGTGGCGCGACGTGAAGCCATCCTGTCGACAGCGTTATGCTTCCGGCCGACTGCGCATTGGCATCGTCGATAAGCGCAGCCGAGCAGATGCAAGCCGCCATACCGACAGAACTGATCGCGCGTTTGTAATTCCTCATGTCTCTTCTCCTGCCTCTTTGTCTGGAAATTTTTATGAATCAGTGGTGTTGCCGTCGGATCTGCTCGATTGATTTTTTTCCTACTTTCGTACAACTACGCATGGCACCTACTCAGATCACCCTGAACGCCAGGAAGCGTGCATGGCCAGGCGTTCCGTCTCAGGCGGGAACACACACCACGTGCCGTCGCGGTGCCGGAAGAAAAAGAATCCAAGCGGGCCTGTCGGTAGCAGTAGCTCGATACGCACGCAAGGTCTCTGATTCGAGCGCGCGCGGCTGAATCGGGTAATCCGAACTGGCGTCGAAGAAGTCGGCCCGAGCCATTTTTCAACCTGGGAGCGCAAAGACCTTTCTGATGCAACACTCATCCTCTTTTCCCTCATGCCGTTAGGTGTTCTAACCTGTAGACATCGCCAGGCATTTGAACCGCGACATCGCGGCGCGTACGCCTGATTAACCTTTAATCCGTACGCATGACCGAACGCGTCCCTTTAATGTCGCGGCTCGTGTCACGTTGGGCTGCCCTGCGCATCTGTCGCTGCTGGGTCTATCCCCGTCGGTTGCTCCGCCCGTGATGGCCTCGCGGCGGCCGAGATCGAAAATGCGAACGAAAAGCGCCCGAGCGCGGAAGTCGCCAATGCTTCAAACGCGGGGTCGGCAAGTTCGACGTGGAGTGACATTCCGCGCGAGGTGTCATCAATGAGGCTAACGGTTGCATCCTTGACACCAGCCTCCACGAGTGCCGACTTCACTGCGTCTGCCGTTTCGCGCCGTTTCAGTGCCGGCTTGAAGATCTTGCCAACGCCCGTCAACGGCATCGCATCCACGATCCGTATCCCCTTTGGCAACGCGGCGCGTTCGTTGATCTCGCGACGCAGAAACTCGGCCAATTCGGCTTCGGTTGCCGTTGTGCCCGGCTTTAGCTGCACATAGGCAACCGGCAACTCGCCCGCGTGCATATCCGGGCGCCCCACAGCTGCGGCGATCTGGACTGCGGGATGGCGATGCAGTGGTTCTTCGATTGCCGCAGGGTCGATGTTGTGTCCGCCCCGGATAATCAGCTCCTTCTTCCGGCCGGTGAGCCAGAAGTAACCGTCGTGGTCACAGCGTCCGAGATCTCCGGTATTAAGCCAGCGCCCGCCGTCACCAAGTTCCATCCAGATGCCGCTGTTCTGCTCCGGCCGGGTATAGCCAACGAACACGTTTGGCCCGGAGATAACCAGCTGGCCGACCTCATCCGCAACGCAATCCCGTACATACCG
>JARLIN010000524.1 GCA_031291715.1 Rhodopila sp. | reverse complement strand
CGGCGCAAAGCCACGCGGCGGTATCCTCGACCTTGTTGCGGCTCAGGCAATAGACAATGCCGCTTACGCCCGCGTGGGCGCCGCGGATGAAGGCCAAAAGTTGCCGCTTTGGCTCATCCTTCAACGCGATCCGGTACCGGATGTTCGGCCGGTCGAAACTGGAAACGAAGAGGCGCGCCCGGTCGAGTTTCAAGCGCTGGCGGATATCCTCGCGAGTCTGCGGATCGGCGGTCGCCGTCAATGCCAGACGCGGAACGCCCGGAAAACGTTCCCGGAGGATGTCCAGTCGCATATATTCGGGTCGGAAATCATGCCCCCATTGGCTGACGCAATGCGCCTCGTCGATGGCGAAGAGCGCGATGTTGGCGCCCTCCAGCAGATCCAGGAAGCCAGGCTGGACCAAGCGTTCCGGCGCGACGTAGAGCAGATCGAGCCGCCCGGCGCGCAGGTCGGCGCGCACCTCCGCGCGTTCCTGGTCCGTCAGGCTGGAATTGAGCGCGGCGGCCCGGACCCCGACCTGCCGCAGATTCTCGACCTGGTTGTGCATCAGCGCGATCAAAGGCGAGACGACGATCGCCGTGCCGGCGCGGCAAAGGGCGGGAATCTGGAAACACATCGACTTGCCGCCGCCGGTTGGCATCAGGACGATGGCGTCTCCGCCGCCGATGACATGGCTGACGATCTCCGCCTGTTCGCCGCGGAAAGCCTGATGGCCAAAGACATTCCTCAGAATGCCGAGCGGCGGCTCGAAATCAAGGTGAATGGTCATGGAAACCTGTTTGCGGCGACGCCACGCCGGGATCGGAGTCTCGGCGCGACTCGCCGTCGCGAAGGTAGGGGCGTCGCCGCGCAGGCTCAAGAGCGATCAGGCACCAAAATGTGGTGATCGCGTTACTAGACCTGAATCCAGGTTTGGACCCACATTAAGTTGTCCCTAACCAAAACGACGCGACTATACGAATTGAAAACCCCGTAGAGGTTTCCCGTTACAGTGCGCCTGCTTGACCTCGTTCGCTCGCTGATCACTCCGAAGCCCCACGCGCCGTCGGCCGCGGCGCGGGTGCCGACGGCTGAACGCGCGCCGATGGCACGGCCAATGCAAGGACGAGCGACCGCGGTTTCGGCAGCGCAGCCAACGAAGATGCATGCCGGCAAGCTCCAGCTTATCGGCCTCAGTGCGGTCCGCGCCAAGCTGGGCGATCGATGGGAAGGGGTGCGTGAAAAAGCGATGGCAATCGCTGCCAAGGCGATTCGCCGCCGCCTCACCGAAGTCGACGTCTTCGCGCCGGTGAATGGCGATGCCTTCGTGGTGCTTTTTATCGGCCTCGACGAGGAGCACGCCAGGTTCAAGGCGCTGACGATCGCGGACGAGATCAAAACCCTGCTTTGCGGCGAGCTCGAAGGCGGTTTCGGACTGACGGTCTCGAGCCATGTGGTTGGGCTACGGGATGCCGCGAACCAGCCGGACCTGGAATCGTCCGATGCGTTCGCAGCCTGGGTGGATCGTGCGATACGCGAGGCGGACGAAGCGACCGCGGCCGACGCGGGCAACGCGCCACCGGCGCAGGAAAAGCCCGTCGGTCCGGTCGATTTCGACCCGGTCGCATCGGTGCGAGTGGAGCTCGTTCCGACGTGGAACGTCCGTCAGAAGGTTATTACGAGCTATTCGTGCAGCTTGGTCCGCGTCGACGGCGACGGCCGCGTGGTCGCGAGAAAGAACATCTATCCCGAAGGCGGCCAGGGCAGCATGACCCGCGATCTGGACCGCGTAGCGCTGGAGGCGGCGGGCCGTGCCTTGCGTAAGCTCGAACATTGCGCATCACCGACAGGAATCATTGTTCCCCTACATTTCGACACCGTGTCGACGGTACTCCACCGTAACCAGTTCATGGACGTGGTGCGCAACCTGCCCGACAACGCGCGGAACCTTCTCAATGTCGAGCTCTGCGCGACCCCGCCCGGTGCGCCTGAAGGGCGGCTCCTCGAGGTGCTCGGCGTCCTCAAAGCCTTTTGCCGTTTCATCATGATGCGGGTGCCGTTCGACCCGCGTGCGATCAGCATGGTGCCGCCAGGATCGGTCGTCGCCGTATCGACGATCGTGGATTCGGATCTGACCGGAGAGGCTCTGATGGATCGCATGAGCCAATTCATGGAGCGCGCCAAGCGCGTCAATCTCAACGCCGTCCTCGTCGAAGAGACTGACCCCGACACGGCGGCGACGGCCGTTCGCTGCGGTTTCACCCATGTAAGCGGCGATGTCGTGGGACCGCCCGTGGCGCAGCCAGCCGGCGTCCAAAGCCTGGCCCCGCCGCCCTTCATGAAGATCGTCGATGTGCTGAACACCGCCGCGCACCAGGAATGCGCCTGAGACGGAAGCCTCCGTCAGGCCGCGAAACCAGTGGAGCGTGACAGGAATTCCCCGATCGACCTATTGACCGCCTCGGAAGCTTCCTCCTGCACCCAATGCGATACGCCGGGTAGCCTCTCCAACTGCAAATTGGGAACATAGGTTTCGAGGCCTTCGAGGCAGGACGGGTCGAGAACGACGTCTCCATCCCCCCAGATCACGAGCGTTGGCGTATCGATCACCGGAAAGCTGGTCTTCAACTCAACCGGCAGGCCGCCGCGCATCATGCCCCGGTACCAGTTCAGCATCGCCGTCACAGCCCCGGGTTGGGCGGCTGCCCGCCGATAGAAGGCCAGCATCG
>JARLIN010000074.1 GCA_031291715.1 Rhodopila sp. | reverse complement strand
GCCGGCGTCAGACCCTTCGGCGCGGCCGGCCGCTGCCCTGGGATCGGCGTCACCACGGACAGCGCCGCGGCGGACCTCTTGCCGCGTTGAATCATGACTTAAAATTCTCCCGATTTATCATCGCTGGACCTGGACCCGGAAATAGGCACCGTCAGGCCGCCGACTTTGACTCCCCCTGGTCTGCCAATCGGTGCCGCGCCGGGCGCACGGAGCGTGCAAAGGGCGCGCCCAGCAGCGTCACAGCCTCGCGCGCAAGGGGTTGTCGCGCAGTATCTCGCGCCGAGATTCACGTCATTCGGGCGATTCACAGAAAGGGTTGCCAGGCATGGCACGATGACACTGTGCTGCGTGCGTTGTCCGTTAGCGGAACACGGCAAATTGGATGTGCGAGGGGACTTCGCCGTGTTCCGCGCCACATCCACTTGATACCCCCCGTTGATAACGCGAGACGAAAGTGGATGTAGGGGATGTAGGGGATGTAAATGCAATCGGCCATCGTGCGCGTGTATGCGTGCGCCAGCGCATGTGCGCGCGTGTGTCTGTAGGGTTGGAAAAAAATCCACTAGATCCACTACATCCACTTTCCCGTAACTGAATCAATAGGTTATTCCAAGTGGATGTTAAGTGGTTGTAGAAGTCTGCGGGGAACAACCACTTAACTGGAAACGCAACTACCCGTTGCATTCCTCGCCATGTCGAGAAACGAAAACGCGCCCGACTGATGTCGAGCGCGCCGGTAGGCGCCACTATGTATTTTGTATCAGCGCCAGTCTGACTCGATACGAGCGCCGGCATACCGCGGGTCGATCGGCGGCGTGGCGGATTTCTCCCAACGCGGGTTGTCCGGGGCGCGGCTGACTGGCATGCGGTTACGCGCCGGGTGCCAATTCGACTGCGGATCGTCCTTCAGCAGCAACGCATGCGTGAGGGCGATAATGAATAGCGCCAGGCCATAGAGCCACCACAGGGCGAAAGAACGTCCTTTGCTCTTGGCGATCATGGCCGGGACGCATGCGAGCACGGGAACCACTATCAACAAGAGCATGTCGGGCTTCCTTGTATCGGTAGAGGATACACACGAGACTTGCGTAGAAACAAGGCCGCCGCAAATACGCGGGTCAGCGGCCGGCCGGTGCTAGCCGACATCAGAGAAAAAGTGATCCCATGTCGGAAAATTCGGACGCAACGGATGGTCTCTCGGACGCCGATCGCACTCGGTCGCCGGCCAATCGCCACTTTTTCATACCGTTTATCAACCCGGCTTCGTTGATTGCGAGGCCCGCGACGATCACGCCCCGCTTTGCCCGTAACCAGTGCCCAAGCCGGCGTGAATCCACCCTCTCACCAGTTCCGCCTCCCGCAATGTGCTTAAGCGCTTCGTCCAGCCCTGCATTATCGTAAGACGCCGCCTTGATTTCTGACGCTGTAAAGAAATCGGAGCCGAACGTTGAAAGCAGACCTTCCAATATCACCATGTGAGCCTCGCGCCCGGGATCGCTGGCGCGGACATGGTTCATGGATTTGACCGGATCAGCTTGGCCGAGCCACAGGATTGCGCCCCGCACCCATTGTGACCATGTCTCGAACGATCCGAGTGGAGACGCATTGCCCGGACGGCCGGCTAAATGGAAAGCGCGCAGGATCGTTAGCGCCGCAGCGACATATGGCCCCCGATCTGCTTTGACCTCATCGGCGGGGTTGCTCGTGAACCGCCTTTCCGCGGGCCGCTCCATGTTGGCGTCGAGGCGGCACAGCATTACCCGGCGAGTCATGTCCTCAGCTACTGACAGGTTGTTGCCGTTGGCTGTCATAAATGCCGCTGATGGGACATCGAAATTCTGGCTTCTGCCGAGCATGCGGATTGAGACACGCGCTTGTGTCAGGGCCTGATTCAACCGGTCGCCGCCGATCGGCGCGCTGACGTTATCGAGCGCGATATACAAGTTCCCCGCCAGAAGCACGCTGTCCAAGACCTTTTGATTCTCTTCCTTCGATTTCGCCCAACCGATGCCGGACGCGCGCTCGCCGAATGCTATCAGGTGGACCAGATCCACTAAGTAAGATTTGCCCGTGCCTGGCGTACTCGCCGTGAAAGCAAACATTGGAGCTGACGGCAGAGACGGCCGGATGCAGGCGGTCAACACGGCCGCGACGGCCACCGACCTATCTTCGGGTGCTAAGAACGGCGATTCGCGGAACAGATCCAGGATCAGCCGCAGTGCGGCTTGTGCGTCATGCTTGCCCGGGTTTTCAATGATAGGAACCGCCGCCCCGCTCATGTCGAGAATCAGGCCGGTTGCCGCATCGTATCCGGGTGACGAAAGCCAACTGCCGTCGGATCGAAGCGTTGGCGCACTCAGAACACCACGGAGTTCGCGCAGCTGCCACGACCCGGGCGGCCGCGCCAGATACGCCTTAGGCACATCGCGCGGACAAGAGACGAGCGTGCCCTGTTTGCGCCCGGGCATCCCATCGACCCAAACGGCGGCCGCGCACATTATCTCATGTAGGTGTGGCTCGGTGACGGTATGCGTCCTGAGCTTGCCGTCCCGCCGATCGATTCGCACAACGCTGCCGTTTGCCTGGTAGATGTTGGGCATCACGCCCACCAGCGCGTTTTCCGCGGCATCCACCTGTAACGGCAGAGTATCGGCTGTGACATATATCTGAGGCCTGCCGCCGACCGTTCGAGATGTCGGGCGGGCAGGTTCAGCACCATCTGCACCGCCTGCCGGTCGTTCTGACTCCGGTTCCGGCGGCAGCGCACCGAATTCCGCGACTGCCTCGGCCAGCGTGAACGCCGACACGTCGGCGCCGAGCTTCCCGGCCAGGCCGAGCAGGTGGCGAAATCCCGATATGTCCCGGTCGCGCTGACTCCAATCGTCGTCCCACCGGCGGCGTTCATCCCCGAAACTGGACGCAGAGGCCGAGTCCCACCGCGCGGACCATTCGGCCGCGGCGTCGTATATCGGTGCCGGGTCGTCCAGACGGCCGAGGGCTTCGAGTGATCGGACGCAGCCCTGAACCGCGAGATTGACGAACGTGTAATCGTCGCGCGTCGCCTCGGCCGGGTTGGGCATGTCGGCCAGCAGCGACAGCAACGCCGCGGCATCCGGGGGCGCGAGGTCTTCGGCGTTCGGAACCGGTGTGTTCGGGCTGATATTCCGAAGTGCCTGGATCAGCAACCAGTCCGGCCAGTCACCCCACACATCGCCGGACGCGTGGAACCTCTGCGCGGGCCACCATACACAGTAGCCCCCATCGCCGCGCACATCCACGCCCGGCGCGATCCGGTCAGACGAATTGCCCATCCCGGGCGTGTGCTTCAACAGGATGTGGACGCCGCCCGAGCGCGTGTGGTGGCGGCGTGCCGGCGGCAGGCGGGACTCGTTTTCGCGTAGCCACTCGTCACCGGCGCGGGACGGGTCAATGTCGAGCACGTCGAACCCGGACACGGCGCCGGTCGGAACGCCGATCAGCGCGGCCAGCGGGTCGGCGAACATGCGCCGCACCGTTTCCGGGTCAGTCGATGCCGCCTTAAATCCGTGTTCGGTGCAGGGTCTTTTGTTACTGCGCAAAGGGAACACGGGGATGCCGAGCGACGCGAGCGCGAGGGCCGATTCGAGGATCGATCCCGTGCTCATATCGCGGACTCCCGGGCCGGCGACGCCACGGGGTGCGTACCGCCGTGCTCCGGAAATAACGTCAAGATCGGTATCCGGCGCGGCGCCACCCAGGCAGTCCAGGCAGCGGTATGAGCGGAATCGGTTTCCACGATTAGGACCCTGCCTGACCTCTCGGCGGCGTTGATCGCATACCCGTATTCAGGTCCTCGCGCCGCCGTACCGTGGATCATTACCGCTTTAGCCCAGGCTATCGCGGATATGGCGCAACGCCATTCGTCGGGGTTTCGGCTTTGTATATTATCGTCGTCATCGCTGATCACGATGATGGCCGGGAGCGGGGACTTAAGGCTTCGCGGGGTCCACCCTGTTCGATGGCCAGCTATCATTACAAGCTGAATCCGCCCTGTCTTTACTGCTTCCAGGAGCGTAGCGAATCCCACTGCGTCGGGATCTTGCGATGCCAAGACGATTGCCTTCGACAAATGAGGCGCGGCTTGTGTGAAGGTGCAGGCGGGCATTTCGGTATCCTTACGAAATACCTTGCAGACCAGCTTCATCCTTGTTACCTTTTCGCTGTCGAGGTCGATTAGGTATCGGAAGAGCCGCTAGCCAGAAAGGTTGGTGGCTTTTTCTTTATGCAGCGATCCGCTTGGCGCGAACGCAGACCGCAGCGGGCGGATGCGATCTGATCCATTCCGGACCGCGATCGACATTTAGCGACGTGCGACCTCCAACCTTGTGGGTTTCGAGCGTGCCGTGCGCGAGGTTGGCATTGGGTTATTCAGCCTTGCGGGCCGGGCCGCAGGCCATGGGCGGGGCGTTGTCGAGTTTGGCTTTCGCCACAGCGATCAAATCCACCGTCTCGATCAAGGCTTTTCCGTTGACGCGGCGAACCTTAACGGGCCAGCGTTCCAGTGTCCGCGCGGACACTGGGAAAAAGTGATGCGTGACAAGCGCCGCCGCGGCCGCACGTCCGAGCCGGGCTGGAATCGCGGCAGTATTCAGCGCCGGAATCGCCGAGTTTGTTAACGAGGGACCCATGTGCGCGAACCTCCGTTCTGCGGTTAATAGCGGACGCAGGCGTCCGCTGATGTCCGCAACAATGGCCGCGACTGAGGGGCGCCGCTATACCAATTCGACAAGACGCCATACGTTTCTACAGCGTCATGTGTCCTATTAGGATACATGCGCGGTCACGGGCTTACGTCATCCTGAGGCGCCGCCGTTGCGCCGGCTTCATCGACATGCTGGGCAGCCGTCAGCAAGCGCCCCCACAGGTCCATAGCCCGGACCTGTTCCGGCCACCGGCTTGCGCGCTGATAGACGCCGAGCACGCCACCGCGAGTCGCGGATTGGCGATGGTTCAGCACCGCGTCCGCCACGGCTTCGGGGATGCTGGCTTCGCCAAGTACCGTGGCGAAGGACCGGCGGAAATCATGCCAGGTCCAGCCGTCCAGTTCGGCGGCTTTATCCAATTCGGTCTTGAGGTCGCTGAACGTGTCCACCGGCCGCCCCGAAACTGGCGCAGGAAACACAAGCCCCTTGCCGCCGGTAGCCTTGTGGCGCTCGCGCAGCACGTCGAGGGCCAACCTATGAAGGTGCAGCCGGTGCGGGTCTTGATTTTTGGTCATATGGCTTGGCTGGCGCCACTCGGCCGCCGCGAGGTCGATATGCGACCACTCGACCCGTGCTGCCTCCCCACGCCGGCACGGCACGACGATCAACAATCGGGCGAGGTCGCGCCAGACCGGCTCGCGCAATCGGTCCGCGGCCTCCCATAATCGCATCAGGTCGGCCGGCGACAGGTAATGAGAGCGGGCCGGCGGCGCTTTAGGCCGGCGGGCGCGACTGATCAGGACGCAAGGGTTCGTCTTGATGTGTCCGGCATCTTGGCACCAGTCCATAAACCGGGACAGCGCCCCGAATCGTGCGCGGGCGATTGCCGCGCCATCTGATGGCCTGCGAAGCAGTTTCCGCACTTCTGCATCGCTCAGATCCGCGGCCGGCATATCCTCCGCTTCCATGATCGAGAGGGATTGCCTCGCCTGCGCGACCTCTTCGGCGACGTACTTGGCGGAGGGGAGGCCGTGGCCGCGCATCTTGGGGCGGCCGGGTAGCGCTGTCTCATAATCATCCAACAGCCGTTTGAGAGTGGCACCACGCTTGCGCCGATCCTCGGCCGCCCGGGCTTTTTTCTCGGCCGAGGGGTCGCCGCCGGCCGCGGCCTGCCCCTTGATTTTGTTCGCCTCGGCCCTGGCGTCGTCGGGCGAATGCGTCGCCGGATTGCCGAGCGTGAACGCCTTGTTCGGCCAACGGCGTCCGGTCCGTGGATCGGTCCCACGCGGGCGGTATGCATAGGTCCACACCATGCCGGTCGGGTTCACGATCAACGCTAAGCCCCGGCAGTCCTTATCCCGCACGATTAACCGCTGATCCGGCTTCCGGCGGCGCCAGGCCGAGTCAATTGCCCCCTTTGTGATCTTTATTGGGGCTTCGCTGATAACCTGCATTGGTGTGTCCGTCTTCGGTTGTCTGACAGGACATTGACAGGACACAGCGCGCGTATGCAAGCGTAAAACCGGCGGGGCGTAGCGGGAATGATAGGCCATATAACCGGCCTAAATCCTAATGTTTTGCGTTATCGGGCGGAACTCTGCGGGGAGTAGCGGGACGTGTAACCCTCTGATTCGTAATCAGTAGGTCCACAGTTCGATTCTGTGCGCCGGCACCATTTTTCAGCGGCTGAAGATGTGCCTCGGCGCTGGTCCCCAAGCGTCGACATCGCCGCTTGCGAGATCTAGG
>JARLIN010000073.1 GCA_031291715.1 Rhodopila sp. | reverse complement strand
TTCGGAGGGGGCGCATACACCGTGGAGCGTGCGTTCCGCGCGCAACGAAACTAGATCAGGCCGCGTCGAGGCCGAGTCGGATGGACATCAGGGCCTGCCGATACGCCGTTGGTGACCCACCCGGCTTGACCCGCCGCGGCCGCGCCAGGAGAGTTCCCCGATAAAGAATTGGGGGAGGATGCCATGCCGGCACGCACCGGGGCGCAGTATCTGGCGGGCTTGCGAGCACGCAAGACCGAGGTCTGGCTGCGGGGGGAACGCGTCGCCGACGTCACCACCCATCCCGGACTGGCGAACGGCGCCCGGGCCATCGCGTCGCTTTACGACCTGCAATGCGATCCCGCGCATCGCGACGCGATGACGTTCACCTGCCCCGATACGGGCGACACGCTGGGCCTGTCCTTCATCATCCCCCGCACGCGCGAAGACCTGGTGCGGCGGCGGACCATGATGCTGAACTGGGCGCGCACGACGTGCGGCATGATGGGCCGCTCCCCCGATTTCATGAACGTCACGTTCGCCTGCTGGGCCGGTTCGGCGGATTATTTCGGCCGCGGCCGGCCCGCGTTCGCCGAAAACATGCGGCGCTATTATCGGTATATCGCCGAGAACGACCTTGTGCTGACCCACGCGCTGATCAACCTCCAGCGCAGCCGGCATATCAGCGGGATGTTCAACCTTCAGGAGGGAACGGCGCTTCAGGTCGTGAAGGAAACATCCGCCGGGCTGATCGTGCGCGGCGCGCGGGTGCTGGCGACACTCGGGCCGCTGGCGGATGAGATCGCCGTCTATGCCCCGCGCCTGGCGCAGCATCTGGACCATTACAGCCCGTTCGCGCTCAGCTTCGCGCTGCCCTGTGACACGCCCGGCCTGCGCTTCCTCTGCCGCGACAGCTTCGACGAGGGGAAATCGCATTTCGACCACCCGCTCGGCTCACGGTTCGAGGAGATGGACAGCATCGTCTTCTTCGACGACGTGCTGGTGCCGTGGGAACGGGTTTTCATCCATGGCGACGTCGGCCTGCTGAACGGGACGGCCTCGACGACCCACTCGTCCGCGCATACGGCGCATCAGGGCTGTGCGAAGAACCTGGCAAAATGCGAACTGGTGCTCGGTGTCGCGTTGCTGGTCACGGAAACGCTCGGCAACGCCCATCTGCCGCACGCCGAGGAGCGCATCGGCGAACTGGTGATGTACACCGAACTGATGCGCGCGTGCATGCGCGCGGCCGAGGCGGATGCGGAACTGGACGAATGGGGCATCATGTGCCCTGCCCCGCTGCCGGCCGAGACGACGCGGAACCTGTTCATGACGGCGTATCCGCGGATGGTGGAGATTCTGCAGCTGCTGGGGTCGTCGAGCCTGATGATCCTGCCGACCGAGGCTGACTTCAACGGCCCGCTGGCCGGGCACATCGATCAGTACCTGGCGACCGACAACAGCACCGGGCGGGATCGGGTGAGGCTTTTCCACCTGGCGTGGGATATCGCGTGCAGCTCATTCGGTAGCCGTCAGGTGCTGTATGAGCGGTTCTTCGCGAGCGACCCTCTGACCCGGGCGCGGGCCTTGGCGTCGATGTTTCCGAAGAAACAAGTCACCGACCAGGTGCTCGATTTTCTGGGCCGGGCGTGATGCCAGGCGGCTGAAAGATTAACCCACAGCCGTTCCCCATCCGTCATGGCCCGGCGACAGTCCGCGCCATCTGCCATACCGCATCGCCGCGGTATAGCGAACGGCGATGCCGTCAATCGTGTTGTCATTCGGCCCGCACAGGCAGACGAAACGATTCAATGCGGCAAGGCAGGCACACCGGGATCTTTGCTCAACCGGTAATCGAGCGACGAATGATCTAGCGCCAGCACCGTTCGTGGGTCGGTTTCCCGGTGGCCAGCGGCCCTTGTCGCCATTTCGGTCCCGAACATGCGCCAGGTCCCCCGTCCCCCGGCTTTCGCCTCATGCAGTGCAAGATCGGCACGGCGCATCAGGTCGTCGGCCGAGGTGCCATGCTCCGGAAATCGCGCGATGCCGACGCTGGCCCCGATGGTCACGATGTCACCTTCGACCTGGAATGGTCGGGACAGGCTCTCGACCATCCGCGCGGCCACGGCTTCGGCGGTGCCGCCATTCGGGATCAACAGGGCGAATTCGTCGCCACCAAGCCGCGCCAGCGCGTCGTGGTTACGCGTATCCCGGCGCAAACGCTCGGCCGCCAGCCGCAGCAACGCATCGCCGACGTGATGCCCGAGCCTGTCGTTGACCAGATTGAACCGGTCGAGGTCGATCATCAGAACGGCGTGGTGCGTCTCGGGCGTCGCGTTGTCCAGCGCCTCCCGCAGGACTTGATTGAAGTGCCGGCGGTTGCCCAACCCCGTGAGGGCGTCGAGCCAGGCGTCCCGCGCGACGGATCGCCCCGGACTCGCCGCGGCGAACGTCTTGCCTTCGTCGATGACGAGCATCCAACGGCCCGCCCCCAGTCCACGCGCCTGGATCGCGATCCGCCGGTCTGGTCCCAGCGACAGCCGCAGGCAGCTATCCGGTTCCGCCTGGTTCCCGGCGGCGATCGACGCGGAGGCAAACCCGAGGACACGGTCGCGCTGTCGCGGCGTGAGATTTGGGACGCCCGCGAGGATCGGACCCAGCGCCGGTTTTTCCGCGGCCATCAGCGACGGCACACCAAACAGCCCGGCCGCCCGCTCGTTCCAGAACAGCAGCCGCGAGGCCGCATCGATGACTGCGACTGCCAGCGGCAGGTGCCCGAGTACGTCGTTCGCCAACCAGTCCCGTGCCCCGTAGCGGCCCCGTGTCGACTGCCGACCCGCCTTGTTTTCCTGGGTCGATGATACCCCGCCCGCCAGCCCATCCGGCGTCCGCACTGCCCGGGTCTCTTCTTGCACAGTAACCTCCTGCTCATGGAATGCCGTCACGAGACAAGGCTATCCGCGGGGTCTTACCGAACCGTTAATGCGAACGCTTTTCGCACCAGGAATCCGCGGGTTCCGACGCTCGGCTTGACCCCTCGCCCCACCCCGCCTTAAACGCGCGGCATGAGCGAAACACACCCCCACGCGACCGACATCGCCGCGGCCACCGAACAGGCGCACGTCCTGGCCCAGGCCCTGCCGTTCCTGCGCCGCTATGCCGGTGCGACCGTGGTGGTGAAATACGGCGGCCATGCGATGGGCGAGGAGCACCTGGCCCAACAGTTCGGCAGTGATATCGCCCTGCTGAAGCAGGTCGGGATCAACCCGGTCGTGGTGCATGGCGGCGGCCCGCAGATCAACGCGATGCTCAAGCGCCTCGCCATCCAGTCCACCTTCGTCGACGGCCTGCGCGTCACCGACGCCGCGATGGTGGAGGTCGTGGAGATGGTACTGGCCGGCACCGTCAACAAATACGTCGCCGGCCTGATCACCCAGGCAGGCGCGCTGGCGGTGGGCATCTGCGGCAAGGACGGCGCGATGATCCGCGCCACGAAACTGCAGCGGACCAAGAAAGACCCGGACAGCCATATCGAGCAGGTACTCGATCTGGGCTACGTGGGCGAGCCGACGAACATCGACGCGCGGGTGATCCATGCGCTGACGGGCGGCGGACTGGTGCCGGTGATCGCTCCGGTTGGCATTGGCGCCGATGGGCAGACCTATAACATCAACGCCGATACGGTCGCGGCGGCCGTGGCCGGTGCGCTGAACGCGACCCGGCTGCTGATGCTGACCGATGTGCCGGGCGTGCTGGACAAGGACAAGAGGCTGATCCCCTCGCTCACGCTGGCGGAGGTGGAAGAACGGATCGCCGACGGCACGATCACCGGCGGGATGATTCCGAAGGTGGAGAACTGCGTCGAGGCCGTACGCCAGGGGGTTAAAGGCGCGGTCATCCTGGACGGCCGGGTCCCGCATGCCTGCCTGCTGGAATTGTTCACCGAAGCCGGCCCGGGCACGCTGATCAAGCGCTGACCCGGGACCGCGTCAGACGCCTCGCCGGGGGGGGGGCGGCCATTGACTTCATGCTCTACCCCGACAATCGGCGCGGCATCCACGTCTTGCTCCGCTATCTTCTCATTGCTGCGTCGGAGCTGGAATTGGCGACCGGTGGCGACGCCCACAAACCCGCGAAGGCCAAAGCCGGGAGAGAACATATACGTCGCCCCCAATTCCACGGTGAAGGTCCTGTCGTACAGCGAGACATT
>JARLIN010000523.1 GCA_031291715.1 Rhodopila sp. | reverse complement strand
CCGGAGCCCGCGGCGGCCGCCATGGTCATGCCGCGTGATCCATTTAGTGGTGCTCGGATCTCGCCGGTCGTGGCGGCAGCTCTGTGCATCAAACCTTCTGGCATGCTGACCCGGCACCAGGCCGGACGCGTCAAGGTGCTGAAGAACGAATGCGCTGGTTTCGCTGGCATGCGGGCGTTGGCGATGCGACTCCGGGGCATGATCCGCGGCCGGAGCGACGCGAAACTTGACGGGTGGCTCCGCGATGCCATGGACAGTGGGATCGGCCTGAACTAACGAAACGCCCCTCCTGGTACGCATAAGCAGACATAGCAAGAACATTACGCGGCTGTGGCAAGTGCCTCCTGAGGTGTGCGGAGTGGTCTCAATCCGCCGGTGTTTTCCGACACCCTGTATTGGCCTCCCCAGACGTAATCGCCGGTCAGGTTGACGTGCTCCCAACCGAGCGGGGAGAGATGCGCCAATAGGTGATCTGGAACGTCCACAGCAGCCTGGCGGAGGGTGACCACGGCACGCTCGAGATATCGGGTGTTCCATAGGATGATCGCGGTGACGACGAGGTTCAGGCCGGAGGCGCGATGCTGCTGGTTCTCATAGGTTCGGTCACGGATCTCGCCAAGCCGATGCAGGAACACGGCACGTGCCAGGCTGTTGCGGGCCTCACCCTTGTTGAGCTCCTGGCCAGTCGTGCGGCGCAGTTCGGGATCGTCGATCCAGTCGAGCGTGAACAGCGTGCGCTCCATGCGCCCCAATTCACGCAGGGCCGTGGCGAGGCCGTTCTGCCGCGGATATGAGGCGAGCTGCCGCATGATGAGCGACGCCGTTACGGTGCCGGTGCGGATGGACGCGATGATGCGGAGGATCTCCGACCAATGGGCGCGGATGAGTTTCACGTTGATGCGCGCGGCAATCATTGGCTCCAGCGCGGGATAGGCGGACGGTTTGGCGAAACTGTAGAGACGCCGATGCTTCAGGTCCGGGATACGCGGCGCGAACTGCAAACCGACCAGCATGCATAGGGCGAAGACATGGTCGGAATCGCCGCCACCATCGGTATGGTGTCGCCGTGTGGCAACCTCGCTCTGATGATAGAGCAACGCGTCCAACACGTGCAGCGCCTCGCTCGCCGTCGCCGCAATCAGCTTGGTGTAGAAGGGGCTATAGCGGTCAGAGAGGTGGGTGTAAGCCTTGAAGCCGGGTTCGTGACCGTAGTGGGCATTCAGATTGGCGGCGGCACGACCAGCCCCGGCAGCCTGGAAGAACTGGCCATCCGATGACGATGCCATGCCGCTGCCGAAGTGCGCGGCAAACGGTTCTCGCTGCTGTTGGTTGACCAGGCAGCGCAGCGCAAGCACGTAGGTCTCATCGCGAATGTGCCAGTCCGACGTCCATGCCAACTGGCCAAGGCTGCCGATGCTGCACGCCTCCGCCATGCGGGTCAGGCCGAGATTGAGCCCGTCGGCGAGCAATCCGGCCATCAGGATGTGGTTGTCAGCAGCCGCTTCGCCGGTGCGCAGATGGGTGAAGCAGTCGGGGAACAGCGTCCAGGTTGCCACCTCCGCCAGCAGGTCAGTGATGCGGATTCGCGGCAACATGGCGTAGAGGCGGCCGGCCAAGGCCTCGGCCTCTGGCGGTGTCGATTTCTCGATAGGC
The DNA here is from genome assembly GCA_031291715.1 of Rhodopila sp. GTDB lineage: Bacteria > Pseudomonadota > Alphaproteobacteria > Acetobacterales > Acetobacteraceae > Rhodopila. The sequence goes on along the minus strand of JARLIN010000523.1, from coordinate 3,115 downwards.
GAGATCTTGAGCACGCCCTTGGTGAGCGTGACATCCGGTAGCTTGCCCTCGGCGGCACGGGCATTGACCGCGGTCATTCGCTCATCGAGCAGGGTCCGGCGGGCCGCGATGAACGTGTCGAAGTCCGCCTCGACGGCGATCGGCAGGTCACCGCTTTGCTTGAGGTTTTCCAAAGTCTCCAATGAGATCAAGCGTTCTTCATAGGATCTGTATTGCCGACTGCCTGTCACCCATACATCGCCGGCCCGCAACCGATCCCGCAGTTCCGACAGCACGCAGAGTTCGTAGTAGCGCCGGTCGATGGTGCCGCCCGGCATGACCTGCGCAGCCCAGCGCTGTTTGACGAACCCGGTCGGCGCCGATTTAGGCAGGCTGGATGTCTCCGAGCGGTTCGCCTCGCGGAGCACCTCGATGGCGCGCATCAGCGAGGCGGATGCTGGCACGCTCTCGAACACAAAGGCATCCAGGAAGACCGGCGACCATCGCCGAACGCCGGCGTAGTGCTCGCCGAGGCTCTTGTAAGCGTCAAATTCCTCCGGTCGCGCCAAGGCTTCGGCTTCGGCGACACTGGTGCAAAACTTCTCCCACGGCATCAGCGCGATGATCGCTTCATATCCATCCTGCTGGTCATTGCGGCCGGTGATCAACGCGGCGCCAACACGTGCGAAGAGACGGACTTTGTCATTGATGGCTCGAGCATCGGCCTGGAACGCGCGAGCATGCCGCCCCTCGGCTTTGCGGAACAGGGCGCCGACCAACCGGTCGAACAGATCGACGGCCTGGTCGGTCAGCCTGGCGGCGAGATCCACGCTAATCGCTACCAATGTCGCGTGCCGGCGCTGGCGTTCATAGTCGGCGACATGCTGGACCGTGGAGCGCCCGGCCTCACGCGCAAGTTGTGCCAACCGCGCCTGATGGAGGAGATGACCACGGCCCGGCTCGATACCGATGTCACGCACTTTCTCCAGCCGCTCGATCACGCCGAGCATCGCCGCGGGCTTGGCGGCTTCTGGCATCTGCCTCAACCAGGTCAGCCACGTCTGGCCGCCCTCTTCGCGGCGCTGGGTCAGCGCGTCGAGGCGCTTGCGCTGTTCGGCGGACAGCCCATTAGTCAACCGACGATGTGCTTCTCTACGTGCATGGTGGCGGAGGTCAGCGCAGAGCCGTTCAAGCGCGGTGGGAGATGGGGCAACAATGCGGCGTTCTCGGCAACTCCGCATAACCAGTTCAGCCAAGTAAACGAGCCGATCATTCTCGATTGCCTGGGGTAGAAGCGCGTTGGTCAATGTCGTCACAGCGTGTTTGCCGAAAGGACGGAGCCCAAATTGCTCCTGGCATTCGATGGCGTGGCGCTGGCGATTCCGCTCCTCGGCAAGGTATGTGTCGATCGATGCTGGAAGAACATCGATCTGTTCAGCAACAAATGCCAACAGAGCGGTTGGTGGCCGCTCACCAATGCGCATGGCGCGACCGGGATATCGCAGGTAGCAGCGCATGAGGGCGTAGCCGAGGCGGTTGTGATCACCGCGGCACCGGTTGATCGCTGTCAGGTCGGTTTCCGACAAAGTGTAATGGCGGACCAATTCGCGTTGTTCTGTTGGAGGATCAAATAACTCCGTAAGCTGCGCTTCGTTCAGCCGCTGTAGTCGTGCCAACTCATGCCTCCTGGACCTTGATGCCGGCAGACCAGCCGACCCGGGCCAGAGAGTCGATCAACGTGCTGCGCTTGATGCCAAACGTTCGACAGGCTGCAGCCTTGGTGGCGCCGGCGTCCAACGCCGCGATCACCGCGGCAAGCTTTTCGGCATCGACAGCAGCAGGTCGACCACCCCGGCGACCACGACGACGAGCCGCCGCGAGGCCGGCTTGAACGCGCTCCTGGATCAGTGACCTTTCGAATTGCGCCAATGCACCGAAGACATGGAACAGGAATTCACCCTGCGGTGTCGTGGTGTCCATCTGCTCGGTCAGCGAACGGAAGGCGATGCCGCGTTTCTTGAGGTCCGTTATTGTGGTCAGGAGATGCGGCAATGATCGCCCCAACCGGTCCAGTTTCCAGACCACCAGGCAGTCGCCTGCCTTGATGAAAGCAAGCGCCTTCGCCAGACCTGTTCGATCACCACGGCTACCGCTGGCCCGATCCTCAAACAGATGACGCTCATCGACACCGGCAGCGAGCAGAGCATCACGTTGCAGGTCCAGCACCTGGCGGTCGCTGTCCGTCGAGACGCGCATGTAGCCGACCAGCATGTGCGGAAAACCTCATTCAGCGGGTTTCCGCACAGTGCTCCATTCCGACATGGTTTGTCGCACACTTTTTGGGCCCAAAGGGCCGCCATTTCCGGCTCCCGGCGGGGCTGACGGAAATCAGGTGATTCCCGTCATGGGCATCAATCAGCAGCGCGTGCAGGACACCGGGCATTTCTGGCGGATTTCCGCGGTGGGCTCGTCCATACGTTCTTGGTATGTCTGCTTATGCGTACCAGGAGGGGTGTTTCGTTAGTTCAGGCCATATGGCGTTCGCCGCCATAGCGCATTTTTCCGGCTTTGACGCCGTTATCGAGAACGATGCGCCCGAACTCGACAGCTTCGGGCGACGGATCGCCGATAATCGGATAATCGATAAATTGGTTCATTTTAGTCCCAGACCGTCCCTTCATCCTCATTGGAGTTGGATTGCTTGCCTCCCCATGCCGAGCCCATTTCGTCGGCGGAAGCCCAACGCGCACTGTGCGTGTCATGCATCGGAATTTGTTCCGGAAACTGCGGGGGAGGGCTTTGCGGTGCGCCCTCATCGTTCGTGATGTTGTCAGAACCCTTCGAGATTATGATGAAGCCAACCACGGCCATCCCGATTGCGGGAAGAAGGTGGATCTGGCTCAAATGCCAGCCGTAACCCGCGACGCAAACGAGAATGATCCCGATAGAAACCTGACCCCATCCGAACGCAGCGGAGCCATAGCTCTTGATGATGATCGCACGGATAAACGCGTAAATACCTACGACGGCCAGCACCAAACCGGCGAAGGCGGCAACGCGGTTGCCGTCTGGCGAGCTGGTCAGCCACTGGATATTAACCGCCAGCCACGCCCCGAAAATCTGCATCTGGACAGGG
>JARLIN010000522.1 GCA_031291715.1 Rhodopila sp. | reverse complement strand
GCACCGTGCCGCGGCAGATGGCCCAGACTGTCGCCGGGCCATGACGAGAATAGAGGGGCGGGGTCAATGCCGGTTAGTATAAGATAGAACCGATCGGTGAGATCAGGGACTCTCTCTCAATACGTATCCAAGATCTCGGGTTGGATCGAGAAAGCGAAACGGCACTCATCGCGGGAGGAACGCGTTCACCGGGGGCGTCGCGGTGCGTCGGGTGGCGCCGCGAACAGGTCGGGTATGCAGCCACCCCATTCAGGGACCGCATCATCCGGAACCAAGGCGCGGAACGCGCATACGAGCATGATCGCTTCAGGCCGAAGCAATCATGCTCTATCTCATTTGCTTGAGAGGGCGATTCACGTCTGAGGTCGATGCAACCTCAGACGATCGCGCTCTAAGCGGCTTTAGCCACGGCCCGCCGGGAAACCACTCCGATCAGATGCGCCCGGTATTCCGCGCTCGCGTGGATGTCGCCGTTCAGCCCGTCCGGCGGCGTGACGATTCCGGCGATTGCATCGGGCGAGAAGTTGGCCGACAGCGCCTTCTCCATCTCCGTGTGCCGGAACACGCCGTCCTGGCTCGCGCCGGTGATCGCCAGCCGCACGCCGGAGGCGAACTTCGCCACGAACACGCCGACGATGGCATAGCGCGATGCCGGGTTGCGGAACTTCTCATAAGCCGACTTCTCGGGGATCGGCAGTTCGATCGAGGTGATGATTTCATCCGGCTCCAGCGCCGTGGTGAACATGCCCTGGAAGAAATCGTCCGCGGCGACGGAGCGACGGTCGGTCTTGATCGTGCCGCCCAGCGCCAGAACCGCGGAGGGGTAACACGCCGCCGGGTCGTTGTTCGCCAGCGAGCCGCCCATGGTGCCGCGGTGACGCACCGCCTCATCGCCGATCTGTGACGCCTGGTACGCCAGGCCCGGAATCTTCGCCTTGATCTCGGGGTTGCTGGCGATCGTCGCGTGGGTCGTCATCGCGCCGATGGTGACTGTGTTGCCGGAAACGGTGATGCCGGACAGCCCGAGCTTTGCCAGGTCCACGACGGTGGAGGGCTTGTTCAGCCGCTGCTTCAGCACTGGGATGAACGTCTGGCCACCCGCCAGCGCCTTGGCTTCGGCATCGCCGGACAGCAGTTTGACCGCATCCGCGAGGCTGCCGGGCTTCTGATATGCGAAATCGTACATCGTAATCTTCCCTTTGCCTTGCCTATTCCGCCGCCATCCGCGGCCGCGCCGCCTGGATGATCGACCAGAGTTTGGAGCCCGTCGCCGGCATGTCGAGGTGCCGCACGCCATAGTCCTTCAATGCATCGACCACGGCATTGATCACCGCCGGCGGTGAGCCGATCGCGCCGACCTCGCCGCAGCCTTTGGACCCGAGGGGATTGTGGGTGCACATGGTGTTCTCGGTGGCGACGGACATGGGCGGGATATTGTCCGCCCGAGGCATCGTATAGTCCATGTACGACCCTGACAGGAGCTGTCCGCTCGGATCGTAAATCGCGGATTCCAGCAGCGCCTGCCCAATGCCCTGGGCGACGCCGCCCTGGACCTGGCCCTCGACGATCATCGGATTGACCACCCGGCCGACGTCGTCCACCGCGGTGAAGTTCACCATTTCCACGACGCCGGTCTCCGGGTCGATCTCGACCTCGGCGATATGGCAGCCGCCCGGGAATGTGAAGTTCTTCGGATCGTAGAACGCGGTCTCGTCGAGGCCGGGTTCCAGTTCCTCGATCGGGTAGTTGTGCGGGACATAGGCGGCCAGGGAGATGTCTGTCAGCGTCTTCGACTTGTCGGTGCCGGCGACGGTGAAGGTGTTGTCCTTGAACTCGATGTCCTCGACCGAGGCTTCCATCAGGTGGGCGGCGATTTTCTTGCCCTTGGCGATCACCTTGTCCATAGCCTTCACCATGGCCGATCCACCGACCGCGAGGCTGCGGCTGCCATAGGTGCCCATGCCGAAGGGGATCTTCGCGGTGTCGCCATGCACGACTTCGACCTGGTCGAACGGCACGCCAAGCTGGCTCACGACAAGCTGGGCGAGGGTGGTTTCGTGACCCTGTCCGTGGCTGTGCGTGCCGGTGAACACCGTGACGCTGCCGGTGGGGTGGACTCGGATTTCCGCCACCTCATACAGGCCGGCGCGGGCCCCCAACGACCCCACCACCGCCGACGGCGCGATGCCGCAGGCTTCGAGGTAGGTGGAAATTCCGATACCCCGAAGCTTGCCGTTTGCCTTGGCGGCGGTGCGACGCGCCTCGAATCCGTCCCAGTCGGCGGTCTTCAAAGCGACTTTCAGGGTCGTCTGGTAGTCGCCGCTGTCGTATTGCAGGGCAACGGGGGTCTGATAGGGGAAGGCGTCGGCGGGGATAAAGTTCTTCCGCCGCAGCTCCACTTTGTCGATACCGGTGTCGTGCGCGATGACATCGACCAGGCGCTCCAGCAGGTAGGTCGCCTCCGGCCGGCCAGCGCCGCGATAGGCATCCACGGGGACAGTGTTGGTGAACACCGCCTTGACGTTGCAGTAGATCACCGGGGTCTTGTAAACGCCGGCCAGCAGCGTCGCATACAGATAGGTCGGCACGCAGGGCGCGAAGGTGGACAGATAAGCGCCCATGTTCGCGAGCGTGGTGATGCGCAGGCCAAGGAAGTGCCCTTCGTTGTCCAGCGCCATCTCGGCGGTGCTGACATGGTCGCGGCCATGCGCGTCCGACATGAAGCTTTCGCTGCGTTCCGCCGTCCATTTCACCGGCCGGCGTACCTTCCCGGCGGCCCAGGTGACGATGGCTTCCTCGGCGTAGTGGTAGATCTTCGAGCCGAAGCCACCGCCCACGTCCGGCGCGACGACGCGCAGCTTGTTCTCCGGGATGTGCAGCACGAAGGCGCCCATCAGCAGCCGGATCACATGCGGGTTCTGGCTGGTGGTATAGAGCGTGAAATCGCCCGACGAGGTGTCGAAGTCGCCGATTGCCGCGCGAGGTTCCATCGCGTTCGGGACCAGCCGGTTATTGGTGAGATCGAGCTTCACGATCTTGGCGGCGCTGGCGAACACGCCATCCACCACGGCCTTGTCGCCGATGACCCAGTCATAACAGATATTGCCCGCGACGCCGTCATGCACCTCGGGCGCGCCCGCGGCGACGGCGTCCGTCAGGTTCGCGACCGCCGGCAGGTCGGTGTAATCGACCTCGATCAGCTCCGCGGCATCCTTCGCTTCCTGCTTCGATTCCGCGATCACGACCGCGACCGGGTCGCCGACATGGCGCACTTTTCCGACCGCGATAACCGGATGCGGCGGTTCGGCCATCGGCGAGCCGTCCTTGCTGTGAATCTGCCAGCCGCAGGGCAGGCCGCCGATACCCTCAGCCGCCATGTCTCCGCCGACGAATACCCGGACCACACCCGGGGCGGCCGATGCCGCCGCAACGTTGATGCCGTTGATCTTCGCATGCGGCCGATCGGAGCGCTTGATGTAGGCGTAAAGCTGGCCGGGGCGGTTGATGTCGTCGGTGTAGTTGCCTTTGCCGCTGAGGAAGCGGACATCCTCCTTCCGACGAACGGATGCGCCGATACCTTGGAATCCCATGGTCGTTACCCCCCTCTACGCGATATTTTTACGCGCGGCGTCTATTCGGCCGCTTTGGCGTGCATCAACGGGTGTGCGGCGGCGATCGCCTTTACGATGTTATGGTAACCGGTGCAGCGGCACAGATTGCCTTCCAGGCCCTCACGGATTTCTTTCTCCGAAAGTCCTTCGGGATGCGACTGCACAAGGTCGATGGCGCTCATGACCATGCCGGGGGTGCAGAAGCCGCATTGCAGCGCGTGATGCTCCCGGAACATCTCCTGCATCGGGTGCAGGGTGCCATCCGCCGCGGCAAGACCCTCGATCGTGGTGACATTCGCGCCGTCTGCCTGCAGCGCGAGCTGCGTGCAGGACTTCACCGAGATCCCGTCCACGTGGACCACGCAGGCGCCGCACTGGCTGGTGTCGCAGCCGATATGGGTGCCGGTGAGGCCCAGTTTCTCGCGCAGCAGCTCGACAAGCAGGGTGCGTCCTTCGACTTCTACCGTGTGCTGCTTGCCGTTGACCGTCAGGGTTACCTGAGGCATCGCACTCCCTTTCGTGGTGTCGCTGTTTACACGTCGGGACGCCAGGGGCTTTCGGCCGGTATGGCCTCTGCCCTTGGACGGTTCCGTTCGAACGAGTTTGGTCAATCCCGGCGTATCCGGTCAAGCGGGGGGGCGTCGCGACAGGCCTTACATCCAGTACTGCCACACCCTCGCCTCCAGTTCCCGCAGCCGCTCGCCGACCGGGCGATGCTCCCAGTTCGATAACTCGATCGGCCGGGAGACGTCCATGTACTGCCGAATGACCGCTTCTACCTGCGCCGCCGTATCATGGCCCAGGATCACGGCGTCCACCTCGTTGTTGAACACGACGCTGCGACGATCCAGGTTGGACGACCCGATAACGGTCCAGGTGTCGTCCACCACGGCCAGCTTGGAGTGGAGCACCGCGTCCCGCATTTCGTAGATATGGGCGCCGGCTTCCAGCAGGTCGCCGTACGATGCCCGTGCTGCGTAAACCGCGCTCTGCACGTCGCTGAACGCTGGCGTGACGATCCGCACGTCCAGCCCCTTCCGGCTGACCCTGGCGAGTTCCTCCCGCTCCTGGTGCGGCGGAATGAAATAACCGCTGGACAGCCAGACGCGCCGGCGCGCGTTTTGCACCGCGGTCATGAGGGACGCGTAGTACAGCGGCTGGCTGTCGCCTGGTGAGCTGCCGATGATGCGGATCGTCTGCACGCCCTGACGCGGCTGCGGCGGAAAATAATTCGCCGGGTCCGCGGCGGGCGCCTTCTGGTCACGCCAGGTGACGAAAAACAGCTTTTGCAATTCCGCGACCGCGGGGCCCTCGATGCGCGTGGCGGTGTCACGCCAGAACGCGCGCCGGGCGTTGCCATCGGGCGGGACACCCGCCGACGGCGGATTTTCATACGCCTTGTCGAGGTTGATCCCACCCGTGAAGCCGATAAGGCCATCGACGACCATGATCTTGCGGTGGTCGCGGTCGTTCGGCGACCAGCCGGCCCGGACCGCCAGGGGATCCAGCGGATTGAAAGCGATCACCTTGGCGCCGGCTTGCCGCATTGCATCGAAAAAGGCGCCAGGCGTGTCGCGGGAGCCGTAGGAGTCGTAGATCATGTTGACCCTGACCCCTTTGCGCAGCCTGTCGAGCAGAATTTCCGACAGCCGCACGCCGCCGGATTCTACGTCGGCCAGGATGAAGTATTCCAGGTTGATGCTGTCCCGCGCCGAGCTCATTGCCTGAAACATGGCCTGGAACGCTAGCACGCCGCCTGCCAGAAGGGTGACCTTGTTTCCGAACTCCATCGGACTGTCGGAGAGCCCGCGCTGCAAGTCGTACTCCCGTTGCAGGGCATCCGAGTCACCGGTCGAATCCGGATCTGCATTGGCCTGCCGACCCGTCATGCCCACATCATGTGGCGTCAGGCCCTTGATGTCCGGGACAGCGGCACAACGCCCGAGCAGGCCCGCCGTGGCCATGGTCACGAGGTGCCGGCGGTTGAGTTTACCTGGTCGTGAGCAAGCCAAAGTCGTCCCCAATCGGTTCGTGGCCCATAAGATATGGTGCGCTTCACCCCAATTCGGGGAGGGCGCGAACAACTCAGCGTCAAATTCAAATCGATTTCACTGTTTCGCTAAGCGTGGGGAGCCTGATGCGCCAGGTCGTAAGCTGTCCGCACCATTACGGAATTGGTGGGCCGGATGCCGGTGACCGGCGTGCGGCATTGGTCTTTACGTGGCCAGCGCATGGCACACGAACGGTTCGCGAAATAAATGCGACACAATTGCGAGCACCCGGTGGAGACAGCTGCCGATCCGCTCGCGGGAAGTTGAGCCGACATCGTCTGCCGGTTTATTTCCAAACGCATGAGTAGAGCCAAGTCCCAGCGTCGTCTTCACCAGAGAAATGCTTCTGAAGCAAGGCGATGTGGGCCCGTGGGGACGATATTACCGAAAGCAACGTTTCGTAGTATGGAATCGCGTATCGGTCGGTAACATTTTTGAAAGTCGTCGATTCGGCATCACAAAACCTTGAATTTACCCGATTCGCAGTGCTATGTGATGCGAAATTAACGTGCCCATGATACAAGATTAATGCCGCCATCGATCGCGGGCGGTTGTCGCATATTTCTTTCGTTTGCAATCGGTGCTGCGGCCTTTGCCGGAACGACCTGCCGGGCCGTTTTTGACAAATCGTTTCACGGAGACGCCTACGGTGGCTCGCTTCATAGGCGCCACTTGGCCGGTCAGAAAGGATGCAAGGATGGATGCCATGTTTTCGGCGGCACACCAGGGGGCTCCAAGATGGCAAATGGCCCAGTCGGACGAGAATAAGGGGCCGACGGAAAACGGTGCCGCCGGTAAGCCGCGTCAGGACGCTATGAATTTTTCCGCAATGGATGCCTCGGCAAGCAGAAGGCGAATATTAATTGTCGATGACAATGAGTCCGTTCGGGAGACATTGGCAGAGGTGCTTGAGGTTGTCGGGTTTTGTCCAGTTCAGGCCGCAGATGCAGTAGAAGCGCTGATGATCCTGCGCCAGGAATCAGCCATCGATGCGCTGGTCACGGACCTTACCATGCCCGGTGCAGACGGTATCACGCTGATCCGCCAGGCGCGTGAAATCAATAAGGATCTCCCGGCGATTCTGCTGACGGGTTATGCCGAACAGGTTACGTCCGTCGCCACGATCGCCGGTGGCAATTTCCACGTCCTGCGTAAGCCGGTCGAGGGCGAACGCTTGATCGAGCAAATCACACTTCTGCTGAAGACCCTCCCGGGAACATAGAGCCGACCAGGCCGGCATTGCACCAGCGGCCGGCGCTGCTAAGATTCGCGATCCGCCCGATCGCGGCGGGCTCGGGGAGGAAAACTATGGAAATCCGTGGGTTGGGGTATGTTGGGGTAGGGGCGTCGGATCTATCCGACTGGACATCCTTCGCCACCGGTTGGTTGGGCATGCAGATGATCGAGCGCGGCAACACCGCCCGGGCGTTCCGCATGGACGATCGCAAGCAACGGCTGGTGGTTGACCGGTCCCTCGCCGATGGGGAGCGCTACTTCGGCTTCGAGGTCGCCGACGCCCAATCCCTCCAATCCCTCGCCGCCCGGCTTGAGGCGGCCGGTGTCAGGGTCAGGCAAGAGCCTGCGTCCCTGGCGGATAACCGTTTCGTCAAGGAACTGATAAGCTTCGATGATCCTGGCGGCAACCATCTGGAAGCTTTCCACGGCGCCGCCATCGCCGACGATCCCTTCCAGCCGGGACGCGCGATTTCCGGGTTCAGGACCGGCGCTCTCGGCATGGGACATGTCGTCTTCCACGTAAAGAACATCGACGATCTGCTTGGATTCTACAAAGACCTGCTGGGTTTTGGCATCAGCGATTACATTACTTCACCGTTCCGGGCATACTTCCTTCATGTCAATCCACGGCACCATTCCGTGGCGCTGATCGAGACCGGCAAGCAGGATCTGCATCACCTGATGGTCGAGCTGTTCTCGCTGGACGATGTCGGCCAAGGCTACGACATCGCGCTGGGCGAGCCTGACCGGATCGCGACAACGCTGGGCCGCCATCCCAACGATGCGGTCACGTCTTACTACCTGCGCTCGCCGTCTGGCTTCATGCTGGAATACGGCTGGGGCGGGAAGGAGGTCACCCCAGGCGCCTGGACTCCGGCCGAGGTCACCGTCGGTCCGAGCCTGTGGGGCCACGACCGGGCCTGGCTGCCGCCGGAACAGCGCGAGGAGGCACGGGCGATGCGGCTGAAAGCCGCCGCGGACGGCCAGCGTGAGCCGCTCTATGTCATGGATGGCAACTACCGCCGCATGGAGGGCGTATGCCCATGGTGGGACGCCGCCACCGGTCGGCGATAGACGACGAGGGCTTCGCCCCTCGCCCCCGCCAAGGGCCGGCGGCCCTTGGAACCCGTTAATGGGATCAAAAGGGGGCGTTGCCCCCTTGCGGGTCCGGGCATGCCGCCTGCGGAGGCGGGGGGCAGCGCCCGGGCCTTCCTCACCGCGGCAGAGTGCTCGCCCCCATCAGGAACTGATCGACCGACCGGGCGCATTGCCGGCCCTCACGGATCGCCCAGACCACCAGGGACTGGCCGCGCCGCATGTCACCGGCGGCGAACAGCTTGTCGCGTGAGGTCCGGTACTGGACGGTGTTCGCCAGCACGTTCCCGCGCTGATCCAGTTCCACCCCCGCCTGATCCAGCAGCGCCCCGCGCCGCGGGCCCAGGAAGCCCATCGCCAGCAGCACCAGATCGGCCTTGAGCTGGAATTCGCTGCCGGTGATTTCCTTCATCGTCATGCGTCCGTCCGGGGTGCGCTCCCACTCGACGCGGACGCAATCCAACGCAGTGACCTTGCCATCAGCGCCGACCGCGTTCTTGGTCAGGATCGCCCAGTCCCGCTCGCAGCCTTCATCATGGGCGTGGGACGAGCGCAGCTTGGTCGGCCAGTCGGGCCAGACCATACCCTTGTCTTCCTTCACTGGCGGCTTCGGCAAGATCTCGATCTGGGTGATCGAGGCAGCCCCCTGGCGCGCCGAAGTGCCGATGCAATCGGACCCGGTGTCGCCACCGCCGATCACCACGACATGCTTGCCCTTGGCGCTGATCGTCCCGTCCGGGGCTGCCGCCGCCTCCTTATCGCCGGCGTCGCGCTTGTTCTGCTGCGTCAGGAAATCCATCGCGTAGTGGATGCCATCGAGGTCGCGGCCGGTGACGTCCAGGTTGCGCGGCCACTCGGCCCCGCCGGACAGCACGACGGCGTCGTATTCCGCCAGCAATTGGTCCACCGAGACGTCCTTGCCGACCTCGGTGCTGGTGCGGAAGGTTACCCCTTCCGCTGCCATCTGGTCGATGCGACGGTCGATCAGCTGCTTTTCCATCTTGAAGTCGGGAATGCCGTAGCGCAGCAGGCCGCCAATGCGGTCCTGCCTTTCGATCAGCGTCACCGCATGACCGGCGCGGGCAAGCTGCTGCGCGCACGCCATGCCGGCGGGGCCGGAGCCGACGACCGCGACCGTCTTCCCGGTTTTCACCGTCGGCGTGATCGGCACGATCCAGCCTTCCGCCCATCCGCGATCGACGATGGCGCATTCGATCGTCTTGATGGTGACGGGGTTGTCGTCGATGTTCAGCGTGCAGGCGGCCTCACATGGCGCCGGGCAGACGCGGCCCGTGAACTCGGGAAAATTGTTGGTGGAGTGCAGGTTGATGAGCGCCTGCTCCCACTGCTCCCGATAGACGAGATTGTTCCAGTCGGGGATCTGATTATTGACCGGACACCCGTTGTGACAGAACGGGATGCCGCAATCCATACAACGCGCCGCCTGGCCGTTCAGTTCCTCGGCCGACAGCGGCTTGACGAATTCCTTGAAGGATTTCAGCCGCACCTCGGGCTTTTCATAGCCGCGATCGTGACGTTCGATCTCCAGGAAACCGGTAGCCTTACCCATGATCGTCTCCAGATGGTCACCCGGCAGCCGCCGCCGTCCCTGGAAGGGACGGGGGGCATGCCCTGGCGAAACAGTTCTTATTCGGCGGCAACAGTGGCGCTGGTGGCGGCCTCGGCGCGAAGTTCGAGCAGCGCGCGTTTGTATTCGCGCGGCATGACCTTCACGAACCGGGACAAAGCGTTTTCCCAGTCGTCCAGCAGTTCCCGGGCCCGCGCGCTGCCAGTGAACAGCAGATGCCGTTCGACCAGGATGCGCAGGCGCTCGGCGTCGAAGCGCAGCGGATCGCCCATGCCGCTATCCTCGACGCTGACGGCGCGCTGACGCGGTCGGCCCGGTTCGTCGGCCAGGCCGAGTTCGGCCACGCCAACGGACTCCAGATCGACGCCCGCCATATTGCACAGTTTCTGGAACCGCGCGTTCTCGTCATAGACATACGCGATGCCGCCCGACATGCCCGCGGCGAAGTTCCGGCCGGTGTCACCCAGCACGATCACCACGCCACCAGTCATGTATTCGCAGCCGTGGTCGCCGCAGCCTTCCACCACCGCGATGGCGCCGGAATTACGGACCGCGAAACGCTCCCCGGCGACGCCCTGGAAGTAGGCTTCACCGGCGATGGCGCCATACAGCACCGTGTTGCCGACGATGATGTTCTCGGCCGGATCGCGCTTGACGTGCGCGGGTTGCCGCACCACGACCCGCCCACCGGACAGACCTTTGCCGACATAGTCGTTGCCGTCACCGGTCAGGTTGAGCGACACACCACGCGACAGGAACGCGCCAAAACTCTGGCCGGCGGTGCCGGTCAGGTTTATCGAAATCGTGTCTTCCGGCAGGCCCGCATGGCCGTACCGGCGAGCGATCTCGCCCGACAGCATGGCACCGACGGTACGGTTGACGTTCTGGATCGGGTGTTCGATCCGAACTGGCGTTTGCGAATCCAAAGCCGCGGCCGCCTCCCGGATCAGCACCTGGTCCAGCGCCTTGTCCAAGTGATGGTTCTGGAGTTCGGTGTGGTGAATGCCGATCCCGGGCTTCAGCGTCGGCTGATACAGGATCTTGCCGAGGTCGACGCCGTGGGCTTTCCAATGCTCGACCGCACGGCGCATGTCCAGCTTGCCGACCTGGCCGATCATCTCGTTGAACGTGCGGAAGCCCAGTTGAGCCATCAGCATCCGCACTTCCTCGGCGATGAAGAAGAAGAAGTTGATGACGTGCTCCGGCGTGCCGGTAAACCGCTTGCGCAGCACCGGGTCCTGCGTCGCCACCCCGACGGGGCAGGTGTTCAGGTGGCACTTGCGCATCATGATGCAGCCGGCCGCGATCAGCGGCGCGGTGGCGAAACCGAACTCATCGGCGCCGAGAAGCGCGCCGATCACCACGTCGCGGCCGGTACGCAGGCCGCCATCGACCTGCACCACGATGCGGCTGCGCAACCCGTTCAGCACCAGCGTCTGCTGAGTCTCGGCCAGGCCGATTTCCCAGGGCGAGCCGGCATGGGTCAGCGACGTCAGCGGGCTGGCGCCCGTGCCGCCTTCATACCCGGCGATGGTGACATGATCCGCGCGTGCCTTGGACACGCCGGCCGCGACCGTGCCGACACCGACCTCGGACACCAGCTTCACCGAGATCCGCGCCTTCGAATTCACGTTCTTCAGATCGTGGATCAGCTGCGCCAGATCCTCGATCGAGTAGATGTCGTGGTGCGGGGGCGGTGAGATCAGGCCGACGCCTGGTGTGGAGTGCCGAACCCGGGCGATGTTCTTGTCCACCTTGTGGCCGGGCAACTGTCCGCCTTCACCCGGCTTGGCGCCCTGCGCCATCTTGATCTGGATGTCGTCGGCATTGACCAGGTACTCGGTGGTGACGCCGAAGCGGCCGGACGCCACCTGCTTGATGGCGGAGCGTTCGGAGTCGCCGTTCGGCAGCGGAACGTAGCGGTCGGATTCTTCGCCGCCCTCGCCGGTGTTCGATTTGCCGCCGATCCGGTTCATCGCGATCGCCAACGTGGTATGCGCCTCACGCGAGATCGAGCCGAAGCTCATCGCGCCGGTGGCGAAGCGCTTGACGATCTCGGCCGCCGGCTCGACCTCTTCCAGCGGAACCGGGGTCGGCGCGAACTTGAACTGCATGAGGCCGCGGATGGTCAGCAGCCGCTCGCTCTGATCGTTGATGGTGGTGGCGAAGGTGCGGTAGTCGTCGGGCGACTTGCCGCGCACCGCGTGTTGCAACGAGGCAATCGATTCCGGGGTCCAGGCATGGTCCTCGCCGCGCAGGCGGAACGCGTAGTCGCCGCCGGCGTCGAGCAGGTCGCGATACACCAGGCTGTCGCCATAGGCGTTGCGGTGCCGCTGCACCGCTT